>JAGFIR010000015.1 GCA_024103415.1 Acidimicrobiales bacterium
CCTTCATGCTCAATCACGCTCACCTTCGTGATCGTTTTCCGCCGGAATTGCTTTTCCAACGGTATCGATTCCGCTTCGCTAGGTATAAGCGTTGTGATCGTTACAGCATGACGCCGGCGCTCACCCATTCCCGGAACCTCTCGGTCCGGGAAACTTCACATGTCAAATATGAGGCCCCTGACTTCGCCCGCCGGGGTCGTAGAGGTGGCAACGGTCGGAGACCCCTGCCCCACGGTTGGTACAGCTTCCAGCGTCAGCCAATCTAGACCTGCGTGACGCGGTCAACAAGAGGAATCGGTGCGAACTACCGCGTCACGCGCGCAACGACCACGGTACGCTGTCGTGACCGTGGACGTCAGGGCACTCCAGGAGAAGATCGGAAGGCTCGACGGGGTCGAAGCTGCGAGGGTGGTGGCCTCCAACGGCCACGTCGAGGAGGTCCATGTCCTGGCGCGCCGCACCAAGCCCGCCAAACAGCTGGTGCGCGACATCCAATCACTCGCCCAGGCGGTCTTCTCGCTGAACATCGACCGACGCGTCGTCTCGGTCGTCCAGTTGTCCGACGCCGACCTCGAACAGGGCATGCGCCCGGCGTTGGTCGACGTTGCCGAGGTGCTCGAGGGCACCAAGGCCGAGGTCACGGTGACGCTCCGTTGGGAGGACAGCCTTCTCATCGGCAAGGCGACCGGGGCCGCGGCACAGGCCATCCGGCCCCGTCTGGTCGCCGAGGCCACCATCGGCGCCATTCGCCAGGCGGTCGATCAAGCAGTCGCCTTCGGGATCGGCTCGGTGGACGTTGTCACCCTGGGTAGCCGCCGAATGGCCATTGCCCAGGTCGTCCTCATGACCGAGGCACGGGAGCGGACACTCATCGGCGCCGCCTATGTCGACGAGGACGACACCCGAGCAGCGGTGCGCTCGGTGCTCGACGCCCTCAACCGCTTCCTCCCCGATCTCAAGACCGAATGAGCGGACGGGCAGTCGCGTCCCCACACCGTCTGTCGGCCGCGGCCGGACGCACGATCCTCGAAGCCGGCGGCAACGCCGTCGACGCCGCCCTCGCCATCGTCGCCGCCCAGGGTGTCGTCGCCCCGGAGACGTGCGGTCTCGGTGGGGACCTGTTCGCCCTCGTCCATCGTCCGGGGTGGGAACGACCCCGGGCACTCAACTCCTCGGGCCGGGCTGGCTCCAACGCCGACGGCTCCGAGCTGGCGGCCCGGGGGCTCCGTGACATCCCGGCCGACCACCCGCTGGTCGTCACGGTGCCGGGATGCGTAGACGGGATGATCGCCCTGAGCAAAGAGCTCGGCTCGCTCTCCTTGGGAGACGTCCTGGCGCCTGCGATCGAACTGGCACGGGGAGGGTTCCCGGCTTCCACCGAGCAGTCCCGGGCGTTCACGATCCAGGCCGACCGGTACCGGGACAACCCGGCCGTCGCCGCCTTCTATCCGAATGGCCGGCCAATCGAGCCCGGGGAGCACGTCACCCGCCCCGAGCTGGCAGCGACCCTCGAGGCCCTGGCCGGGAGCGGCGAGCGTGAGACCTTCTATCTCGGGACACCCGGTGAGGACATCATCGACGCGCTCGGCGGGACCATCACCGTGGACGACCTGGCCAGGTCGCAGGCCGAGTGGGTCGACCCGGTCGGCGTGGAGACCCTCGGGCACGTCGCCTGGACGATGCCGCCCAACTCCCAGGGCTATCTGGGCCCGGCGACGGTCGCGGTGTTCGAGATGCTCGACCCTCCCGACGACCCCGAGGATCCGAGGTGGTGGCACCTCATGATCGAGGCGTACCGCTGCCTCGCCTGGGAGCGGGACGACGTGGTCACCGACCCGGGAACCGCCCCGCTCACGCCCGACCTCCTCGTGGACCGGGATCGTCTCCGGCGTTGGGCGGAGACCATCGGCGAGACCGCCGGCTCCTGGCCGTCCACACCGCACCGGGTCTCGGGCACCGCCTACATGTGCGCCGCCGACGCAGACGGGATGGGGGTCTCGATCATCCAGTCCAACTACTACGGGACCGGCTCGCCTTTCGGCGCCGCCCGCTCGGGCTTCCTGCTCCACGACCGGGGCCGGGGCTTCACACTCACCCCCGGCCATCCCAACCAGATCCTCCCCGGCAAGCGACCCATGCACACGCTGTCCCCCACGCTGTGGACGAACGGCGACCAGCCGGCATGGCTGATCGGCACCCGTGGCGGCGACATCCAGCCGCAACTCGTCGCCCAGCTGTCGGCCCGGATCGTCGGCTCCGGGGTCGAACCCGCCGTGGCCCAGGGGATGCCCAGGTGGGCGATGTCCGAATTCGGGCCTGACAGCACCTCCCGACTCCAGGTGGAGCCGGACACCCCGGCGTCGGTCATCGAAGACCTGCGCCGTCGCGGCCACGAGATCGAGATCGTCGACGGGCCACAGGGTGGCTGGGGACCGATGTCGGTGATCGGACTCGATGGGGACGAACGGGTCGCGGCGGCCGACCCGAGGGTCGACACGACGGACGCGGCCGTCTTCTGAGTGTCAGTCCCCCAGGTCGGTGAGGACCTGGGCGACGGCATCGGGATCCGACTGGAGAACCCCGCCGATCGTGTAGAAGCCGACCCGCTGCACCCGGTCGCCGTATCGCTCCTTGATGGCCGGCCCGATCCGGTCGACGGTCCCGACGATCCCCACCTCGGCGACCATCTCGTCGGTTATCAGGTCAGCCATCCCGGCCCACTCGCCCCGTTTGGACATGGCGTGGAGCTGATCGCCGATGTCCCATCCGCTGGCGTCGAGCACCGCCCGGTATGAGGGGGTCGAGGCGTAGAAGGCGATCTGCTGTCGGATCGGCCCCATCGCCTGCTCCACCTCCGACTCGGTGTGCCCGGTGGCGATGAAGATCGACGTGACCCGGGTCACGTCGTCGAGGCTGCGGCCGTTCGACTCGGCACCCTTGGTGATCGCTGGGAGGACCACCTCGTCCAGATAGCGCACCGTATGGAAGGGATGGACGTGGAAGCCGTCACAGACCTCACCCGCCATCTTGCTCAGCCCCGGCCCGACGCCCGCGATGTAGACGGGGACCTCGGGGTTCGGGATCGGCCCCGGATCGAAGAACGGCGTCATCAGGGTGAACTGATAGAACTCGCCTTCGTACCGGAGCGGGGTCGAGTTCTGCCAGGCGTCCCAGATGGCCCGCAGGGCGAGGATGTAGTCGCGCAGACGGGCCACCGGCTTGTCCCAGGTCGTCGAGAAGCGCCGTGTGATGTGGGCGCGAACCTGTGTCCCCAGACCGAGCAGGAAGCGTCCCCCCGTGAGCCGTGCGAGGTCCCACGACGTGTGGGCCACCACCATCGGCGAGCGAGGGAACGCCACCACGATGGCGGTCCCGAGGTCGAGGTCCGGCTCTTCCATGCCGGCGACGACCAGAGGCAGGAACGGATCGAACTGGGTCTCGGCGGTGAAGAACCCGCTGTAGCCGAGACGGCGCGCCTCCCGTGCCGCCTCGGCCGCGAATTGGGGCGGCCGCCCCGCGAAGTAGAAGTCGGCTTTCACGATTTCAACGTACCGCAACGAGAGGTGGCATGGGGTGTAGGGGCGGTCACCGTTTCCCGCTGACGTGGCTCTGGCCAGTACTGGGTACTTGGTACTGAGACAATCCCACCCGGCCAAGTACCAAGCACCAGGTACCCTTCCGGGCATGAAGCGTCTGGCCAAGGTTCTCGGGGTGCTCGGCGGCATCGCCGCCGTCATCTGGGCGATGCGTGACCGGTTCATCTCCGTCGCCATCTCACGCGAGCCGCAGCCACCGTCCTTCCGGGTCCCGCCGGCCGAGGAGGACCCCGCCGTCGACACGATCGACGGGATCGGGCCGGTCTTCGCCAAGCGTCTCACCGACGCGGGCATCGGCACGGTGTCCCGACTCGCCCAGGCCTCGCCGGACTCGGTGGCCGAGGCGGCGGGTGTCAGCTCGGCGCGGGCCCGGTCGTGGATCGACCAAGCGTCCGAGCGGGTCTGATTGCCCTACCTCCACGATCCCGACGACCTGGCTTCCCTGATCGGGGACGGCCCGTCGTACCGCGTGGACCAGCTCAGGGGCTGGCTTTACGAGACACCCGTGCTCGGGGCCGACGAGATGACCAACCTCCCCAAGGACCTGCGGGAGCGGCTCGAGCCCCTCTGGCCGTTCGAGGTCGAGATGGAGCAATCGGCCGACGGCGGCGCCACACGCAAATGGCTGTTCCGCGCACCCGACGGAGCCGCCTTCGAGGCGGTCCTCATGGGCTACCCGAGAAGGGTCACACTCTGCATCTCGAGCCAGGCGGGTTGCGCACTCGGCTGCACCTTCTGCGCCACCGGGCAGTTCGGCTTCGAACGCCACCTCCAGGCCGGTGAGATCGTCGCCCAGGTCGCCTATGCCCGGGCGTTCCTCCGGAAGTTCGGCCTGCCGGGGAGCCCGGACCGTCTCACCAACGTCGTCTTCATGGGCATGGGCGAGCCCCTGGCGAACTACGACCGGGTCCGTGAGGCCATCCGCCGGATGATCGAAGTGATGGGCATGTCGGCACGTTCCATCACCGTCTCCACGGTCGGGATGGTCCCGGGCATCAAGCGGCTCACCGACGAGCCGTGGCCGGTGTCGCTCGCCGTGAGCCTCCATGCCGCCGACGACGACCTCCGCAGCACCCTCGTGCCGATCAACCGCCGCTATCCCATCGCCGACCTCGTGGCCGCTGCCGACCGCTACTACGAGAAGAAGGGGCGCCGTGTCTCCCTGGAGTGGACCATGATGGACGGGGTCAATGACACCGACGACCAGGCGGTGAAGCTGGCGGGGATCGCCCGGGAATTGCGGGCCCACGTCAACCTGATCGCCCTCAACCCGACGCCGCTGAGCCCCAACAAGGCGTCGGCGGAGCCCAGGATCGAGCGCTTCGCGCGCCTGCTCGGGGACCTCGGAGTCAACGTGACCGTGCGTGACACCAGGGGCAAGGACATCGACGCCGCCTGCGGGCAGTTGCGCATCCGCTCTGGACATCGCCAAAAGGTCGGTTAGGCTCACTTTTCGCGGAGTGGAGTCCGGGGGCTGAAGGAGTCAACTTCATGCCCGAACCTCGCATGCCCCAACATCGCATGCTGGGTCGCCGTCGCGTCCGCGCCATGGCCGTAGGCCTCTCACTGGCGCTCTTCATCACCGTCTTCTCACTGGATTACACGGTCAAGCGCGGTGACACCCTCGGGCGCATCGCCCACGACCACGGTGTCTCGGTCTCCCAGCTCGCAGCCGCGAACAACATCGCCAACCCGGACCTCATCTTCCCCGGCCAGGTGCTGGTGATCCCCGGGAAGGAGGACACCAAAGCCCAGCCTGCACCCGAACAGGAGGTGATCCACGTGGTCAAGTCGGGCGAGACCCTCGCCCGCATCGCCTCCAAGTACGGGACGACCGCGTCGGCCATCGCCAAGGCGAACAACATCAGCAACGTCAACCTGATCCGCATCGGACAGAAGCTGAAGATCCCCGGCACTTCGGCGAGCGGGGGCAACAGTGACGCCGCCGCCCGCAGTGACCGGCACCACATCGTCAAGCCAGGCGAGACCCTCGCCAGCATCGCCGGCAAATACTCCGGCGTGAGCGCACAGCAGATCGCCCGGGCCAACGGGATCCTCGACGGCGTCATCTACTCCGGCACGCGTCTGTTTCTCGACGGGCCCGTCTACGAGTGGAAGGGCGGGAACAAGGTCACCTACACGGTGAAGTCGGGCGATCGTCTCGCCTCGATCGCCGCCGCCCACAAGACCACCGTGGCCAGCATCGTGGCGCTGAACAACATCTCGAACCCGAACGTGATCCGCATCGGCCAGGAGCTGGTGATCAACTCCGCCGGCTGGGTCTGCCCTCTCGAGGGCGCCTCGTTCTTCAACGACTGGGGATTCCCGCGCTCCGGTGGCCGGTATCACGAGGGCAACGACCTCTTCGCCCCGCGTGGCACGCCCGTGCGCGCCCCCGTGGCGGGGACCGTGAAGCAGGTGGTCGGCAAGATCGGCGGCAACCAGGTGAACCTGATCGGTGACGACGGTGTCACCTACCTGGGCAGCCACCTCGACAAGTTCGGTAAGAACGGCCGGGTCGGGGCGGGCGACATCATCGGCTACGTGGGCAATACCGGCAACGCCGCCGGGGCCAGCCCGCATCTCCACTTCGGGATGTATCTCAACGGCGTGGTGATCAACCCCTACCCGACACTCGTCGAGCACGGCTGCCGATAGGCGGCTTCCCTTCGGCTACTGCGTGGGTCGGATCAGCTCGAAGCGATCGGTCGTGGGCACGTACTCGTTGCCGGCCATGCGACCCACCGCGGCGAGAGCGTCGTGGTCGATCCGGGTCCCGTCGACGATGTCCTCCCTGACGTGGATCGCCACCACCTCGCCGAAGACGATGCGGGGACCGGTCTCCCCACCCAGATCGAAGGCGTGCATCACCCGGCACTCGAAGTTGGCGGGGGCCTCGGCGACCATCGGCGCCTTCGTAGCCGTCCCGTACCAGGTGGTGAGCCCGCACATCTCGAACTCGTCGACGCCACCCGGGTAGCTCTGCGCCGTAGCGTTCATGGCCTCGGCCACCTCCTCGGAGACGATGTTCACCGAGAACTCGCCCGACTCCTCGGCGTAGGCGGCGCTGTCCTTCAACTCCCCCGACCGGCGCCCGGCGGCGAACATCACCACGGCCGGTTCGGCGGCCACCATGTTGAAGAACGAGTACGGCGCCAGGTTGTTGGTGCCGTCGGGCCGTCTCGTCCCGATCCAGCCGATGGGCCGCGGGACGATGAGCCCCGACATGAGCTTGTAGACGTCCCGATTCTCGAGGGCGGCGGGTTCGAACTGCTTCTTCACGACATCACCTTCCACAGCTGGTCGATCCGGATGGCTCCGGCACGCAGCATGCGGGTGTGGAACTCCTTCAGGTCGAAGCCAGGGGCCGAGCGTGCGGCCTCCCTCATGGCCAGGATCTCCCTCTCCCCCACCTTGTACGAGATCGCCTGGGCGGGCCATCCGAGGTAACGCTTCACCTCGGACTCGGCGACGTCCCGGGCCTGGAGACCGATCTGCTCCATGTAGTCGACGGCCCGCTCGTACGACCAGTCCTCCCCGGCATGGAGCGGGGCGTCGACGGGGATCGGGAGCCCGAGGTGGCAGCCGATGTCGACTACGACGCGGGTCGCACGGAACAGCTGGCTGGAAAGGAGACCGAGTCGGTACTCGGGCTTCTCGAAGTAGCCCAGCTCATCCATGAGACGCTCGGCGTAGAGGGCCCAGCCCTCCCCTGCGCCCGAGTACCACACGTACATGCGGTGGAACCGGGACAGCCGCTCCTGTTCGGCGAGGGCATAACAGACCTGGAGGTGGTGGCCGGGGAAGCCCTCGTGATAGGCCGTCGACACCTCCTGCCAGTAGGGCAGGCTCTGGCGCGAGCCCGGGGCGTACCAGATCGAGCCGGCGCGGCTCCAGTCCTCCGACGGCCCCACGTACCAGGCGCCCAGCGGCCCGCCGGGAGGGGCGATGTTGACCGTGATCCGCTTCATCTCCGGGGTCAGGTCGAAGTGAGTTTCGTCCAACTGGTCGATGGCCTGATCCTGGATGGCCGAGACGAACTCGACGAACTCCTCGCGGGTGGCGGCGCTCCTCGCCGGGTCGGTCTCCAGCAACTCGATGACCTCGGCCAGGGTCTTGTCCGGGTCCACCTGGGCGGCCGTGCGGTCCATCTCCTCACGGAGGCGGCGCACCTCCTCCCAACCCCAGGCGTAGGTCTCCTCGAGATCGAGGTCGGCCCCGATGTAGCGGTCGACCCCCATTCGATAGCGCTCCAACCCGGCACCATCTGCATCCGGCGCCTCGGGAAGGAGCACGTCGCTCAAGAAGTCGGCGAACACCCCGCATGCGGCACGCGCCTTCTGCACCGCATCGGCCACCGGCAGCGTGTCGACACCGGCCTTCCCGGCCTCTTCGAGCAGGGCGACGAAACGGGACTCGTCCCCGGCCGACTCCCTCGCCTGTTCGATCACCGACTCGATCTGCCTGCGGGCGTTGACCCGCCCGTCGGCGAGTCCGACGCGGAGCGACTGCTCGAATCCCTCCAGCATGAAGGGAACCGACTCGAGACGGGCGGTGATGTCGCTCCATCCCTGGGCGGTCTCCTTGTCCATGACGTCGAAGACGTCACAGATCCACTGGAACGGCGAATAGATGTGGTTGACGTCCCAGGTCCACTTGCCGGCGTCGTGCTCGGCGAGCCTGGTGTCCAGCCAGCCGGTGACCACCTCGGCTGCGAAACGCTGGACGGGATCGTCGTGCCCGAGGTGGGCTCCCATCTCCTTGCGGAAGGTGCGAAACATGTCGGCCCGGGCGTGATGCCCGTCGGGTGAGAAGTCAGTGGGAAGGTGCTCGCGGCCCGCGATCCCCGTGATCGTGGCCTCGAGCGGATCGAGGTCGGCGTAGGCCTCGGTCAGACGATCGGCGATGTCGAAAGGTGAGGACATGATCGGGCCACGGTACCCGCCCCGTTAGATTCCGTTCCCGGTGGAAGACCTGATCGCGGTCAGAGAGGACGAGGCGTTCGACGTCGACGCCCTGGTCGAATGGATGTCCCGGATCGAGGGGCTCCCGGCCGACGTGCCCGCGGTGACCCAGTTCTCGGGCGGCAAGGCGAACCTGACCTATCTCCTCCGATTCCCCGACGGGCAGGAGCTCGTGCTGCGACGCCCGCCCTTGGGCCCTCTGGCGGAGGGCTCCCACGACATGGTGCGTGAGCACCGGGTGCTGTCCCGCCTCTGGAAGGCATTCGACAAGGCCCCGCGTGCCCTGGCGCTCTGCGAGGACGAGACGGTGATCGGCACGAGGTTCTTCATCATGGAGCGACGCCCGGGCGTCGTGGTCCGGGGCAAAGTGCCCGAGGAGTTCGGCGGCGGGCGGGATCCCGAGGCCAACAGGAGACTGTCCGGCGTCGTCATCGACACCCTCGTCGAGCTCCACGCAGTCGACCCGGCATCGTGCGGGCTCGACGACCTGGGACGACCCGACGGCTATCTGGCCCGTCAGGTGAGCGGCTGGGCAAAGCGTTGGGAAGACGCACGATTCGCCGAGATACCGGTCGCCGACGAGGTCGGACGATGGCTGGCCGACCACATGCCCGCCTCGCCTCCACCGACCCTGCTCCACAACGACTGGCGCCTCGACAACATGGCCGTGTCACCCGACGACCCGGGTGTCTGCGTGGCGGTCTACGACTGGGACATGTGCACCCGGGGCGACCCCCTAACCGACCTGGGCACTCTCATGGGCACCTGGTTCGACCCGGGCGAGGCACCGCCCGAGCTGTCGATGATGCCGACCACCGCCCCGGGCTGGCTGTCGCGCGCGGACGCCGTCGAGCGCTACGCGAGCCTCACGGGGGACGACGTCTCCGCGATCGACTGGTACCTGGTCTTCGGGGCCTGGAAGATGGGGGTGATCCTCGCCCAGATCCACATCCGGTGGCTCAGGGGCCAGACCAAGGACGATCGCTTCGCCACCCTGGGCGAAGGCGCCCGGCATCTGTTCGAGCTGGCGGCAGCCCGCCGCGCCCCCGCCGCCTGAGGCAACTACCTGCTCGCTCCGCTCGCGCCCCCTCGACCCTTCGGGCCACTCCCCCGTTCCACTGCCGTTCCACGGGGGAGAAATCCTGATGCCGCGGGGCCAGACGGATGAGTCCCCCACGAAGTGGGGGAAGGTACCGCCGGCCGCAGGCCGGGGGTAGGGGGCTAGTAGTCGATCCCGCGCTTGGCGCCGATCCCGGCGTCGAAGGCGTGTTTCACCTTGCGCATCTCGGTGACCGTGTCGGCGATCGCCACGATCGCCTCCGGGGCGTCACGACCCGTGAGGATCAGGTTCACCTTCTCGGGTCGCCCACCGATGACGGCCACCACCTCGTCCAGCGGGATCCAGCCCCAGTTGATCGGATAGGTGACCTCGTCGAGCACCACGAGCTGGTACTCCCCCGACTCGATGACCTCCCGGGCGCGACGCCACGCCTCGGCCGCGATGGCACGGCTCTCGTCCATGTTCTCCGAGTCCCAGGTGAACCCGTCGCCGAGCGCCCACCAGTCCACCCCGAGCTCACGGGCGACCTTCTCCTCGCCGACGCTCCATTCCCCCGACTTGAGGAACTGGACGACCGCCACCTTCCAGCCGCGGGCGATGGCGCGCATCACGGTCCCGAACGCCGCGGTCGACTTCCCCTTCCCGTCACCGGTGTTGACGAGGACGAGAGACGATGCGCGTTCGGTCGCCCTGGGCGGCGGTGTCGTGGGAGGATCGGCGGTCATGACCCGATCCTACGGGGCAGCACGGCCGGCCCGTCCGGCCCCTCGACCACGCTGACTGCACCGCCGTAGTGCGGTTGCAGGACCGTCTCGGTGAGCACGCTCCCGACAGGCCCCTCCGCCACGACCTCGCCACCCGACACCAGCACCAGCCGGTCACAGAACCGGGCGGCCAGAGTGAGGTCGTGGATGGCGGTCACCACCGTCAACCCACCGTCCCGCCGCAGGTCCTCGACCACCTCGAGCACCTCCACGGCATGCCCCAGGTCGAGACTCGCCGTAGGCTCGTCGAGCAGGAGGACGGGCGCCTCCTGGGCGACGGCCCGGGCGAGGACCGCCCGCTGTGCCTCTCCCCCGGACAACGTGGACAGGGTCCTCCCGGCCAGGTCGGTGAGCGCCAACCTCTCCAGGGCGTCCGCGACCACCGCCCGGTCCCTCGGCCCCTCGCTGCTCAGATACCCGATGTGGGGAGACCGCCCGAGCATCACGTACTCCGAGACGGTCATGTTCTCCGGCATGGCCGGGCGTTGTGACATCCAGGCGATGTCCAGCCCGGGTCGGCGGTTCCCGTTCCGCACCTTCACGGTCCCCCGATGCTCCACGAGGCCGACGGCCGACTTGAGCATCGTGGACTTGCCTGCGCCGTTGGGGCCGATCAGCCCGAGCCACTCCCCGTCTCCGGCCTCGACGGTCACCGGGCCCAGCACCCGGCGGCCGTTGTAAGCGACCTCGACCTGCTCCCACCGGATCACGTCGTCCTCCCCATGGTCCGGAGCACCAGGACGAAGAAGGGGGCGCCGAGGAACGCCGTCACCACCCCGATCGGGAGTTCGGCGGGTGACATCAGGGTGCGCGCCATCAGATCGGCGACCACCAGGAACCCGGCCCCGAACAGGGCGGACAGCGGGACGATCACCCGGTAGCTCCAGCCGAAGACGAGGCGCACGGTGTGGGGGACGATGATCCCGACGAAGCCGATGAGGCCGCTGACCGAGACCGCGGCTGCGGTCGCCAGCGTCGCGGCGAGGACCACCAACAGCCTCACACGGTCGACCCGAACGCCCAGCGACGCCGCCTCCTCATCACCGAGCCGCAACACGTCGAGCAGGCGGCCCGAGCCGATGACGACGGCGCCCGCCACGACGGCGTACGGGATCAGCGTCAGCACCTCGGTCCACCCGACGGTGGTGAGCCGGCCGAGAAGCCAGGAGTAGACCTCTTTGAGGACCTCGAAGCGACGCTGCAAGAGGAACGTCTGGACCGCGGTGGCGAAGGCCGCCACCGCCACACCCGCCAGGATCAACGAGGTGGTGGTCCGACCACCCACCGACCTTCCGAGGAGATAGGTCGCCCCCACCGCCACGAGGCCGCCGACAAAGGCCAGAGGAGCCACCCAGACGTGATCGAGCCGGGCCGCGAAGGCGAAGGTCGCCCCAAGCCCGGCCCCGGCGGCCACGCCGAGGAGATACGGGTCCGCCAGCGGGTTGCGGAAGATCCCCTGATAGGCCGACCCGGCGAGGGCGAGGGTTGCCCCCACCAGGGCACCGAGCAGGACCCTGGGGAACCTGATCTCGAAGAGGATCGTGTGGCCCGTGCCGTCGAGCCCTCCTCCGGTGTCGACCCCCGGCAGGAGGTCGACCAGGCTGGCGAGGACCTTTCCCGGATCGAGACCGGCGGGGCCGAGCGTGAGACCCACCAGCATCGCCACGAAGAGCGTGACCGCACCGATGACGAGCGGCCCGCGACGGCGAACGGGGGCAACCGGGGCTTCGCTCAACCCGTCGGCTCCGTCTCCAGGGCGCGGACTGCGTCGCCGACGGCGCGAGCGAAGTCGACAACCCGCGGCCCCCATCGCGAGGCGATGTCGGCATCGATGGGGAACACCCGGCCCTCCTGGAGCGCCGACAGCGCGTTCCAACCGGGTCTGGCGGCCAGCGTCTCGATCGTCACCCCGTAGGTGCTGTCGGCGAGGAAGATGAGATCCGGATCCCTGGAGACGATGTACTCGCTAGCCAGCATCGGGTATCCGAAACCGTCGGGGTCGGCATCGTCGGCGATGGAGACCAGGCCGAACAGCCCGTAGACCTGGCCGAAGAAGGTGTCCGAGGTGAACGTGTAGAGGTTGTCGTCGATCTCGTGGAAGTAGGTGAGCCCCTCGGCACGATCCCCCACCTCGGCGACGATCGCCTGCAGGTCCGACTTGATCCCGGCGACCACGGCTGCGGCCTCGGCGGCGTGGCCGGTGGCGGCACCCAGGACCTCGATCTGGCCGTACGTCCCGTCGATCTCGTTGGCCGCCAGCTGCAACAGCACGGGCACGCCGACCGCCTCGAGCCCGGCAACCAGGTCACCCGGGTCGTACGACACGACGACCAGGTCGGGCGAGTAGGAGATGATCGCCTCGATGTTGGGCGTGAAGCCGGAGAGGTCCGTCATCGGGGCCTCCGCCGGGTAGTTGGACTGGTCGTCGACCGCCACCACCTGATCCCCGGCGCCGATGGCGAACAGGATCTCCGTGGCGACGGACGAGAGGGAGACGATCCTCTCCGGCCTCTCTTCGATGGTGACCTCACCGTTGTCCCCGGCGACCGTCACGGGGAAGGCGTCATCCGCGGTGATGGTGGTGGTGACCTCGACGGTCGTCGGGGCGGTGTTCGGGGTGGTCGTGCTGGTGGTCGGGTTCCCAGCGGTGGCGCATCCCGCCACCAGGAGCAGCGCCCCGATGAGGGCCTTCTTGCGCATGGCACATCCTCCTGTCCGGAGGATGAAGAGGTCTGTGGGGCGGGCCCACGGTTCCGTCTTCATCCGAGACTTCCACGTGGCCCTGGGGTCAGGCGACCTGGCTCGTCCCCTCGCGGGGCTTCACAGTTGCGGGACAGCTCCGGATTCGCACCGGATTCGCTGGCCACAGGGCACCCGCCGCTCTCGGCGGGTCAGGCCACTGTAGCCGACGGCGCGGGTCGGCCGGTCCGGGGGACCGGGCCGGCTCCTAGGAGGGCTCTTCGCTCCGGACGCCGAGGGTGACCTCGACCTCGAATTCGTCACCGTCACGGAGGACGAGCAGGGTCACCGCGGACCCCGGCCGATGCGCCCGGACCTGGGCCTGGAGGTCGCCCCGGGTGAACACCGGGACCTCTTCGAC
Source organism: Acidimicrobiales bacterium (assembly GCA_024103415.1). Classification (GTDB taxonomy): domain Bacteria; phylum Actinomycetota; class Acidimicrobiia; order Spongiisociales; family ZC4RG35; genus ZC4RG35. Next base: position 13,485 of record JAGFIR010000015.1, read on the forward strand.
GGCGACGATCACGTCACCCACCCGGAGGCCGGCGTCCTCGGCGGCCGTGCCCGGCATGACCTCGATGATTCGGGCGCCGGCACGATCGTCGGTGGCGTTCTCGATGGTCACGCCCAGGAAGGGAGTGTCGATCGGCTCACCGGCGATGATGGCGTCGGCGTACTCGACGGCGATGGCGGCCGGGACGGCGAACCCCACGCCGTCGTTGGCGCCGGACAGCGTGAAGATCGAGACGTTGATCCCGATGACTTCACCGTCCCGATTGATCAGCGCACCTCCGGAGTTCCCGGGGTTGATGGCGGCGTCGGTCTGCACCATCGCCACACAGGCCTGGCCGGTGGACCCGCAGTTGGTCTGGTCGACTGCGGAGACGATGCCCTGGGTGACCGTGGAGGCCAGACCCCAGGGGCTGCCGACGGCGATCGCCATCTGTCCGACACGGGGCTTGGAGGTGTCGAACTTCGCCGGCGGGAGACCGGAGGGCTCGGCCTGGATGACGGCGATGTCGACCTCGGGGGCCTTGCCCAGGACCTGGCCCGTCACCAGACGACCGTTGCTGAAACGAATCTCGACCTGCTGGTGGTCGCCAACGACGTGCGCGGCGGTGATGATCCGGCCCTGATCGTCATAGATCACACCTGACCCGACGCCGGACGGTGTCTGGATGTAGACGACCGACGGGAGGATCACCTCCGCAGCGTCGGCCACGGGCTCCTCGCCGGTCGGTGCGGTGACCTGGACTTCAGGGGCCGTGGTCGTCGTGGTCCCGGGCGTCTCGGGGGTGGCCTCGGGTGCGCCGGTGTCCGGCGGGTAGAGGAAGATGATCAGGGCCACGACGGCTGCGAGCCCGACGAGGTACGCCAGGACCCCCAGCGGGCCGCTCACCCACGAGGATCGTCGGGATTCGTTCATCGCCTCATCGACGATATTTCGAATCCCGTCTTATGTGCTCAACCCGCGGCCATTGCTTCCGGCCGTTTGGCGCCGATGCGCTCGCCGGTCGAGGGGTCGAAGAAGTGCAGCTTGGCGGTGTCGACCACCAATTCCACCGTGTCGCCGGTCTTGGCCACGACGTCGGGACTCACCCGGGCCACGAAGTCGGTCTTGCCCCCGAGGTCGGAGGCGTCGCGGCCGGTGTCGGCCAGGAGCTCCTCGATGTCCGGCGTGACGACGGGCGCCCGGTCGATCGTGAAGTGCACGTAGGTGTCGGCGCCCAGCATCTCGACCACGTCGACCACCGCGCTGATGGTGCGCTCCGGGTCGCGTCCGGCCACCGAGGCCGCCTCCATGTTGTTGGGGCGGATGCCGATGACCAGTTCCTTGTTCATGTGGTTCTCGATGCCCGGGTGCTCGGCGAGGGCGGTCCGGTCGACCAGGAGGCGACCGGTGGGGATCACCGCGTACACACGGTCGCCCTCGGCCTCCAGGTGCCCGTAGGTCATGTTCATGGCCGGGCTCCCGATGAACCCCGCCACGAAGAGGTTCCCGGGACGGTTGAAGAGCTCGGTGGGTGGGCCCACCTGCTGCAGGTTGTAGGGGGCACGAGCCGACACCGCCCTGAGGACCGCGACCCGGTCACCCAATGTCATGGCCTCGACCTGGTCGTGGGTCACGTAGACGGTGGTGGTGCCCAGCCGCTTGTGCAGACGCTCCAGCTCGGCCCGCATCTGGACCCTCAGCTTGGCGTCGAGGTTGGAGAGAGGCTCATCCATGAGGAAGGCGGCGGGCTCGCGGACGATGGCGCGGCCCATGGCCACCCGCTGTCGCTGGCCGCCGGAGAGAGCCCGGGGCTTCCGATGCAGGAAGTCCTTGATCTCCAGGATCTCGGCTGCGGAGTTGACCCGCTCGTCGATCTCCTCCTTGGACAGCTTCCGCAGCTTGAGACCGAAGGCCATGTTGTCGTACACCGACATGTGCGGGTACAGCGCGTAGTTCTGGAAGACCATGGCGATGTCACGGTCCTTGGGCGCCACGTCGTTGACCACCCGGTCGCCGATCATGAGTGTGCCTTCGGTGATCGACTCGAGACCGGCGATCATCCGCAGCACGGTGGACTTGCCGCAGCCGGAAGGGCCGACGAGAACGAGGAACTCGCCGTCCTCGATGTGCAGGTTGATGTTGCCGACGGCGCGGGTGCCGTCGGGGTAGACCTTTCCGAGGCCCTCCATCGTTATTGCCGCCACTTCACCTCCTCGCGTCCAGCACCCGGAACCTAGCGGAATCGACTCGCCCGCGACGGACGGCTCACCCGTGGGCGACGATCACGCCTTCCACGGGGCCGAGCGAGACCTTGCCGCCGCTGACGGCCTCCCCCTCGCGATCGACGCGATGGGTCGAGAACACGACGGTGCCGTCCTCCACCTCGGCGTCGCAAACGACGTCGCCGAAGTTGAGGATGACGGTCATCTCGTCCTCGCCCCGGGTGTAGACGAGCAGGTGATCGGGGACCTCGTACGGGCTGGCGAAGTCGCGACTCCGCAGAGCGTCGGACTTCTTCCGCAGCGTCAGCAGCCTGCGATACATGTTGAGGATCGAGTCCGGGTCGGCGAGTTGGGTCTCCACGTTGACCACCTGGTAGTCAGGCCCGAGGGGCAGCCAGGGCGACACACCCGGCGACGTGAACCCGGCGTTCGGCCCTGGTGTCCATTGCATCGGTGTCCGGCACCCGTCACGGCTCAGATAGGAGACGTTCTGACCCCAGGGGTCGCGGGCGTGGGTGTCGGGGATGACGGTCTCCTCCATCCCGAGCTCGTCCCCGTAGTAGAGGAACGGCGTGCCCGGCAGGGTGAGGAGCAAGAGCGCCGCAATCCGCTCGTGACCGTCGGGGAGCCGCGTGGCCAGCCGGATCTCGTCGTGGTTGCCCAAGGTCCAGTTGGTCCACGCCCCCTCGGGCAGGTGCCAGAGGACGGCCTCGATCCGGGCCCGCAGACTCGCCGGGTCCCAGTCGGCGGCCATGAGGTGGAAGTTGAACGGCATGTGCAGCTCATCGAGCTCCCCGTAGTACGAGGCCCACTCCGCCAGGTCGAAGATGTGGACCTCGCCGATGCTCATGGTCTCGCCGTAGGAGTCGAGCACCTCCCGGATCTGACGGTGGACATCGTGAACGTCGGGGTGCCCGTAGTCGTAGAGGTGGACGAAGTCGTCATAGGGGCCCATGTCCTTCCACGGCCGCACGTAGTCGGGCGGGACGGGCGGGTTGTCCCGCATCTCGGGGTCCTTCATCATCTGATGAGCCGCGTCCACGCGGAAGCCGTCGACGCCGAGGTCGAGCCAGAAGCGCATCACGTCGAGCATCGCCTCCACCACCTCGGGGTTGCGCCAGTTGAGGTCGGGCTGGCTGGGCAGATAGGTGTGGCGGTACCACTGCCCGGTGTGCTCGTCGAACGTCCACTGCGGGCCACTGAAGACGCTGACCCAGTTGTTGGGCGGGCCACCGTCACGTCCGTCGGCCCACACGTACCAGTCGCGCTTGGGGTTGTCCCGGCTGGAGCGGGACTCGACGAACCACGGATGCTCGTCCGAAGTGTGATTCATCACGTAGTCGATGATCACCCTGATGCCGGAGGCGTGCGCCTTCTCGATCACCTCGCGGGCGTCATCGAGGGTGCCGTACACCGGGCCGACGTCGGTGTGATCCGACACGTCGTATCCCCAGTCCCGCATCGGGCTCCGGTAGAACGGTGACAGCCAGATGGCGTCGATGCCGAGCGTGTCGGCCAGGTACGGGATGCGGGAGATGACGCCCCGGAGGTCACCGAAGCCGTCGTCGTTGCTGTCCTGATAGCTGAGTGGATACACCTGGTAGAAGACCGCGTCCTGCCACCAGGTTCGTCCCCGATTCGTCTCGGCCATTTTCGGCGGTTCAGCGTAGGGTCGCTCGCGTCTCAAACCGGTGTCACTTGTGTGACCATTCGGGTGTGATCCTCAAGTCCAGGCGTCTCTTCTATGTCCCGGCATGGCACCCGGACCCTGTCAACGCCGTGGCCGCCGGCCTGTGGTTCCGCGACACGCGGTTCCTCGACGGGGTGCGGGTGGATGTCGCGGGAGCGACACCCGAGGCCGAGATGCTCGCCGTGGAGCGGGATCGAACCGTGACCCGGCATGGCCCGGCGACGATCACGCTCACCCTGGGCGACACGATGAGCATCGAGCTCACCGTCGAGAGTGGACCGGCCCGGATCCTCCTCTCGGCGGACTTCAAGGACATCTTCGAGCTCAGGGGCTGGGTGGCGCGCGGCCGTGGTCAGGTCCTGCGGCCGGAGGTGGGTGACGGGATCCGCCTCGGCTACCGGGCGAGGGACGGTCACCGGCTCAGCACGAGTATCACGCACACCGGGGAGCTCGAGATCGTCCCGACGGCCGAAGGGGTCTCGCTGCTCGCCCCGGGGCCGGGCACCTACCGGATCGAGGTCACTCCGGGAGCCCTGCCCGCCGTTGGCCCGCCGCGACCCGTTTCCGCCCGCATCAGCACGGACAACCCGACCCTCGACCGACTCATGCGGCAGGGAGTCGACGACCTCCTGTCGTTGGAGACGGAGTTCCCGGACGGTGTCATGCCCGCCGCCGGGCTCCCCTGGTACATGGCGCCATTCGGCCGCGACGCACTGATCGTCTCCTGGCAGACGCTTCATCTCGACCCGTGGCGGGCCGCCGCTTGTCTCCGGACGCTGGCGTCGCTCCAGGGCCGGAAGGTCGATCCGGCGACGGGTGAGGAGCCGGGGAAGATCATCCACGAGGCCCGGTACGGGGAGCTGGCACGGCTGGGTGAGATCCCACACCGGCCCTACTACGGGTCGGTGGACTCGACTCCCCTCTTCCTGATGGTGGCCGCGGACACGATCGCCTGGGGTGCCGAGCCCGGGCTCGCCAGGGAGTTGGCTCCGGCCATCGACGCCGCAGTCGAGTGGGTCACCGGCTGGGGCGACCCCGACGGTGACGGGCTCATCGAGTACCCGCTCCGGGATCTCTCCCAGGTGCCTCCTCTGGTCGCCCGGCACCAGTCCTGGAAGGACAGCACCGACAGCCTCCACTACCCGGATGGAACGGAGCCGGAAGGGCCCATCGCCCCGGTGGAGGTCCAGGGCTATGCCCATCGAGCGCTGCGTACCTTCGCCGCCATCGCCCGCGCCGACGGCGAGATCGACCGGGCCGGCGACCTCGAAGCGAAAGCGGAGGCTCTCGCGGGACGGATCAATGGGGCCTATTGGCTCGGTGACTGGTACGCCCAGGCACTCGACGGTGCCAGGCGGCCCGTGGATGCGATCTCGTCGAACGGAGCCCAATTGCTCTTCTCCGGCGCGGTGCCACCGGATCGGGCAGAGTCGATGGTGGAGCGGATGCTCCGGCCCGATCTGTGGTCGGGTTGGGGGGTGCGGACCCTGGGCACCGGGATGGCCGACTACGACCCCCTCAGTTACCACAACGGTTCGGTGTGGCCCCATGACAACGGGATCATCGCCGACGGCTGCTATCTCACCGGTCACCCCGAAGCCGGAGAAGAGATCTTCGAGGCGATGCTGGGCCTGGCCGCCTCCCACCCCGATGGGTCGCCGGCCGAGTTGTACTCCGGTGAGGCGGGCGACGCGCCTCCCTCCCCGGTGCCCGGATCGTGCCGCCCGCAGGCGTGGGCGGCCGGCACCCTCCCCCAGATCCTCCGGTCGTCTCTGGGCCTGCGGGTGGCCGGTGACACCCTGGTTCTCTCCCCGGCACTCCCCTCATTCATCGACCGCGTGATCGTCGAAGGAGTGACCGCCCTCGGCACCACGGGTGACCTCCGTGTGGAACGCGACGGCAGCGGCTACCGGGTCGAGTCCGAAGGCCTTCCGGTGCGCGTCAGCCCTTGACCGCGCCGGCGAGCAGACCGCTGGCGAAGTAGCGCTGCAACAGCAGGAACACCGTCACGGGCAGGGCCATCTGGACGAAGGCCGCTGCCGTGAGGAAGTGCCACTCACCACCCAGCGAGTTGACCAGGCCGGCGAGGGTGATCGTCATCGGGTGGTTGGGGATGTTGGGCCCGAGGAAGATCAGGGCCACCAGGAGGTCGTTCCAGACCCAGAGGAACTGGAAGATCGCCAGCGATGCCAGGGCCGGGACGCTCATCGGAAGCGCCAGCCGGAAGAACGCGGTCATCTCGCTGGCGCCGTCGATCGCCGCCGACTCGAACACCGCCGAAGGCAGCGATCCCATGTAGTTGCGCAACAGGAACAACGCGAACGGCAGACCGAAACCGGTGTGCGCCAGCCACACCGCCAGGAAGCTCCCGGCGATCCCGGCGTCGCGGAACAGGATTTGCAGCGGGACGAAGGTCATCTGCAGCGGGACGACCAGCAGGCCGACCACGATGACGAACAGGACGTTCCGGAACGGGAACTTCATCCACGCGAAGGCGTAGGCGGCGAAGGACGCAACGGCGATCGGGATGATCGTCCCCGGGATGGTGATGATCAGGCTGTTGATGAACGCATCGCCCATTCCCTGTCGGGTGAGCACGTGGCGGTAGCTCTCCAGGGTGAAGTCGTACGGAGGGGCCAAGGCGTTCCACCATCCGTCGAAGCGCACCGCGGTTTCGGTGCGGAACGAGTTGATGAGCGTCCCGATCGTCGGGACGAGCCACATGATGAGGATGATGGCGATGACGAGGTGGAGGGCCCACCTGCCGATCCGGAAGCCTCGTTTCGCGCCCACGACTTCGGTGGTCATCGCACCTCCTCCTGACGCCGGAACTGGCGGATGTTGTACGCCATGACCGGCACGATCGCCGCCAGCAGCACCACCGCCACCGCGCTGGCCCGCCCGTACTGGTTGAACGAGAACTGGCTCCACATCTCCAGGGCGATCACGTTGGTGTCGTAGTTGCCGTTGGTCATGGCGTAGACGATGTCGAACGTCTTCAGGGCGAAGATGAGCATCGTCGTGGTGACCACGGCGATCGTGGGTGCCAGCAGCGGGAGCTGGATGCGGCGGAACACCTGCCACTCGGTGGCCCCGTCCACCCGCGCCGCTTCGAGCAGCTCGCGGTCGATCGATTTGATGCCCGCCGAGAGGATCACCATGCAGAAGCCGACCCAGACCCAGCACGCCACCATGATCAGGGCGAAGTTGTTGATGCTGCGGGTCGAGATGAAGTCGACGGGCTCGCCGCCGAGGGCGACGATGATGGCGTTCAGCGTGCCGGTCTGATTGGCGTTCGGCGGGTTCCAGACGTACATGAACCGCCACACGACCGAGGCGGCCACGAAGGAGATCGCCATGGGCACGAACACGACCGTCTTGGCGAAGTTCTCGTAGCGGACACGGTCGAAGAGCGTGGCCACGATGAGGCCGACGACCACCGAGATGCCCGTGAAGAAGACCAGCCAGAGGACGTTGTTGCGCAGGGCGATCAAGGTGTTCGGGCTGTTGAAGAACCACTCGTAGTTCTCGAGACCGACGAAGGTGTCGCCGGCCCGGTCGTAGAGGCTGCGGCGAATGGTCCCGTAGGTCGGGTAGACGAGGAACGTGTAGAGGAAGAAGAGGCCGGGGGCGAGCCAGAGCCAGGGCCGGACCCGTCGCTGCCAGACCTCGGTGAGGTGACGCAGCATGTGCTCCACCATCACCACATAGCCCCACAGCACCAGGGGCACTCCGAGGATGGCGATGACCATCATCGCCACCTGACGCCCGACCCGGTCCCGCCCGAAGACGGCGGTGAACACGGCGCCCAGGGCGTCGAGGAGGAGCGGGAGCACGAAGATCGTCGCCAGGACGGCGAGCAGGATCAGCAACGGCGCGGGAAGCGGCGCCTCAGGGTCCCGCCGGACCCAGCGCGGGATGGCGATGGCGTCGAGGATCAACTGCGCCACGACCAGTGCCACCGCCACGGTCCAGATGGGTGCGAAGTCGGCCTCCACCCGCTCCCGGAATGCGAAGCGGGCGAGAGCCAGGAGGACGAAGGTGACCACATAGAGGATGCCCGCGGTCGTGTGGCCGAGGTACCAGCGGTGGGCCCCCACGGGGAAGCCGATCATCGCCAGGTACGCGGTGCCGACGCTCCGCTCCTCCCGGTCCGGCTGGTCGCCGGTGTCGGGGGGCATCGCTTCCATCGTCTGCTCGGTCATCTCCTCCTCACGATGACAGGGGGGCGGTGGCCGAAGCCACCGCCCCCGATTGGTTCATCCGCCGTATGCGTCGGCCTGGACCTGGTCGAGATTGGCCAGGATCGAGTCCAACTGGCCCGGGTTCTGGGTGTAGTCCAGGACCGCCTGCCAGAAGGCCGCATTCATCGCCTCGGGCATGAGGTCAGAGGCGTCGAAGCGGAAGACCTCGGCCCGGGCGAGGGCCTCGGCGCTCTTCTGCGAGATCGGGTCCGGGTACTCGGTGACCTGGTTGTTGCCGGAGATGGCACCACCACGGTCGACCCAGATCTGCTGGGCTTCGGGGCTCACCAGCCACTGCATCAACGCACGGGCCTGCGGCGTGTCGTTGAACATGCCGAACAGGTCGCCGGCGCCCGTCAAGGCACCCTGGAAGTCGGGGTTGATGGTGGGCATGACGAAGAAGTCGAAGTCCTCACCGGGCTGCGGGCTCTGCGGGTAGTTCGGGAAGAACTCGCCCGCCATGAAGCTCGCCTGATGGTGGAACAGACATCCGGGCGGGTCCGTGAACAGGGGCTGACCGGCGTCACCGAAGTTGGTGGCGATGGCGTACTGCGAGCCGCCGTACGAGTTGGCGACCGCCTCGCCGTAGGCCTCGAAGGCCGCACGGATCTCAGGCGACGTCCACGGATGCTGACCCTGGTACCAGGCGTCGTACACCTCGGGACCGGACTGACGGATCACGAAGTCCTCGATCCAGTCGGTGCCGGGCCAACCGGAGGCAGCACCCGACTCCAGACCGATGCACCAGCCGGCCTCGGCGCCCTCGTGGGCGGTGGCCGCCGCCACGACGTCGTCCCAGGAGTCCAGGTCGCCGCCGGTCCAGACGTTCGGGTTGTACCAGATGAGGCCCTTGACGGCCGCCTTGATGAACACACCGACGAGCTGGCCGTCGACCGTGCCCAACTCGACGAATCCCGGCGAGGTCTGCTCGACGTACGTGTCGTAGTCGATGACCGTGCTCAGGTCGACGAGGGCGCCCAACTGGGCCCACTCGGCCATCTGGCCGGGACCGGGGAGACCGGCGAGATCCGGCAGGATCCCGGACTGCACACCGGCGCTGAGGACGGTGTTGATGTCACGGGTGCCGGTGTACTGGACCTCGACGCCGGTGGCCTCTTCGAACGGGGCGACCATGGCGCGGAAGGCTTCTTCCTCGGCACCACCCCAGGTTCCGTACACGGTGACCTCGCCACCGAGTTCTTCACCACCTCCGGGTGCCGTGGTGTCGGTCCCACCAGGCTCCGTGGTCCCCGATTGGCCGGACGTCGTAGTCACGCCACCAGCGGTGGTGGTGGTGCCACCGTCGCCGCCACAGGCCGCGACGACGAGCACGAGCACCGAGGTGAGCGCAACGAATCGCCAGAACCGCCGGAGACTCTTGCTTACGTTCATTCCATCTCCTTGGGTTGCATTCGTCTCGGGTGGGCAGATGAGCCCGACCCGGCGATAAAACCTAATCGTCTCGCGCGCGGCCATGCACGGATAACCGTCACTCGAGCGGGAAGCCGGGGAACCCGGCGGCCTTCCAGGCCTCGAACGCCTCGTCGTTGGTGACGTCGGCGCCACGCTCCGCGGCCATCTCCAGACGGAAGTTGAGGAGGTCGCAGTAGCCCTGGATCGGGTCGGTCCCCGGGCACTCGCGGTCCACCCGCTCCAGCGTGGGCTCGAACCATTCCGTCAGCCACTCGACAACGGCGACTCTCCGCTCCCGGTCGGTGACCGCGCCCTTCCGTGCCAGGTACCAGTGGACGTCGCCGAGGATGACCCGCGCCTGGTTCTCGGAGGCGCGGATCCCCGTGAGCTCGGCGAGACGATCGATGTGGAACGTCCGCCCGCCGACAACCGTGCGGATCTCGACGAGGTTGCCGTCGGGACCGGGCTCGATGACCACGTCGTCGACGTCGAATCCCAGATCGTTGAGCTGTTGGAGACGCTCCCGGATCCGATAGCTCTCCCCCCTCGGGATGATCGGGGCCTCCTCGAGGACCGCCCACAACTCCCGGTACCGGCCAACGATGTCGGCGCCGAGTTCGAGATCGGCAGAGTCCAGGTCGCCTCCACCGGCGACGGCCAGGTCGGACATGTCGCCGGCCACGTTCTCGATCATGATCTCGAGGTCGTGCTCGCGCTGCCCGGGGGTCAAGGAGTCGTAGATGTGCGAGGTCTCGGCGTCGATCATGACCGCCTCGATCGCCCCCGCATCGAACCGGTAGAGCAGGTTGGACAGCGAGCAGTCGCCCCAGAAGCAGCCGGCGAGATGAATCTCCACGAGGAGCCCGGCCACGGCGTCGATCACCTGGTTGCGACGGGGGCCGAAGCCGAGCCCACCGACCAGGTTGCGGACCGGGAAGGCGTGAGGGACGAAGCGCGTGATCACGGCCGCGGACTGCTCCTCCCCCGGGTCGAGCCAGGGGCGGGTCACCAGGGCCGCCGGCCGGGCCGACCTCGTCGTCCGGTGCTGGAGACGGTCGAGGACGGCGAACTCGTTCTCGGCCAGATGCTTCGGCATCTCCTTGATGGCGAACACACCCTCCTCGTAGGCCACGAACACGACCGGGTGGCGATGGATGCCGGTGGGCATGTCTACGAGACGGTGGTGGTCCCACTCCGAGACGCCCACCTCCCATGGCAGGTCGAGAAAGTCGGGCACACCGGGCTGGATGAGGAGCCGCGGCGGTGTGCTCGAGGTGGCCATCGCGCCGAGACTACGAGACGGACGCCTCCAGAGGTGACGTGCGCGGGGGTGAGCCGGGGTGCTCCACGAGGGGGATCCACACCACCATCACCGTCCCCCCGCCGGGATTGGGGAACGAGCCAACGGTGCCTCCATGCCCCTCGGCGATGCCGAAGACGATGGAGAGCCCGAGCCCGATGATCTGGGAGATGTCGTCGCTGAGGCCCGGCCCCTGGTCGGCGACCGCCAGCCAGGCCCAGTTGCCGGTTCGCCCGCAGGCGAGAGTGATGGTGGATCCCGCCGGCGCCACCTTGCGGGCGTTGTCGAGGAGGTTGGTCATCGCCCGGTCGAGCGACATCTCGACGCCCTCCACGGTGACGCTCTCCGACACCACCGCGAGACGAAGGCCCGCGTCCTCGGCGACCGGTCCGTACTCGTCCGCCTTGGCGAGGACGAGGTCCTCGAGGTCGAGGGTGACCGCCTGCGCCTTCCCGGCCTGGAGACGGGCCGCGGCGAGCAGGTCGTCGATCATCCGTGACATCTTCTCGGCATTGCGTTGGATGATCTCGCCCGCCCGCCTCCAATCGTCGACGGTGGCCCCGGGGTCCTCCGTGACCAACTCGACGTTGGATCGGATGACGGTGAGCGGGGTGCGGAGATCGTGGCTGGTGTCGGCCAGGAACCGGCGCTGGCTGCTGAAGGCGCGGTCGAGACGATCGAGCATCCGGTCGAAGGTGTCGGCGAGCCTCTTCAGTTCGTCGTCGGGCCCGGTGAGGGCGATCCGCCCGCTGAGGTCGAACGCCTGGATCCGGCTCGCCAGCCTGGTGATCTCGTCGATGGGTCGCAACACCCGTCCCGACATGATCCAGCCCACCGCCAGGCTGAGGAAGAAGAGGGCGACCAATGCGATCACCGAGTAGCGGCCGACCTCGGAGAGCACCGTGTCACGGAACATCGTCTCCACTGCCCGGATCTCGAGCTCGCTCATCTCCGGGATCGTCACCAGCTCGCCGGTGTCGAGCACGATGGTCCGGCCGGAGATGGAGTCGGCGGGAGCCGGGGACACGCTGAGCTGGCTGAGCACTGCCAGATAGATGAGGCCGATCAACGCACCACCGAGCCCGAACACGATCGCCGAGTACTGGACCGAGATGCGGAAGCGGACCGACCGCAGGCTGTTCATCGATCCTCGAGCCGGTAGCCGCGCCCGGGAATGGTCGAGATGGGCGACGGCTCACCCAGCTTCTTGCGGAGGTTGCTGACCGTGACCCGCACCACGTTCGTCATCGGGTCGACCATCTCGTCCCAAACGTGCTCGAGGAGATGCTCCTGGCTGAGCACCTTGCCGGCGTTGATCATGAAGTAGTGGAGGAGCGCGAACTCCTTGGACGTGAGATCCAGCGCCAGACCGTCCCGCGTCGCCTCGAAACGGGCGGGGTCGAGCGTCAGTGACCCGACTCTCAACCGGGGAGGCGTGTCGGCGTCGCGCCGGATCAATGCCCTGACACGGGCGGACAACTCGGCGAGGGCGAACGGCTTGACCACGTAGTCGTCGGCCCCGGAGTCGAGACCGGCCACGCGGTCCTCGATCCCGTCCCGGGCGGTGAGCATCAGCACCCGCGGCCGCTCGCCGTCGAGGGTGGGGAGACTGCCGTCGACGAGTGCCCGACACAGCGCCAGTCCGGATCCGTCGGGAAGGTTCCAGTCGAGGATGACCAGGTCGTAGGCGGCGGACCGCAGCTTGAGCTCCGCGTCGGCGACCGTCTCCGCCACGTCCACCGCATGACCGTCCCTCCGCATCCCGCGCGCGACGACATCGGCGAGGTCGGGCTCGTCTTCCACAACCAGCAGTCGCATTGCCCCGATTCAAGTCACCGGACGGCCTCCGAACGAGAAGCCGGGCCGATTTCCGTCGATCGCGCTCAATAGAGGTGCAACCTGTTGCCGATAACTGAAGTCCAAGTACCGGACAGAGAAATGATCGTCACATTCATCACGCAGGACGAGAACGGATTCCACACCTACACCGGGCACGTGGTGAGCCGGGGACCCACGACCATCGTCATGCTCCTCACGGAGCCGTTCAACCAGGCCGGTCGGTCCGTCCAATTCCCCATCACCTCGGTCGTCGAGGAAAAGGTCATCTCCGCCTGATCCGCACGCGTTCCCGGCTCGCCGGATACGCTCTTCACGATGTTCATCGAAGCTTCGGTGCTCCAGGCCTTGATCACGGTGGGGATCGTCGGTGGCATCGCCGGTCTCCTGGGTGGGTTCGTGGCCTCGGCAGACAGCCTGATCGGGACCACCCTGGTGGGCGTGATCGGAGGTATCGCCCTGTCGGTCATCATCCGCATCGCCGGCGGTCCCTCGATCTATGCCGTGGGTGATGACTTCTCGCTCGTGTGGGCGGCCGTCGGCGGGCTCGTCATGGGCTTCGTCGTGGGCCGGTCCAACGTCTAGACGTCTCCTGGCCGTCCTGCTCCTGCTGGCGGGTTGCTCGTCCGCATCCGACCCGTCCACCACGTCATCGATCCCGACCCCGACGACCGTCAGCACGGTTCCTGCAACGACCGCAGTCACCATGGTCGGGACCACCGTGCCGCAGACCACCACGACCACCCTTCCCGTGTATCGCTACACGATCGGCCCGGTCGACGAGGCGGAGTTGGCGCATTCCTGGCACGAAGGCTGCCCCGTGGTGGTGGAGGACCTGCGACGGATCGACCTGGTCCACCACGACTTCGAAGGCGGGGTGCGGAGTGGCGCCCTCGTGGTCCACGAACGGCACGCAGAGGACATCGCCCTGGTCTTCGGGCGGCTCTTCGACGCCGGCTTCCCGATCGTCTCGGTCATCCCGATCGGCGATCTGCCCGAGGGAGCAGAGGACGAGCCGGGCTACGAGAACACGTCGGCGTTCCACTGCCGGTTCGTCGAAGGCACCAGGAGATGGTCCGAGCATGCATTCGGAGCCGCGATCGACATCAACGTCCACCTCAACCCCTACCGACGGGGCAGCTATCTGTGGCCCGAGGGCTCGGGGCGCTACCTGGACCGCACTCTGGGCGAGCCGGGGATGATCGTCGAGGGCGATGCCGTGGTCGCGGCGTTCGACGACATCGGCTGGGGGTGGGGCGGGCGCTGGGGCTCGTCCAAGGACTATCAGCATTTCTCTGCGTCCGGACGCTGACCGTCGTTACGGTTGGGCCATGGACCGCCAGGAAGTCGCACGCGAGATCATCGCCCAGGACTGGCTGCCCCGTTATACGGGCATGCCGGTCGAGGAGTTCGGCGACTACATCCTCCTGACCAACTTCAAGAACTACGTGGACGCCTTCGCCGAGAGGTTCGATTGCGAGATCAAGGGCCTGGATCGCCCGATGCAGGCTGCGAGCAATGGCGAGGGGCTCACCATCATCAACTTCGGGATCGGCACGGCCAACGCCGCCACGATCATGGACTTGCTGGTGGCGCGGATGCCCAAGGGCGTCCTCTTCCTCGGCAAGTGCGGCGGGCTGAAGGCCTCCACCGAGATCGGTCATTTCATCCTTCCGATCGCCGCCATCCGGGGCGAGGGCACCTCGAACGACTACTTCCCGCCGGAGGTGCCGGCGCTCCCCTCGTTCAAGCTCCACAAGTTCGTCTCGGAGAAGATCGTCGACCGGGGCCTGGAGTACCGGACGGGGGTCGTCTACACGACGAACCGACGTCTCTGGGAGCATGACGAGGAGTTCAAGGAACGGCTGCGCCGACTGACGGCGATCGCCATCGACATGGAGACAGCCACCCTTTTCATCGTCGGCCACCACAACCAGATCCCGCGCGGGGCGTTGCTACTGGTGTCGGACCGCCCGATGACGCCCGAAGGGATCAAGACGATGGAGAGCGACACCCAGGTCACCGCCGACTGGGCCGACGTTCATCTCGAGATCGGCATCGACGCCATGACCGACATCGGGCGCGACGGCGAGACCATCAAGCACTTCACGTTCTAGGCGGCTCCGGAGGAGCCGCCTGTACCTGGTACCGGGTACTTGGTACTCGGACGAATGGCCGCGTGCGGGTCGGATTTCTCCCCCACGGAACGGCAGTGGAGTGGGGGAGAACCCGCAGGAGGCGGGGAGGGGGCGCGAGCGAAGCGAGCTGGAGAATCGCCCGGGGCAAGGGACGTCTGACCCGTCGGCGGCGTCAGGTCGCGATCCAAATACCAGGTACCAGGTACAGCGAGCGTCAGCTAGCCGACGGCGCCGGCGGCGGCCATGTTGAGCTCGATGAGACGGTTCATCTCGACCGCGTATTCCATCGGGAGCTCCTTGACGATGGGCTCGATGAACCCGGCCACCACCATCGACGTCGCCTGGTCCTCGGTGAGGCCGCGGGACATCAGATAGAAGAGCTGGTCCTCGCCCACCTTCGACACGGTCGCCTCATGACCCATCTGGGCGTCGTTCTCCTCCACCTCCATGTACGGGTAGGTGTCGGAGCGGCTGTTCTCGTCGAGGATCAGGGCGTCGCAGCGCACCATGCTCCGGGCGTTCTCGGCGCCGGGCTCGACCCGGACCAGACCGCGGTAGCCGGAGCGGCCACCGCCCTTGGAGATCGACTTGGAGACGATCGTCGAGGTGGTGTCCGGGGCGACGTGGACCATCTTGGCCCCGGCGTCCTGGTGCTGGCCCTCGCCCGCGAAGGCGATGGAGAGGACCTCACCGTGGGCGCCCGGCTCCATGAGCCAGACCGCCGGGTACTTCATGGTGAGACGGCTGCCGAGGTTGCCGTCGACCCACTCCATGGTGGCGTTGCGGTATGCGACCGCACGCTTGGTCACCAGGTTGAAGACGTTGTTCGACCAGTTCTGGATGGTCGTGTACCGGCAGCGGCCGTTCTCCTTGACGATGATCTCGACCACCGCGGCGTGGAGGGAGTCCGTGGTGTACACCGGAGCGGAGCAGCCCTCGACGTAGTGCACGTAGGCGCCCTCGTCCACGATGATCAGCGTCCGCTCGAACTGGCCCATGTTCTCGGAGTTGATCCGGAAGTAGGCCTGCAACGGCTGGTCGACGTGGACGCCCGGCGGGACGTAGATGAAGGAGCCACCCGACCACACCGCCGAGTTGAGCGCAGCGAACTTGTTGTCGTTGGGCGGGATGACCGTCCCGAAGTACTCCTTGACGAGCTCGGGGTACTCCCGGACGGCGGTGTCCATGTCACAGAAGAGGACACCCAACTCCTCGAGGTCCTCCCGGTTGCGGTGGTAGACGACCTCGGACTCGTACTGGGCGGTGACGCCGGCGAGGAACTTTCGCTCGGCCTGGGGAATGCCGAGCTTCTCGTAGGTCTCCTTGATGGACTCGGGGACCATGTCCCAGTCCTTGGCCTGCTCGGTGGCCGGCTTGACGTAGTAGTAGATGTCGTCGAAGTCGATCTCGTTGAGCAGGCCGCCGCCGCCCCACTGCGGCATCGGCTTGGCGAGGAAGCGCTTGTAGGCCTTGAGACGGAACTCGAGCATCCACTCGGGCTCGCCCTTCATAGCCGACATCTCACGGATGACGTCCTCATCCAGACCCTTGCGCGGCTCGAAGGCCAGCTCGACTTCGTCGTGCCAGCCGAGCTGGTAGCCGCCCAGATCGATGTCGACAGTTGCCATCAAATCACCCCTGTTTCGAAGATCCGAAGACCTGCCCGAAGGCAATTTCCACCATCGAGGTAGTCGTATCCTACCCCCGCCCCCGGGGCATCCGAAAGGCGGCGTTAAGGTCGGACGATGCCCATGATCGTCGTTGGCGCCGACACCCCGACCGGGCGTCTCATCCTGGACGGGCTGTCGCGGCAGGGCGAGGTCAGGGTGTTCGTCACCGACATCGACTCCGCCCAGAGCCTCCGGGAGAGCGGGGTCAAGGTTGCCCTCGGCGACGTCTCCGATGACTCCCATGTCGAGATGGCCTCGTTCGGCTGCTTCTCGGCGGTCCTGATCATGGAGGCCGCCACCGACGACCGGGTCCGATCGTTCGCCAGAGATCCTGCAGCCGTGTTCGAGGGCTGGGCCCGGGCCGTGTCCACGGCGCACGTCCAGCGGGTCATCTGGGTGGGCGACAGGACCCCGCCCGAGACCGGGGCGCCAGAAGTCGCTGTCGTCGATCCGGCATCACGCGACGTCGCCGCACAGGTGGCGGCACTCGACGACGCTCAGCGGATATAGGCGGCCGTGATGGTGTGCTCCTCGGGCGGGATGAGAGCCCGCTCGAGGGCGTCTCTCAGATAGGGGTAGGGGTTGAGGGCCCTGCCGTGACGGTGCAACTCGAAGTGAGTGTGGGCCGAGCCGCCCTCGGCGTTGCCCGAGTCACCGACCCACCCCAGGAGCTGGCCGGCGACCACTTCCGCGCCCACGTAGATCCCCGGCGCAACTGTGAGAAACCAGGGAGCCCTCCCGTCGTTGGTGTTCGGGTTGTCGTTGTTGAGGTGCATGTAATAGGTCTCCCAGCCGTCGGCGTGGGTCACCGTCACGTAACGGCCGGCCCGGCCACTCGAGGTGACCCGGGTGACCACCCCGTCGGCGGCGACATAGACCTCGGTCATCTTCGGAGCCATGAGATCGGTGCCGCGATGACGGCGGCCTCCCGACCGGGCCGCACCCCAGCTGTTGCTGAACCCCGTGACCTCGGCCTCCTGGGGGAAGGTGAGCTCGAAACCGTCTGCGGCGTTCGCAGAAGAGGCCGGGAGAAACCCGAGCACGGAGAGAACGACTGCGACGGTGAGGAGACGAATGAGCACGGAGAAGGACCTGGCGTGCGGGCGGGAGAGAGCAGATCCCCACCCTTTGTCGAGGGCAGGCTAAGCCCGGTTTTCGCGATAGGTCAAAACCGCGAGCTTCGCCCCCGCCGGCCGATGGGATATCGTCACCTGGCAATGACCTCGCCCAACCCCGTCCCCCCGGCCACTGGCAAACTGGGTGTTCTCACCCCCGGAATGGGTGCCGTGGCCACCACCTTCTACGCCGGCGTCCTTGCCGCACGGAAGGGATACGCCCAGCCTTTCGGCTCCCTCACCCAGATGGGCCACATCCGTCTCGGCAAGCGGACCGACGACCGCAACCCCCGAATCAACGAGTTCGTCCCGCTCGCCGGCCTGGAAGATCTCGAGTTCGGTGGCTGGGACGCCTTCTCCGATGACGCCTACACCGCGGCCATGAAGGCCGGCGTGCTCGACGCCCGTCACCTGGAGGGGATCGGCGAGGAGCTTCGCGCCATCGTTCCGATGAAGGCCGTGTTCTCGCCGAAGTGGGTGAAGAACCTGCCCGGTGTCGACCACGTCAAGGACGAAGGCACCCACATGGACCACGCCGAAGCCCTGATGGAGGACATCGACCGGTTCCGCTCCGAGAAGCAGGTGGACCGGCTCGTGGCCGTCTGGTGCGGCTCGACCGAAGCCTATGAGGACCCGGCCCCGGTCCACATGGACCTCGACACCTTCGAGGCCGGCCTCAAGGACAACGATCCCCGGATCACGCCGTCACAGGTCTACGCCTACGCCCTGCTCAAGATGGGCGTTCCCTTCGCCAACGGCGCCCCGAACCTGACGGTGGACATCCCCGCCATGGAGCACCTCGCCATCCAGCAGGGCGTCCCGATCGCGGGCAAGGACTTCAAGACCGGCCAGACACTGATGAAGACGATCGTCGCTCCCGGCCTCCGTGCCCGGATGCTGGGGATCAACGGCTGGTTCTCCACCAACATCCTCGGGAACCGCGACGGCGAGGTTCTCGACGACCCGGAGAGCTTCCGGTCGAAGGAGGTGTCCAAGCTCGGCGTGCTGGAGACGATCCTCCAACCCGACCTGCACCCCGACCTGTACGGGGACCTCCACCACGTGGTCCGGATCAACTACTACCCGCCCAAGGGGGACGACAAGGAGGGGTGGGACCACATCGACATCTTCGGGTGGCTGGGTTACAAGATGCAGATCAAGATCGACTTCCTCTGTAAGGACTCGATCCTGGCCGCACCGATCGTCCTCGACCTCGCCCTGTTCATGGATCTGGCGGCGCGGGCCGGGAAGTCCGGGATCCAGGAGTGGCTGTCGTTCTACTTCAAGAGCCCCCACACCGCCGCCGGGCTCAATCCCGAGCACGACCTGTTCGTCCAGGCCTCGAAGCTCCACAACAACCTGCGCCACATGATGGGCGAGGAACTGATCACCCACCTGGGCACCGAGTACTACGAAGAGCCCTGAGAGGATGGACGGCCTCGAGGTCGCCGGTCACCTGATACCGGACTTCGAGCTCGAGGAGAGGTTCGAGACCTGGGGCGGCCCGGGCGGGCAGCACGCCAACCGGTCCGAGACCGCCGTGGTGCTCCGCTTCGACATCCCGGCGTCATCCCTCCCGGACGACCTGAAGGATCGCCTGGTGTCGCGGCTGGGGGAGGTTGTCGAGATCCGCGCCGCCGACCACCGCTCCCAGAGCAGGAACCGGGTGCTGGCCAGGGAACGGCTGGCGGAAAGGCTCCGTGAGGCAGCCCGACCCCGGAGGCGACGGCGGCCCACCCGCCCGACCAGGGCGTCCAGGGAGCGTCGGCGCAAGGACAAGGCGGCACGATCGGAGCGAAAGCGTCTGAGACGCCGGCCCGACGATTACTGAGGCATTTCCCGAGACCCGATCCAGCCCTATCCTCGTTTCCCATGCCCGAGATGACCCCGGAACGCTGGCAATGGCTGAACCGTTATGCCCGGTCGGTCTTCGGTGACCCCGACGAACAACTGGCCACCCTGGTGGACCGGGCCACCGATGCAGGCCTTCCTTCGATAGCGGTCAGCCCGGACGTGGGGCGTCTCCTCCAGATCCTGGCCGCCTCCACTCCCGGCCGACTCGCCCTGGAGCTCGGGACCCTCGGTGGCTACTCGGGCATCTGGATCGCCAGGGGTCTCGCCCCCGACGGGAAGCTCATCACCGTCGAGCTCGAGCCCAAGCATGCCGACTTCGCCGAGGCCGAGTTCGCCTCGGCCGGTCTCGCCGATCGGGTCGAGGTGCGCCGGGGAGCGGCCCTCGAGGTGCTGGAGACCCTGGCCGAAGAGCTCGAGGAAGGGACCGTCGACTTCGTCTTCCTCGACGCGGTCAAGACCGAGTACCCGGACTACTTCCGCGCGATCAAGCCGCTTATGGCGCCCGGGGCGATCCTGGTGGCCGACAACGTCTACGGGACCGGCCAGGGGTGGATCGACGAGGGTTACGGGACCGACGAATTCAACCGGTTGATCGCAGCCGACCCCGACTTCCTGGCAACGGCCGTGGCGATGCGGGAGGGTGTCCTCATCGCGAGGCGCATGTGAGCACCACCCGCTCACCGGAGACCTCCGGGATCATCGACTACAGCCGCAAGTGGCTGGTTATGGCCGCCGTCGTCGCGGGCATCCTCCTGGCGACCATCGACTCGTCGATCGTCAACATCGCCTTCCCCACCCTGGTCCAGGACCTGGGCACCACTTTCAACGTGATCCAGTGGGTGTCCCTCGCCTATCTGCTCACCAACGCCACGTTCACGCTCGGCGTCGGCCGTCTCGGTGACGTCGTCGGGAAGAAGAAGCTCTACGTGCTGGGCTTCGCCATCTTCACGGTCGCATCGGTGCTCTGTGGCATCAGCCCCACCGTGGGATGGCTCATCGGCTTCCGTGTGATGCAGGCGCTGGGGGCGGTCCTGATCATGGCCCTCGGCTCGGCCATCCTCGTCGAAGCCTTCCCTCCGCACGAGCGCGGCAAGGCCCTCGGTTACGTGGGCTCGGCCGTGTCGGTGGGCATCATCACGGGCCCGGCCCTGGGCGGACTGATCATCTCCGGGTTCGGCTGGCGTCCGATCTTCCTCGTCAACCTGCCCATCGGGATCATCGGAACCTGGCTTGCCATCCGGAACGTCCCCGACACCTCCCCCGTGCCCGGGCAACGCTTCGACGTCCCGGGTACCATCCTGCTCAGCCTCGCACTCCTCTCCCTGTCGGGTGCGGTGACCCTCGGCCAGGATCTCGGCTTCACCTCCGCCCCGATCGTGGCCGCCTTCGCCGCCTTCGTCGTCCTGGTGGCAGCGTTCATCCGGGTGGAACTTCGCAGTCCGTCACCGATGATCCAGCTGCGTCTGTTCAGCAACCCGATGCTGTCGGTCAGCGTCCTTTCGGGATTCCTGGCCTTCGTGTGCCTGTCGGTGACCTTCCTGCTCATGCCCTTCTATCTCGAGGACATCGTCGGCCTACAGGTCGGGTTCGTCGGGCTGTTGCTCGGGGTCCAGCCTCTCGTGATGGGGCTGGTCTCCCCCGTCTCCGGATCCCTCTCCGACCGCATCGGCATCCGGCGGCTGACACTGATCGGTCTGGCGATCGTCCTGGTGGCTCTGCTGGTGTTCCGGTCGTTCGATGCCGACACCACACCGGCGCAGTTCCTCCTCTTCGCCATCCCCCTCGGGTTGGGTCTGGGGATCTTCCAGTCGCCCAACAACTCGGCGATCATGGGCTCGGTGCCGCCCTCCTACATGGGTCTCGGCGGCGGGATCATGACTCTCACCCGGCTCCTGGGCATCACGACGGGCGTGGCCGTCCTCGGTTCGCTCTGGGCCGCCAACGTCGCCACGCAGCTCGGCGGCTCACTCCCCCCGGGTGGAGCCACCGACGCTCCTGCCTGGGCCCAGGTCGAGGCGCTCCACACCACGATGACCGTGGCCGCGGCCATCATCGGGCTCACGCTGCTGATCGGGGTCTGGGGCCTCCGACAGGAGGGGCGTCTCAGGTCAACCGCCGGCTAGGCGGCGGGCGGCCGCCCGGTCGGGCTTGCCCAATCCGGCCCTCGGGATCCGATCAACGCGAGTCCAGCGCTTGGGCACGTGGTGTCCTGGCACCCGTTCCCTGAGCCACTCCGAGAGCTCGTCGGGTGTGGCGTCACCGGTGTAAAGGCACACGGCGATGGCGCCCCACTCCTCGTCGGGGATGCCGACCACGACGACGTCTCCGGCCCCCGGATGACCTTGGAGGGCGCTCTCGATGACCTGTGGGTTCACGTTCTCACCGCCGGAGACGATGACGGCATCGGACCTGCCGAGCACCCGGACCGCCCCCTCCCGGTCGATCTCCCCCCGATCGTTGGTCACGAACCAGCGGTCGGAGCGATCGGGCTCCCCGGCGTATCCCGGCGACACCTGAGCGCCCGCCAGGGCGATACGGCCGTCCGGCTCGATCCGCATCTCGATGCCCGGCAGGGGATGCGCCCGCCGTTCCGGTAGGGAGCCCGGCCGCAGTGTGGCCACCTGCCCGAAGGTCTCGGTCATCCCGTAGCTGGGCAGCGCAGGGATTCCGGCTGCAGCCGCCCTCTCCAGGAGGCCGTCGGGAATAGGCCCCCCGCCCAGGACCACCGCCCGGAGATCCCGGTAGGGGCCCGGGTCGTGATCGAGGGTCCGCAACAGCATGGTGGGCACCATCGACACCATGGTGACCCCGCCGCGCATGGCGGTGGCCGCGGCCTTCGGGCTGAAACCTTCCTGGAGCTCCACCGAACCGCCGGCGAACGCCGACCTCACCAGGATCGAGAGACCGGCCACGTGATGCAAGGGCAGGCAGAGGAGCCAGCGGTCCTGGGGGCCGTGGCCCAGATGCCTCAACGAGGCCCTGGCGGCAGCCTCCAGATTGGCCATGGTCAACCGGACACCCTTGGGTGAGCCACCGGACCCCGAGGTGAACACGATTAACCGCGCTTCGCCCGTGGTGCTCGGTGCCTGGTACTTGATACCTGGAACGTCCGGCCTGTCGGGCGGAATCACTGTGATCCCCGCGCCGGAGAGACCGGCGAGGATCGAGAAGACCGACGCGGGACGCAGTGACGGCTCGTGGACGACCCAGTCTGCGGAGATCCGGGTCTCGACCTCGGCGAGTGTCTCCCCGTAGGTCCAGATGCGATCGCCGAACACGAGAAACGGATCGGACACGGGATGTCGGGCGAGCCACTCGAGCACGACCCGATTGTGCCGCGATGTGTGCCCATACGCTCACGGCTTATCCTCCCCTCGTGGTTTCCGAGATCTTCGACCCGACGGCCTGGGACCCCGTTCCCGGCTTCGACTTCACCGACATCACCTATCACCGCGCCAGGGACGCCGGTGTCGTCCGCATCGCATTCGATCGACCCGAGGTGCGCAATGCCTTCCGCCCGCACACGGTCGACGAGCTGTACCGGGCGCTGGACCACGCCCGTCAGACCACCGACGTCGGGTGTGTGCTGCTCACGGGCAACGGCCCCTCCCCCAAGGACGGCGGCTGGGCGTTCTGCTCCGGCGGCGACCAGCGAATCCGGGGCAAGGACGGCTACAAGTATGAGGGCGAGGAAGGCGTCGACCCGGCACGGGTCGGTCGTCTCCACATCCTCGAGGTGCAGCGGCTCATCCGCTTCATGCCCAAGGTCGTCATCGCCGTCGTGCCCGGCTGGGCGGTGGGCGGCGGGCACAGCCTGCACGTGGTCTGTGACCTGACCATCGCCTCCGAGGAGCACGCCATCTTCAAGCAGACCGACGCCGACGTCGCCTCGTTCGACGCAGGCTACGGGTCGGCCTACCTGGCCCGCCAGGTAGGTCAGAAGAAGGCGCGCGAGATCTTCTTCCTGGGTCTCGACTACTCGGCGCGCGATGCCGAGGCCATGGGCATGGTCAATGCCGTCGTCCCACACGCCGACCTGGAGAAGGTCGCACTGGAGTGGGGACGGATCATCTGCGGCAAGTCCCCCATGGCCCAGCGCATGCTCAAGTTCGCCTTCAACCTCATCGACGACGGCCTGGTCGGTCAGCAGGTCTTCGCGGGCGAGGCGACCCGACTCGGCTACATGACCGAGGAAGCCCAGGAGGGCAGGGATTCGTTCCTCGAGAAGCGCGACGCCGACTACGGCCGATTCCCCTGGCACTATTGACACGGTGAACCGGTTCCAGGCGTGGAAGACCGCGGCACGGCCCCACACGCTCCCGGCGGCGATCGCACCGGTCGTCGCGGCGGCGGGTCTCGCCCGGGCCGACGGGGTTTTCCGATGGGATGCGTTCGTCTGGGCCCTGGTGGCGGCGCTGGCCATTCAGGTGGCGGCCAACTTCGCCAATGACGTCTCGGACGCGGCACGTGGCGCCGACACGCCAGACCGGCTGGGCCCGCCGCGGATGGTGGCCGAAGGTGTGATCCCGGCCCGTCAGATGTGGGTTGCCACCTGGGCTGCGGTGGCCGTGGGCGCGTTGGCCGCCGTTCAATTGCTCCTCATCGCCGGCCCGGTGGTGATCGTGATCGGCGTGGCCTCGGTCGTGGCCATGCTGGGCTACGTGGGCGGCCCGCTCCCCTATGGATACCGGGGTCTGGGCGAGATCTTCGTGTTCCTCTTCTTCGGCCTGGTCGCCACCGTCGGCGCCCGCTACGTCCACGACGGCAACGCACCGCTGTCGGCGTGGCTGGCGGCCATCCCCATCGGGTTCGTCGCCTCGGCGATCCTGGTCGCCAACAACCTCCGTGACATCGACACCGATGCCGCCGCCGGAAAGAAGACCCTCGCCGTGATCCTCGGATCCGACTGGACACGGGTCCTCTACGGAATCCTCATGGTGTCCGCGTTCGCCCTCGTGGCGGTCTTCGCCATCGCCGACCGCATGCCCCGGGGAGCCATCGTCGCCGTGCCGTTCGGCCTCATGGCGGTCCGGCCGATCCGCCGGGTCCTCGAGGGTATCGAAGGACGCAGCCTGGTCGCCGTGCTTCGCAGCACCGCCCGCGTCCATCTCGCGCTGGGCCTCGCCATCGGCGTCGGAGCGGCGATCTGGCACTGAGGGTGGGAACCGGAGACCCACCGGGGCCCGTCCAACCAGCGACATGAGAATCAGGACACCTGGCATCTTCGTGGTCCTCGTCGTGCTCGCCGCCGCCTGCACCACCAACCTGGGCTCCATCGAGGGTCGGTGGGTCCTCGACAGCGGCACGCATCCCGACGGGGACATCCCGACCGACATCGGCACCCGACCCACCCTCGTCCTCGAGGGTGAGCGCATCAATGGCCGGTCACACTGCAACACGTTCAGCGGCCGGTACCGCGTCAACTCGAGCGGTCGGTTCGAGATCGTCGACGGCCTCGCCGTCACCGAGATGGCGTGTGCCGACTCCGACGCCATGGACGCCGAGATGCGATACCTCCAATCACTGCAGGCCGCCACCTCGTTCAGCGTGGGCGAGGGGACCCTCACCCTGGAAGGTGCCGGGCACCGTCTCGTCTTCTCGTCCGACACCAGCGACCCGACGGCATCCAGCCCGCCGTCCGACGACCCCGACCAGACCGTCACGAACCAGTGGTTCCCGACCGAGACCTACGGGGACTGGGAGTTGGAGCGGGGGACCCTCGACGGTGGTGCCATCCCCATCGCCGACAGCCACCCGGTGAAGCTGTCCGTGTCCGAGCAGGGTTTCGGCGGCCAGGTGTGCAACAGCTACGGCTTCGTCCTCGGCGACGGGGACGACGGATCGTTCCCCGAGATATTCAGCACCATGATGTTGTGCACGCCCGACCGGGTAATGGAGTCGGAGCAGAAGTACCTGGACGCACTGCGCCGGTTCGAATCCGCCCGGGTCGAGTCGGGCAAGCTCGTCATCGAGGGTGACGGCGTGCAATTGATCTTCCGACCCGCAGGAGGTTGAGATGAAGAGACTCCTGACAGTGGCGGTGGTCGCTGTCATCATCGCCGGGTGCGGCGACGGCGCCACTTCCGGGGCGTCGTCCACCACGACCAGCACGACCACGCCATCCAGCACCACGATCGGAACTCCAATGCCCCCCACTGGCGAGACCCTGGCCACCATGATCGAAGAGGCCAAGGCCGACCTGGCGAGCCGGACCGGTGTCGTTGAGTCCGCCATCGAAGTCGTCAAGGCCGAGGCAGTCACCTGGCCCAACGGCGCCCTGGGTTGCCCAAAGCCCGGGATGTCGTACACCCAGGCCCTGGTCGACGGCTATCAGGTGGTGCTCATGGCCGATGGCCGGGCCTATGACTACCACGCCGGCCCGGATGGAGAGCCCTTCCTCTGCGCCTCCGACGAGAAGGACGGCGGACGGGACTTCGTGCCCCCACCCGGGATCGATCGCTAAGCAACGAGTGAGGGGCGCCCTTTTTCGGGGCGCCCCTCTCGCATCGATTCGCTGCAGACTAGTTGCGGATCGTGATCAGGGTCCGGCCGAGTGTGCTGGAGCCGTCTCCGTAGAGAAGGACACCCAGTTCCTCTTCACCGGCACCCGACCAGGAGATCCCTACGGTCGCCGTCGACCCCGCCGTCACCGACGTGGGAGCCGAGTCGACCTGGAGAGACCCACCGGTCGAACCGCTCACGTCCCACAGGTGGTAGGTGTAGCCAACCGATCCGCCAGGGACCTGCCATCCGTGGACATGCAACGTGTAGTCGCCGTCCGCCGGGTCGACCAGGTCGATCTCCTCTTCGGTACCCGGTGCGGTGCTCGATGCGACCACGCTGCCACCACGACACAGATAGAGGTCGAGGTCGACATTTGCCGGGGCGGCGAGGTCATCGGCCGTCAGTCGGATCTTCAGGTGCGACGACCCGGTCAGGCTGAACGGGTGCTGGATCACACCATCGCTCGCCCCACAACCGGGGAAGTCCTGATCCGGGTCTTGGGTCACCGTGTCGGATCCGCCGGTGTCGGCGGCCAGCCCGACCGGGGTGACCTCGAACGGGCCGTTGTACCCGATGGAGATCGCGACCTCACCAGAACCGCTCGCGCCGCTGAACTCGGCCTCGGCGGGAGCCGCCAGGGCCACGCCGCGCACGGCGATCGGGCTGCGCACCGAGTAGTTCCCGGTGTTGTCGGTCCAGGTGAGCGAACCGAACCTCCACTGCCCGATGGGGGCACCGGTGTTCGTGATCGTCACCTCGAAGGTGGCCGACTGACCCGGCTTGAGCTTGAGGCTGGACGGCGACACCGTGACCGAGTAGCCGTCAGGCGCCTCGATCTGCGGGGTGTACGTCCTCCACCCGTTCTCCGACGCCACGCTGGTCACCGTCCGGGTGACGGTGATGCTGCCCGGCAACTCATCCACACCGATCGACGGGTAGTTGAGGTTGTGGGCCTCGGTGGCGAATCCGGCGGCCTCGAGGGCTCCGCAGGTCGCGGCCGGGTTGACGAACACCTCGGGCGCTGCGTCACACAGGAACCCGAAGTAGTCGTCGAAGGTCGCGTCGTAGACCAGACCCGGCTGGAACATCGACCCCTTCTGGTTGGCCCGTCCTGGATCGACCATGCCCGATCCCTGCTCGAACGGGTTCGCGGTCGTGGACCGGTCGTTGTCGAGCACATCCGGATCGGCCGTGGTCATCATGGCCGAGCGGGCCATTGCCGGCGTCCAGTCGGGATGTGCCTGCTTGAGCAGAGCGAACAAGCCTGCGACATGGGGGCTGGCCATCGACGTGCCCGCGATCGCGGCGAAGAGACCGCCGTCGGGGTCGGCGACCGGCGAGTAGCCGGCCAGGATCTGGTGACCGGGGGCGGTCACGTCGGGCTTGATGATGTCCCCGAACACGTTGGGACCGCGTGACGAGTAACTCGTCATCGACGGTGCGTACGGCCACTCCGACACCTGGCCGGTGTCGAAGATGCGGGCCGTGGCGTTGTCGCCCTCGGCGTCGATGTAGGCCTTGATCTCCAGGCCCGGCGTGTTGTCGACATGCACGCTCGGAACGAAGTGGCTGTCCGTGAACAGGTCACCCGAGTCGTCGTTCTCGTACATGATCATTCCGACGCCACCGGCCTCGAGAACGGCCTGGCTCTTGGCCACACGGGCGATCACCCCGCGTCGGCAGAGCACGATGGCTCCGGCCACCACGTCGGGGTCGAGATTGCCCGGGTTGCACAGGTCGTCACCCGCGTCCTCCGCGTCCACGAGGGGCGCGACGTCGGTGCCCTGCGTGATGGAGGCGCCTTCGTAGACCGCTCCGTTGCCGAGCTCCACCTTGCCCGCGATGAAGCGAGTCTGGGTATTGGCACCGACGGTGGTCAGCCAGGGCACCTTGGCCGGGTTGCGGACCGTGTTCGAACCGGGGCCGGAGTTCCCGGCCGAGGTCGCCACGTGCACCCCTGCGTCGGCGGCGAACAGGAACGCGATCTCGTCGGCGGTGACGGCGGTCTGGGAGCCACCGACCGAGTAGTTGATCACGTCCACGCCGTCGGCCACTGCCTGGTCGATGGCGGCCGCCAGGTCGGAGGAGAACCCTCCGAGAGTGCCCAGGCCCTTGTAGGCGATGATGTGGGCATCGGGAGCGATGCCGCTGATCTTGCCGAAGTCATGGCCGAGAACGGAGGCCTCCACGTTGCGTCGCCCGGCAGCGGTGCTGGCCGTGTGGGTGCCGTGCCCGTTGTCGTCACGGGCCGAGTCGAACTCGAACGGCTCCGCCCCGAACACGGACCGGTAGGTGGCGAGCATCTGCCGGGCACCGATGAGCTTGTTGTTGCACTCGAACGGTGCATCCAGGGGGTTGTGGGCGGTGTTGCCGAACTCGCACGGCAGACCCGGGATCGGCGACGCGGGCATTCCCTGGTCACCGAAGCTCGGATGCTCCGGCCAGATGCCGGAGTCGATCACGCCGATCACGACTCCCTTGCCCGTGGCGCCGGTCGGCGGGCCGCCTCCCGGTCCGGGGTTGAGCCCGATGAATGCCGGGCTGGAGTCGGTGTCGGGCTGCAACAGCTCGTCCGGGAGCACCATCGCCACCTCGGGATGGGCCGCCAGCTTCACCGCATCCTGATAGCCGATGCGTGCCGCGAACCCGTTGAGGGCGTTGGTGTACTCGGTGGTGATGCGGTCGGGCGAGAGGCCCACGTCGCGCATCGTCCTGGCGTGTTGGGCCTTCATCTGCTGGCCACGGTTCCTCGTCCGTTGGGTGCGCAGATTGTCCTGGCCCTCCGTGACGATGAGCGGATCCGTCTTCATCACCACGACATAGCTGTCGTACTTCCCTCGCAGCACCTCGGGTGCCGGTGGGCCACCATCGGAGCCGGATCCCTCCGGAGCGGCTCCTGACGGTATGGCCGTCACCAATGCGAGGGAGAGCGCGGTGAGCAGAACCACGAGCTTTCGCTTGCGGGGTGTCCTCATCCTTCCTCTCCTTCTCCCCCGGTTCTCCCGGGATCGACCTCCCCGCACGCCCCGTGCGGGGCCGGACACTACCCGACGGATCGCCCGCGCATTCGATGAGATCGAGGAGACCCGACACAGGAAAAGGGGAGTCATTCCCCGTCCGGAGGGACCATCGGCCCTGACTACGCCCCCGGTGCCTGTGGGTAACCTTGCCCCGTGCCACACCTCTACGACTTCGACCAAGGCGATTGGACCGACCGGGGTCTGTTGGGCGGGAAGGGCGCCGGTCTCGCCGAGATGACCCACCTCGGGCTCCCGGTTCCCCCGGGATTCACCATCACCACCGAGGTGTGTCGTCATGCCATGAAGACCGGCGAGCTTCCCGCGGACCTCTGGGACGAGGTGGACGCCGCCGTATCCAGGCTCGAGGAGAAGAGCGGTCGATCTTTCGGTGGAGGAGGGGAAGCACCCCTCCTCTTGTCCGTGCGGTCGGGCGCCAAGTTCTCCATGCCCGGGATGATGGACACCGTCCTCAACATCGGGGTCAACGACGAGGTCGTCGAAGAGCTCATTGCCTGGTCGGGCGACCCCCACTTCGCCTGGGACGTCTACCGGCGCTTCATCCAGATGTACGGCGACGTGGTCCTCGGGATCGAGGAGAGCCGCTTCCAAGGTGTCCTCACCATGCTGCGGGCCCGGTCCGGCGTGCAGAGCGACGCCGACCTCAGCGCGGCCGATCTGCAGCGGGCCACGTACGAGTTCAAGGCCATCGTCGAGGAGCATCGGCCGGGCCAGCTCCCCTCGGACCCGACGGAGCAGTTGCGCGGTGCTGTCGAGGCCGTCTTCAAGTCGTGGACCAACAAGCGGGCCATCGACTACCGACGAATCCACGACATCCCCGACGACCTCGGAACGGCCGCCAACGTCCAGATGATGGTGTTCGGCGACCTGGGCGAGGACTCCGGCACGGGTGTCTGCTTCACCCGCGACCCCTCGAGCGGGGCCCGCGTCTACTACGGCGACTACCTCCCGCGGGCCCAGGGCGAGGACGTCGTCTCGGGTGCTCGCAACACCCTCAGCCTCGACGCCCTGAAGGACCTCCACCCCGACTGCCACGCCGAGCTGATCGGCTACATGGACCGGCTCGAAGAGAACTACCGGGACATGATGGACATCGAGTTCACCATCGAGAAGGGCAAGCTCTTCATCCTCCAGTCCCGGGTGGGGAAGAGGACGCCGGCTGCGGCCGTGCGTATCGCTGTGGCCATCGCCAACGAGGGGACCATCTCCAAGGAGGAGGCCCTGCTCCGGGTCGATCCCGAGACCCTCGAACAGCTGCACCGTCCACGCGTCTCCCCCGATACCGACGCCGTCCCGATCGCGACCGGGGTCGATGCCTCGCCGGGAGCGGCTGTGGGCCAGATCTGCTTCAGCTCGGACGATGCGGTCCGGATCGCCGCCGAGGGCAAAGACGTGATCCTGGTCCGGCCCGAGACCACCCCGGACGACATCCATGGCATGGCCGCCGCCGTCGGCATCCTCACCAGCCAGGGTGGGAAGACCTCGCATGCGGCGGTCGTGGCCAGGGGCATGGGCAAGCCCGCCGTGACCGGCGCCGCCGCACTCACCGTCGACCCGGAGGGTGGCGTCGTTCTCGTCGCCGGAAGGGAGCTCCGGGCCGGTGACACGATCACGCTCGACGGCACCGCCGGCAAGGTCTACGTGGGCGAAGTCGACCTGGTGGCGCCCGAGCCGCTTCCGGAGCTGCTCACCCTGTTGGAGTGGGCGGACGAGGTCAGGCAGTTGGGCGTGCGGGCCAACGCCGACACGCCAGAGGACGCCGCCGAGGCCCGGAAGCGCGGTGCGCAGGGCATCGGGCTCGCCCGCACCGAGCACATGTTCATGGGCGAGCGGCTTCAGATCGTGCAGCGGGTCATCCTCGCCAGGTCACCTGTCGAGCGACAACGTGCCCTCGAGCAGTTGGAGACCCAGCAGGTCGATGACTTCGAGGCGATCCTCGAGGCGATGGACGGCCTCCCCGTCGTCGTCCGGCTCCTCGACCCTCCCCTCCACGAGTTCCTGCCGTCCCGTCTCGAGCTGGAGCAGGAAGCGCTCCGACGGGTCCGGTCCGGGCGGCCCATCGACGAGCTCAGGGACATGTCGGACCAGGTGGCCCGATGGGAGGAGGACAACCCGATGCTGGGCCTGCGCGGGGTACGACTCGGCCTGGTCCTCCCCGACCTGTACCGCATGCAGGCGAGGGCGGCGATCAACGCCATTTGTCGTCGTCTCGACGCCGGCGGGAACCCCCACCTGGAGATCATGATCCCCCTCGTCTCCACGGTGGAGGAGCTGAGGCGGATGCGGGCGATGATCGAGAAGGAGATCGTCGAGGCCAGGGAGCGCACGGGCCACGACCTCGAGGTCCCCATCGGGACCATGATCGAGCTGCCCCGGGCGGCGCTCACCGCCGACGAGATCGCATCCGTTGCCGACTTCTTCAGCTTCGGCACCAACGACCTGACCCAGATGACCTACGGTCTGAGCCGGGACGACGCCGAGCGCCTCTTCCTCCACCAGTACGTGGAGGAGGGGATCCTGAAGGCCGACCCCTTCCAGACGATCGACCGTCAGGGAGTGGGCCGTCTCGTCGAGGTGGCGTGCAAGGAGGGAAGGGCTGCCAACCCCGACCTACAGTTGGGCGTCTGTGGCGAGCACGGTGGCGACGCAAGATCCATCGAGTTCTTCTCGGAGGTCGGGCTGGACTACGTGTCCTGCAGCACCTTCCGGGTGGAAGGCGCCCGTCTGGCCGCTGCCCAGGTGGCGATCCGGGGCGTGGAGACGAGCGACACCCGCTAGAGCCGGCCGACGAGCTCGGCCACACCCTCACCCGTTGCGGCGCTGGTCATGACGACCTCAAAACCGTGGTCCTCGGCTGCCGACGCCAGGGCTCGCCTCACCTCCTCGGCACCCGGGCGATCGGCCTTGTTGATGGCGACTAAGTCCACGATCTCGAGGATCCCGGCCTTGTCGGCCTGCACGTCGTCCCCCCAGGCCGGCGTGAGCACGAGCACGACCACGTCGGCGATGTTCATCACGTCCACCTCCGACTGACCGACACCCACGGTCTCCACGATGAGTCGTTCGAGCCCGGCCAGGGCCATGAGGTCCAGTGCCGTCGCCGCCGCCGGCGCCAGGCCGCCCATTTGCCCCCGGTTGGCCATGGACCTGATGTAGACGCCCGGGTCACCGGTGTGGTCCTGCATCCGGATGCGGTCCCCGAGGATCGCTCCCCCGGTCTTGGGGCTGGACGGATCCACGGCGAGAACGCCGACGGTCTCACCTCGCTCCCGAAAGACCCGGACGATGGAGTCGACCAGGGTCGACTTGCCCGCTCCCGGGGGACCGGTGATCCCGATGACGCGATGCTCGGGCACCTCCGTGGCGTCGATGGTCTCCCCGGCCTCGGCCATCGTGATGGCCCGGGCCAGGGCGCGACGATCACCGGACCTGACGGATTCGATGAGACCGGCGTCGATCATCGGCAGGAGCCTAAGCCCCTGGTCAGAAGGAGGGCAGTTGGATGCCGGAGCCGGCCTCTTCGAGTGTGGAAGGGCCGTCGGCGGTGGCGACCACCTCGGTGACGCCCGGGACACGGTCCGTGAGGATCCGCTCGATACCGGCCTTGAGGGTCATCATCGACAGCGGGCAGCCGCCGCAGGCGCCGACCATCTCGATCTCGACCCGGCCGTCGTCGACACCGCGCAGCACGATGTCTCCCCCGTCGGCCTGGACGGCAGGTCGGATGTACTCGATGGCGGCTTCGAGCGCCTCGAGATCGACCTCCCCGGCCTCCTGGGTCGTGGAGATGGAGACAGGCGTTGGCTGTGTCATGTCTTGTTGAACCTCGGCATCGGGTCTTGTGTTCCCGATCCTAGGGGCGCCCGGGGGGTGTCGAATCCGCAACGGAGCGCTCGATGGAGGCGCCGAGGGACGCCAGCCGCCCCGCAAAGTCCTCGTAGCCACGATCGATGTGATGGATCTCCCCGACCTCGGTGACGCCTTCGGCGCGCAAGCCTGCGATGACCAGGGCGGCGCCGGCGCGGATGTCGGGGGCGAGAACGGGACATCCCTGGAGCTGATCGACCCCCCGTATCACCGCGTGCGGACCTTCCACCGAGATGTCGGCGCCCATCCGGGCCAGTTCGCCGACGTATCTGAATCGGGCGTCGTACAGGTTCTCGGTGATCACCGAGACACCGGAAGCGACGCTGAGGAAGGCGACCATCTGCGGGTGCATGTCGGTGTGGAAGCCCGGATAGGGCAGTGTGGCGAAGTCGACGGGAGCCGGGCGAGGTGGCCCCTCGATGCGGAACCAGTCCTCTCCCCTCTCCACCTGGCAACCGCTGTCCTCCAGCTTCCGCAGCTCCATGCGCAGATGGGCCGGGCGGCAGTCGGTGATGGTCACCTCGCCGCCGGTGATGGCGGCCGCGACCGCATAGGTGCCGGCCTCGAGACGATCGGGGATGACGTCGTGCTCCACCGGATGGAGCCGCTCCACCCCTTCGATCGTGACCAGTGACGTCCCCCCACCGGTGATGTTGGCGCCCATCGAGTTGAGCAGATCGATCAGATCCTCGATCTCGGGCTCCCGGGCCGCGTTGACCACCGTGGTCCGACCCTCGGCGAGGACCCCGGCGAACAGGAGGTTCTCGGTGGCGCCGACCGAAGGGAACGGCAGCTCGACCTCGGCTCCCCGCATCCGGCCGTCGACCCGACCGACGAGCTCGCCGTGCACCAGGTCGAACTCTGCGCCCATCGCCTCCAGGCCGTCCAGATGCCATTCGATGGGCCGGGCGCCCAGATCGTCCCCGCCCGGGAGGGCGATGCGTGCCTCGCCGCAGCGGGAGAGCAGCGGCCCCAGCGCGACGATCGACGCCCGCATCTTCCGCACCAGCTCGATCGGGGTCACCGGGTCGACCTGATCGGGGACCTCGGTCCACAGCTCGTGGTCACCGAACTCGACGACGCACCCGGTGTGACGCAGCACGTCGGCCATGAGGTCGACGTCGAGGATCCGGGGGACGTTGGTGAGCCGGTGGCGTCCGGGGGCGAGCAGGGCGGCCACCATCTCCTTCAGCACGGCGTTCTTGGCGCCCCGGACCCCGAGTGTCCCGGAGAGGACGCGACCCCCCTCAACGGTGATGGTGGGCATCGTCGCCAATGTAGTTGTGGGCCCGGTCGCAGCCGCGATGGCGGTCTCGGGGACGGTCGATGGCTACCCTGCCGTGGCCATGCGAATTGCTCTCGGGTCGGATCACGCCGGCTACTCGATGAAAGAACACCTCGCGGCGTGGCTCGCCGAATCCGGCCACGCGGTCTACGACCTGGGGACCCATTCCGAGGATCCGGTCGACTATCCCGACTATGCGGCGTCGGTGGCGAGGGCCGTCCTCGACGGGCGCGCCGACCGGGGCATCATCGTGTGCGGCTCCGGGGCCGGGGCCTGCATCGCCGCCAACAAGCTGGTCGGCATCCGCGCCGGCGTGGCCCACGACGCGTACACGGCGCGTCAGATGGTGGAGCACGACGACGTCAACGTCCTCTGTCTCGGGTCCCGCGTCATCGGCCCGGCGCTCGCCGAGGATCTCGTCAAGACGTTCCTCGAGGCGAGGTTCACCCGGGACGACCGCCACGTGCGCCGTCTCGAGAAGATACGGGCCCTCGAGCAGTAGGGCCTCAGCCTTCGACAGCGCTGGCCGCGATCGCAGCCAGGGCGTTCAGGCCACCCACGCCAATCTCACCGGCGGCGCGGCCGAGGTTCTTGTTCTCGCCGTCGAGCACGATGTAGGTGGGCGTGGACATGACGCCGAATCCGAGTGCGATGGCGTTCTCGGCGTTGTCCATCACCGTCGGCACCTCCCAGTTCTCCCGCTGCAGCCACGTCTGCGGCGGGAAGTTGGGACGGCGGGCGTTGGTGAAGATCGTGGCGGCGTACATGTCGACACCCTCGGGGAGCCCGCCGTTGGCCAGCCAGTTGTTGATCACGGGGACCTCGGCCTGGCAGTGGGGGCACCAGTGAGCGAGGAAGACGACGATCTTGGGTCGTCCGTCGGGTTCGATAGCGACTTCGTTGCCGTCCCAGTCGGTCCCGACCACGGTGGGGGCGGTCATCCCGACGGCCGGGTCCCCTGCGTTGGGGTTCTCTACGGCGGGAAGGTTGGTGCCGGTGACGGTGGGAGTGCCGAAGCCGGCGGTCTCATCGGGCGGCTCCTCCCCCGCGATGGCCCAGGCGAGCCCGACGATCAGGGCCAGGCCGACGACACCGCCGATGATCCACATCAAGTTCTTGTTCATTCCTCTTTCGCCTTCACATAGAACAGGAGCAGGACGGTGATGAGCGTAAACCCGACCCCGGCCATAAACGGGATCGAGATGAAGCCGAACTCCTCTACGTACCGGGCGCTGCAGGGGTTCGTCGGATCACACCCGGAGCCCTCCAAACTGGGGAACACCTGCACGAGGTAGTGGTAGATCGAGGTGGCGAGCCCCAGCAGCGACAGCGGCAGGGCGTAGTACTTGACGACCATCTCCTTGCGGATCGCCCCGACCAGGAGCACGAGCGACATCGGGTACATGAAGATCCGCTGGAACCAGCACAGACGGCAGGGGACGAAGTGGAAGTACTCGGAGTAGATGAGGGATCCGGCGGTGGC
Organism: Acidimicrobiales bacterium; assembly: GCA_024103415.1. GTDB lineage: Bacteria > Actinomycetota > Acidimicrobiia > Spongiisociales > ZC4RG35 > ZC4RG35. The sequence goes on from JAGFIR010000015.1 coordinate 49,123, forward strand.
CACCGCTGCCACCGCCCAGGCCAGCCAGATGGCGCCCGAGCCGAGAAGGTCGCGGGCCGATTCCGGGCCCTTGACGAGCCGGTAGACGATCAGGACAACGGCTCCCACCAGGGCGACCAGGGTGAGGAGCGCCAGGACCTTGTTGTAAGCGCTCAGCGTCTGCACGTCAGACATCGTCAGCGCAGGGTAACGACGCCGAAACCGCTACTCGTTCAGTAGCTGGAGAAGCGCCCGGGGGGTGACAGCTCGTCGGGGTCGACGACCCTGACCTCGGCCGTCTCGGACATCTCCTCGATGACGCTGGCATGGACCTCGAGCTGTGTGGTCGACCCCACCTTGAGCAACTGGTATCGGTGCCGATCACCGGCGATGACGATGTCGACGCTCGCCATCAGACCCGATGGCGGGGCTACCAGCGACCCGCCGGCCGCGGCGGCGAGGGATCGCAGCATGTTGAGGGCGATCTGATAGGTGGAGAAGGGGCCGAAGATCTCCGGCTCAGCGCCCTCGGGCAGATAGAGGATTACGTACATGCCAGCAGGAGAGTGTAAGACCGACTTCTTCCGGCTGGCTTCTTCCGGCCGGTCCGCTGATGGTCACCCCGTGCTCACTGAGCGGCCGGCTCATCGAGCGGCTGGCTGAAGATCAACAGGTGCCCATCGGGTGTCCGTACGTTGAAGTCGCGCATCCCGTAGGGCCGGTCATCCAGTGGCTCCACTATGTCGGCGCCTCGGGCGCGCAGCTCGTCATGGCAGGAATCGACGTCGTCGACGACAACCGCCACCCTGGCCGGGCTGACGCTGCTTTCGGCGTACAGGTGGAACTCGGCGGTGTCGCGGATCACGGCCGCATAGGTAGGTGGGGTCTCCCAGGTGAATATGGTGTCGAACCCGAGCACGTTCGTGAAGTACGACCGTGCTGCCTCCACATCCCGGCACGGCAGCACGGGAACCGCCACCCTCATGACCATTCCGTCACCTTACCGACCCCGCCCGGCTGCTCCGCGAAGAGCGGCCCCTCGAAGCCATCGGCATTCGCACCGCCTCAAACGCATCTGCGACAGCCGGCGGATGAGGCCCAAGCGAACAATCTGAGCGTGGGCGAAACGACGAAAACCTGACCAGGTGAGAACTGGCAGTCCCGACGGGATTCGAACCCGCGTTTCCGGCTTGAAAGGCCGGCGTCCTAGACCGCTGGACGACGGGACCAGGGGCTCGATGTGAGGTTACGGCCCGGCGGGCCTCACCCCAACTCTCTACGCGCCCGTCGAAGCCGTTCCAGGGTCCGGTCCCGGCCGAGCGCCGCCATGGATTCGAACAACGGAGGGCTCACGGAAGTTCCCGTCACGGCAACCCGCACCGGTTGGAACACCTTGGCCGCCCCCATCTCCAGCTCGGCGGGGAGCTTGCGCATCTCCTCCTCGATGTGGACTGCATCCCAAGGATCGACGGCCTCGAGACCCTCGATGGCCCTGTCGAGCACCCCGGCGACCCCGTCCTTGGTCATCACCTTGTCCCAGGACGCCCGGTCGTAGCTCTCGAAGTCGGCGAACAGGAACCTGACCTGCTCGGCGGCCTCGGGGAGGAGACGCGTCCGTTCCTGGACGAGAGGCGAGACCATTCCGAAACGGTCCCACTCGTCGGGCTCGAGCTCCCGCCCGAGATCCTTCTCGATCCAGGGGCGGATCAGCTCGTCGAACCGCTCCGGGGCCATGGCCCGGATGTACTCCCCGTTCATCCACGCCAGCTTCTCCGGATCGAAGGCAGCCGGGTTCTTGGAGACGTTGGCGAGATCGAAGGCCGCGATGGCCTGCTCCTTGGTGAAGATGGTGGTCTCACCGTCGAGCGACCACCCGAGGTTGGCCAGGTAGTTGAACATCGCCTCGGGCAAGAAGCCGGCCTCGCGGTACTCCGACAGGGCGGTGGCCCCGTGACGCTTGGAGAGCTTCCGGCCGTCGGTTCCGAAGAGGAGTGGCAGATGGGCGTACACCGGCTCGGTGTGACCCATCGCCCTGGTCAGCAAGATGTGCTTCGGAGTGGAGGGCAGCAGGTCCTCACCGCGGGCGACATGGGTGATCCCGTAGTCGACGTCGTCGGTGGTCGAGGCCAGGTGGTAGGTCGGGGTCCCGTCGGAGCGCAGGATGACGAAGTCGTCGATGTCCTGGGGCTCGAAGCTGACCCGACCCCGCACCAGATCGTCGAAGACCACCGGGCCGTCCTGGGGGATGGAGAGACGGATGGCGCCCTCGGTCCGCTCCTGGTCGGGTCGGCGGATGTAATGCCCGGGGTGCTTGCCCTCGGACTGAGCCTTCTGCCGCAGCTCCTCCAGCTCCTCGGCGGAACGATCGTCGAAGTAGGCGGCGCCCGATTCGACCAGGGAACGGGCCACCTCGCGGTATCGATCGAAGCGGTCGGACTGCCGGTAGGTGCCGTGCGGCCCGCCGACGCGCGGGCCCTCGTCCCAGTCGAGCCCGAGCCAGAGGATCGAGTCGAGGATCTCGTCCTCGTACTCCTTGGTGGACCGCTCCAGGTCGGTGTCGTCGATCCTGACGATGAAGACACCGCCGTGATGACGGGCGTAGAGCCAGTTGAACAAAGCGGCCCGGGCGGTCCCGACGTGGAGGACACCGGTGGGCGACGGGGCCATGCGAACCCGCACGCTCATGCTGCCGCCACCACCCTGTTGGCGAGGGTGCCGATCCCGTCCACCTCGACCTCCATCAGGTCCCCGGGCTGCACCGGGCCGACACCGGACGGCGTGCCGGTGAGCAGCACGTCACCAGGGAGGAGCGTCGTGAACGCCGACACGTACTCGATGATCTCGGCGACGCCAAAGACCATGTCCGATGTGAAGCCGGCCTGACGCACCTCGCCGTTCACCCTGCAGATCACCGCCAGCCGCTCGGTGGGGTCGAGCTCCGTCTCGATGAACGGGCCCAGGGGGCAGAAGGTGTCGAAGCCCTTGGCCCGGGCCCACTGACCGTCCTTCCGCTGCAGGTCGCGGGCGGTCACGTCGTTGGCGGCGGTGTACCCGAAGATGTAGGAGCCGGCGTCCTCGGCCTTGACGTTGCGGGCGGGGCGACCGATGACGACGGCCAGTTCTGCCTCGTGGTGGACCTCCTGGCTCTGCCGCGGGTAGACGACGTTGGTGTCCGGCCCGATCACCGAGGTGGAGGGCTTGAGGAAGATCAGCGGCTCCTCGGGGACCTTGCCACCCATCTCGTCGGCGTGGTCCTCGTAGTTCTTGCCGACGCACACGACCTTGGTCGGGAGCACGGGGGCGAGCAGGGTGGCCTTGGACCACGGGACGACGATCTCGGTGGGCTCCCAGACGAAGAACGGAGTCCCCTTGTAGACGAGCACGCCTTCGGCGTCGGCGACGCCGTAGACGATGTCGTCGTCGGCCTTGATCCGGACGATCTTCACTGGGGATCGCTCCGGCGGTGCGTGTTGGCCCACCGGATGTGCTCCGGGGACTCGACGAGCAGGGAGCGATCCACCTCCGCCACCGCCGTCTCCCCCGGACGCTTGTCGTACGGCACTGCGGCCAGCCAGCGCTTCCGCTGTTCGATCACCTCGGGCGGGGCGTCGTGGTCGTAGCCGAGAAGGGCGAGGACCGCCTCGACGTCGCCCCGCACCGCAGCCCGGCCGAGGGCAGCCGCGCGGGCCATCACCAGCCCGACGACCACCTCCTCGAGACCGTGATCGTCGGGTAGGTCGAAATGGCGCACGACCTTGACCGCCCAGCCCGGGTCTGGCCCGACGTTCCGGTAGGGACCGAAGCGATCCGGATCGTCCGGGGCGTCGGGCACGCCCGGCTTGTCGGCGCGCCAGCCCCTCGAGGCTGGCGGTTGCAGCGATCGCCGGGGTCGATCAGATGGGGTGAGGAGGACGTTTGGTTGCTGTGCCATCAGACGTGGGAGAGCCAGTGCTCGTAGTCGTCGAGCTTGCCCGTGACCGCGTCCCGATACAAGCCGACGGCCTTCAGCGTCATCGGGCCGGGCGTGCCGTCACCGACGGTCTTCCCGTCCACGGCACGAACCGGGGTCACCTCGGCCGCCGTGCCGGCCAGGAAGATCTCGTCCGCCGTGTACAGGCTCCCTCGGGCCAGATCGGTCTCCACCACTTCGACGCCCTCGGCGCGCAGCAGTGTCATCACCGAGTCCCGGGTGATGCCCTTGAGGATCCCGGACGACACCGGCGGGGTGTACACGACTTCGTCCTCGACGACGAAGAGGTTCATGCCGCTCCCCTCTGCCACCTGGCCGGAGTCGTTGAGCAGGATCGCCTCGTCGTAGCCGGAGCGGGTGGCCTCGCCCTTGGCGAGCATCGAGTTGAGATAGCCGCCGGAGCCCTTGGCGGTGGGGACGAACGAGTTGTGGGAGATCCGCCGCCAGCTCGACACCATGGTGGAGATGCCCTCGGTGACGGCGTGCGAGCCGTGATAGGAGCCGAAGGGGAACGCCGCCATCATCGTGTGGGCCGGGCTCTTCGACGGATAGAGGCCAACGTCGCCGTAGCCCCAGAAGACGAGCGGGCGGATGTAGGCGTTGTCGAGACCGGTCACCCGTAGCAGTTCGAGGCAGGCCTCTACCAGCTGCTCGGTAGACCATTTGAGCGGGATCTCATAGGCCTTGGCCGAGTCGTGCAGCCGGTCCATGTGCTCGACGAGCCTGAACACGGCAGGGCCTTCGGGAGTGGCATAGGAACGGATCCCTTCGAACACACCGGTGCCGTACTGGAGGGCGTGGGTCATGAAATGAACCTGCGCCTGCTCCCAGGGGATCAGCTCGCCATCACTCCAGATGTGGGTGGCGCTCTCCATGGCGCAAAGGCTAAACGAGCACGGGGTGTGCCGCGTCCGGCCCCTACGCTGTCGCCCGTGGCTCGTCTGGTCGCCTCGTTCTTCGGCAGCGGTCTCATCATCCGCACCCTGCGCGGCAAGGACAGCGGCTCGGGCACGGTGGGCGGATTGGCCGCCGCGGCGGTGGGGCTGTGGGTGGGTCGGACGACGGGCTGGCAGTGGGTCCTCGCCCTGGCCGTTCTGACGGTAGTCGCCGGGATGGCGGCGATCCGGGCCCTCTACACGAGCCACGGCGACGCCGGCTGGATCGTGGTCGACGAGGCCGCCGGCGCCTTCCTCGCCCTCGTCGGGATCACCTCGGTGCCGGCGGCGCTGGTCGCATTCGGCGTCTTCCGGTTGGCCGACATCTTCAAGCGCGTCTTCCCCGGGGTGGCCCGGGCGGAGGACATCCCGGGCCCGACCGGCGTAATGGCTGACGACCTGGTGGCCGGGATCTATGGACTTTTGGCCGGTCACATCGTCCAGAGGCTCGTCTAGATTGCGAAACAGGAGGCCCGAATGACCTGGAATCTGAACACGATCATCGTCGGAGTCGATGGCTCCGAAGGCGCCGAGAGGGCGGCCCGGCACGCGGTCGACGTCGCCCGCACCACCGGCGCCAAGCTCTACATCGCAACCGTGGTCCGACCGCCCGAGGGCTGGTGGGGCATCGGTGGCGCTCCTCCCACCCCCGAGGCGCTGTCCACCGCGCTCATCGAGGGACAGAAGGAAGTGCTCGACAACCTCGTCGCCGCCCTCGACCTCGAAGGTGTCGACTACGAGACGCTGCAGGATCTCGGTGATCCTGCCAGCCGTCTCATCGCCATCGCCGAGGAGCGCAACGCCGATCTCATGGTGATCGGACGCCGGGGAGCGGGTCTGGTGGAACGGGTGATCATCGGCTCCGTCGCCGATCGGATCTGCCACCACTCTCCCTGCCCCGTGCTCCTCATCCCCTGAGGACGCGCCCACGCAGGCGGGCATGAGCCCAGTTGCCATCGTGCCCATCCGGTCGTTCCGACTGGGCAAGTCGCGGCTCGCCCCGCACATGTCCGAAGACGAACGACACGCGCTGGCCCGGGCGCTGGCCGATCGGGTCACCGAAGCGGCAGCCGCCGCGGGCCTGTCACCGCTGGTCGTCACCTCCGACCCCGAGGTGGCCCAATGGGCTGCGGCCGCGGGTCTGCCGGTCGTCCCCGATCCCGGAGGCGGTCTCGACGCGGCCTGCCGCTCGGGTGTGGTCGCCGCCGGAGACCGCAGGTGGGTGGTGATCCACTCCGACCTCCCCCTCATCGCCGCGGCCGACCTGAGGACGGTGGCGGATGAGATCGCAGCCGGCAGGGACGTGATCGCCCCCTCTTCGGATGGCGGCACCTCGGTGCTCTCTTCGTCGAGGCACATCGAGTTCTCGTACGGGCCGGGGAGCTTCCATCGTCATCTCGCCCGCCTCGACGACCCGGTGATCGTGGCCCGAGCAGGCCTCCTCCACGACCTCGACACCGCCAGGGACTTCCGATCCGCGGCCCGTCTGGGGGTCCTGGGGTGAGACGGGACCGGGTCCTGGCGTGGTTCGACCGGGGCCTGGATGCAGTAGACGCCCGTCGTCTGGTGGCGAACCGTCTGAGCGGACGGGAGCCGTGCGGGATGATCGCCATCGGAAAGGCAGCCAGGAGCATGGCGTGGGGCGCCGCCGACGCCTGGGGAGCCGTGTCCGGCGTCTGCGTCTGCGACTCGGCCGGCGAGGTCCCAGCCGGGGTCGAACTGCTCGTGGGCGACCACCCGGTGCCCGGCCCCGCCAGCTTCGCGGCCGGCCGGCGGGTCATGGAGGTGGCGGCGGAACCGGGGCCCGTGATCCTGCTCCTCTCCGGTGGGGGGTCTGCCCTCTGCGAGCACCCTCTCCCCCATGTGCCCGAAGAGTTCGTCGCCATGGCCACGAGGAGGCTCCTCGCCGCCGGGGCGTCCATCGGCGACACCAATCTGGTCCGCTCCCACCTGTCGGCCCTCAAGGCCGGCGGGTTGGCTCGGGCAGCCGGCGGCGACATCCTCACCCTGGCCCTCAGCGATGTGGGGCCGCTGGGCCCCGAGACCATCGCCTCGGGACCCACCCTCTCCCCCGGCCGGGACCCCGAATCTGCACTTCGAGTCATGCGGGCCCACGGGATCGTCGTACCCGCAGGAGTCGAGGAGGCCGTCCGCTCGGTGCCAACGGAGCCCGTGGAGTCACCCTTCGAGGTGCTCGCCGATGGACGGGACGCGGCCGGGGCCTTGGTCGAGGCCGCTCGCGCCGACGGCGTCGAGGCCAGGCTCCACGATGGCTGGCTCGACGGCCCCGTGCCCGATGCTCTCCTCCGATTCCTGTCGTTCGCGGATACGGGCGTCACGGTCTGGGCGGGAGAGAGCACTCTCGAGGTGGCGGGTGATGGCCGGGGCGGGCGCAACACCCATGCCGCACTGCTGGGCGCCGTCCGGATCGCCGGCGAGGACGCCCTGTTCGCTGCCCTCGCCACCGACGGGGTGGACGGATCATCCGGGGCGGCCGGCGCCATCGTCGATGGCACCACCGTGGAGCGGGGCGGGGATCCGACGCCGGCCCTGGCCGCGTTCGACAGCGCCACCTACCTGGAAGCCGCCGGGGACCTGGTCGTGACCGGGCGCACCGGCACCAATGTCGCCGACCTGTGGGTCCTCTGGCGATGGTGACAACGTATATTGGCCGGGACCTCGAAAGGGAGAGATGACGAGAAACGTCGTGATCACAGGTGGAACAGGTGGGCTCGGCACCGCCCTCGTCCGACGGCTCCATCGCCAGGACTACAGGTTGGCGATCACGTACCTCCTTCCCGCCGAGGCGCAGCAGTTCGAGGAGGAGTTCGACGTCGACGACGAGAAGATCGTCCTCCGGCGGGTGGACGCCACCAACCCCGAGCAGATCAATGCCTTCTTCGGCGAGCTCGCCGGCACCTGGGGGTCGATCCACGGGGTGTGCGCACTGGTTGGCGGCTGGGCCGGTGGGCGCGACGTCGAAGAGACCGATGACGTCCGTTTGGAGCGAATGATCGACCTCAACCTGCGCTCCGCGTTCTACACCGTGAGGGCGGCGCTCCCCCATCTCACCAAGGCCGACTGGGGGCGCATCGTGCTCGTGGGCAGCCGGGCCGCCATCGACAACCCGGCAGGACAGGCGGCGTTCAACATCGCCAAAGCCGGTGTGATGTCACTCGGACTGACCGTGGCCCAGGAACTGGTCGGGACCAACGTCACCGCCAATGTGCTGATGCCCAACGTCATCGATACCCCGGCCACCCGTCAGGCCTACCCCCATGCCGACTACGTGAACTGGCCGACTCCAGACGAGATCGCCTCGGTGATCGAGTTCATCCTCGAGGAGCGGTCCCACGTGATGAACGGCGCCCTCGTCCCCGTCTACGGCAAGACGTAGAAGTCGACCCACCGTCCGTGATGGTGCGCTTCGGCCACCTGACGCCATCCCGTCCCGTCGTCGATGTCGAGCGACGAGCCGTCGTCCCGCCACCGCTGGCCGAGTGAGATCCGGAAGACGTCCCGATCCCGGCGTGCGTCGGCGACCGCTTCCTCCAGCGCTGATCTCTGCTCCGGTGTGAGCTGGTTGAGGGTGAAGGAGTCCATGACCACCACCGGTTCACCTGCGGGCAGCGTGTCGAGCACCTCCGGGAGGGTGATGGATGCGTCGCCGGCGACCATTTCGATGTCGAGGCCGGCCGTGATGTCGAGCGCGGCCCGCAAGCGAGACCGCCGGTCGGGGTCCTCGGGCCACAGGAGCGCCTCGAGCCAAGCCCGGTCGTCGGGGTCCCTCGGGTCGAGCGGGTTGACGTCGAGACCGATGCGTCTCCCGACCGCGACCGGGCGGGGCTGCGGATCGGCGCCCCGAGACCCGGCTTCGAGGAGCAACGGCGACGTGCCCCACTCGACATCGCCCCAGCGGTAGCGGTACCGGTCGAGGGCGAGGTTGAGCCCGGCGCTGGCTCCGATCTCGACGAGATGGAAGCGGTCGAGCCCGCTCATCCACACCGCGGGCAGGAGCGCCACACACCGCCGCGCCTCGTTGGTCTGGGTGTAACGCGTGGCTCCGATCGTGGCGACCTCCGCCTCGTGGTCGAGCACGAATCGCCGGAAGTGACCGGCGAGGTCGTCGTCGATGGGTCTGGGGTCATCGGTCAGGCTGGCGTAATAGGAGGCCAGCGGGTCGTCAGTCCCGCGGGCGAGGATCATGTGCACCGCGGCGAGGAGGATGTTGAGCTGGGGGAGGTTGGCCACCCCGTCGAGGACCCTCACCAGTTCGGTGTCATCGGCGATGACACCAGAGAGGCGGACGTAGAGAGGCGAGTCGACGGCGTGCTTTGCCCAGGCGGCGATGGCCTCCGGCGTCAAAGGGTCGACCTCCGGTAGGCCGTGGCCAGGGAGTCCGCGTACTCGTTCCACCGGTAGCCCGAGTGGGCCGGGACCCACTGGATCCTGGCGCCGGGTCGCTCCTTGGCCAGCCGGTAGGCCTTCTGGACCAGCTCGAGGTTGGCGATCGGACCGGTCTTGCGCTTCCAGCCGCGTCTCTCCCACCCGGCGGCCCACTTGGTGATGGTGTCGACCACGAGACGGGAGTCGGTGTAGACGTCGACCGTCTCGTCAGGCCCGATCATCTCCAGCCCGGCGATCATCGCCGTCAACTCCATCCGGTTGTTGGTGGTGTGGGGCTCGCTCCCCATCTTCTCGTCCACCACCACTCCGTCCTGCACGCGGACCGCCCCCCAGCCACCGGGTCCCGGGTTGCCCTCGGAGGCGCCGTCGGTGAACACCCCCGTGTCGGGCCCATCGGTGAAGCGCTCGAGCACTTCGGCGATGGTGAGATCACGGGAGCGGCTGGCGGAGCTGCCGCGTGCCCTGGTCGCCTTCTGGCTCGGTTCGGGCTTGCTGTCCCTGCGGGTGGCGTCCCGGCACTTCATGCACTGCGCCGGCACCCAGCCGGGGTACCTGTCGAGTACCTCCTGCCGCACGTCGAATCGGGCGCCGCAGGTCTCGCAGGTGAACACCTCAGGCCTCGTCCGTCTCCAGGTGGGCGGCGACGGCGAAGTCGAGGACGACGGGCCCCTCCGGCACCAGCGCCACGTGGGTGACCGAGGTGTTCTCGGGGGTGTGGAGAGACTCAGAGAAGGGGTCGTCGGTGTCGGTGAGGCCCGCGATGTAGGACCTGATGGCCCCACCGTGGGCAACGACCACGGTGGGCTCGCCCTCGGCCGGATCCAGCGCGGCGATGGTGTTGGACACCCGGGCGGTCAGTTCGCCCCACGACTCGCCGGTGGTCCCGCGGCGGAGGTCGACGCCGTACTCGTAGATCGCCTCCATGTCCTGGGGCCAGCGCTCGTGGATCTCGGTTGTGGTGAGACCCTCCCAATCGCCCATGTACATCTCCTGGAGACCGGGCACCGGGGTGACGCCGTCGAGGGCGACCTTCTCCGCGGTGGACATTGCCCGCTTAAGCGGCGAGGCGTAGACGGTCGGGTGCTGCCCGTACCAACGGCCGAGCAGCTCGGCCTGTCTCATCCCTTCCTCGTCGAGCGGCCAGTCGCCCCGGCCCTGCCAGCGCTGCTCGGTGTTGGCCCGGGTCCGGCCGTGACGCACCAGTGCGACCACGGGTGTGCCCTGGCTCAGGTGGTACTCGACTGTCCGGTTCCGGGGACCCAGATGGCCGGTGTCGTTGAAGGTGGCGAGACGGGTCCGGCCCCACTGGAACACCAGCCTGGTTATCGAGGTGTTGGAGGCGATGGGATGGACCCTCCGGCCCCTGCCCGGCAGGTGTCTCTCCAGGATCGGCTGGAGGAACCCTCCGTGGGTGACCACGATCGCCCTCTCCCCGTCGCCGAGTCGGTCGAGAACCTTCTGCACCGCTCCCCATGCCCGGCGGCCGACCTCGTTGAGGGTCTCACCGGTGCCGCCCAAGGGTGTGTCCCAGTCGGTGAACGCCGCCTCCATCTCGTCGCGGTGGTTGCGGTCGGTCTCCTCGAAGGAGAGGCCCTCCCACCGGCCGACGTCCATCTCGATGAAGTCCTCGTCGATGACCGGGTCCGATGTGATGGCCTCGGCGGTGCGCCGGGTGCGGGTCAGCGGCGACGCGATGACCACGTCGTGCCGCCAGCGCGACATCCGCTTGGCGAGCGCCTCGAGACTGGCCTCACCGGCCTCGCTCAGGGGGCCGTCGGTGCGGCCGTGCCAGAGACCGTCCACGTTCGCCTGCGACTCGGCATGACGGATGAAGACGATCTCTTTGGTGTTGCTGCGGGTGGCGTAGGGCACGCCCACGAAGTCCTTGCGGGTCATCCGGCGAGGACTCTAAAGCGTGCCCTGGCGCTGTCTCAGGAGATGAACGCCGAGGCGAAGATCAGCGAGACGATCGTCATCACCTTGATGACGATGTTCATCGCCGGGCCTGACGTGTCCTTGAAGGGGTCGCCCACGGTGTCGCCGATGACGGCGGCCTTGTGCGACTCGCTGCCCTTGCCACCGAAGGCGCCGGCCTCGATGAACTTCTTGGCGTTGTCCCAGGCACCGCCCGAGTTGGCCATGAAGATGGCCAGGAGGAAGCCGGTGACCAGGGCTCCACCGAGTAGGCCCCCCAGCATCTCGACGTCGATGAAGCCGACCACCAGCGGCAGGGCGATCGTGATGACACCGGGGACGATCATCTCCCGCAGCGACCCGCGGGTGGCGATGTCGACGCAGGTCTCGTAGTCGGGCTTGGCGTCGGGGTTGCCCTCCTTGAGACCGGCGATGTCCCGGAACTGGCGACGCACCTCGTCGATCATCTTCCCGGCGGCCCGGCCGACGGCGTTCATGGTGAGCGCCGCGAACAGGAACGGGAACATGGCGCCGAGGAAGAGGCCGATGGTGACCTCGGCCCGGGAGATGTCGATCCCGTCGAGCCCGACCGCCTGGGTGAAGGCGTTGAACAATGCCAGGGCCGTCACCGCCGCAGAGGCGATGGCGAAGCCCTTGGCGATGGCGGCGGTTGTGTTGCCCAGGGAGTCGAGGGCGTCGGTGGACTGACGGACCTCGGCCGGCAGGTGAGCCATCTCGGCGATGCCACCGGCGTTGTCGGCGATGGGGCCGTAGGCGTCGACCGAGATCGTGATGCCAAGCGTGGCGAGCACGCCGATGGCGGCGATGGCGACGCCGTAGATGCCGCCCCCCGACCCCATTGCCCAATCACCGGCGAAGTAGGCGGCGCCGATGCCGACCACCACGGCTATGACGGAGAAGGCCGCCGAGCGCATGCCCTCGGCGATGCCGGAGATGATCACGGTGGCCGGACCGGTCTGGGACTGGCGGGCGATCTCCTTGACTGTCTTGTACTCGTCGGAGGTGAACCACTCGGAGATCTTCCCGACGAACCAGCCGACGACGAGGCCGGCGACCACTGCGAGCCAGAGGCCCACCCAGTTCTCCACCTTGTCGCCGAAGATCCAGTAGGCGAGGCCGGCGACGCCGGCGGCGGTCACGATCATGGCGAAGTTGGTGCCGCGGTGCAGGGCAGAGGCCAGGTGATCGGCGTCCTTGGCCTTGACCAGGAACGAGCCGACGATCGAGGCCAGCATCCCGAGTGCGGCGACGGCCAGAGGGAAGATGATCGCCTCGGAGATGAACGCCGCACCGGCAAAGGCCAGAGAGGCGTATGCGACCGGGGCGACGAGGGCCCCGGCGTAGGACTCGAAGAGGTCGGCGCCCATGCCGGCGACGTCACCCACGTTGTCACCGACGTTGTCGGCGATCACCGCCGGGTTGCGAGGATCGTCCTCGGGGATGCCCGCCTCGACCTTGCCCACCAGGTCGGCGCCCACGTCCGCGGCCTTGGTGTAGATGCCACCGCCGACACGGGCGAACAGGGCGATCGAGGAGCCACCGAGACCGATTGCGGTGACGATGTCGACCCAGTCCTCCTCACCGAGGAGGTTGTTGAAGATGAGGAAGCCGGCGGCGATGCCGAGCAGGCCGAGCCCGGCGACGGTGAAGCCCATGACCGCGCCGCCGCGGAAGGCGACGGGAAGGGCTCCCGGCACGCCACCGGTGCGGGCGGCCTCCGCCGTGCGGGCGTTGGAGGCCGTTGCGATCCGCATCCCGACGAATCCGGCGAGAGCGGAGAGCACCGCCCCGAACACGTAGGCGACGGCCCCCCACGGGCGGCCCCAGTCGAGCAGCACGGCGATGAGAACCGCCATGACGACCACGAAGACGGCGACCCAGATGTACTCGCGTCGGATGAACGCCATGGCGCCGGCCCGGATCGCCGAGGACAGCTCGACCATCCGCTCGTTGCCCGGGGGACGCTGGCCCACCCAGCGGGCGAAGTAGAAGGCGAGGATCAGCGCCAGGGCGGCCGAGCCCAGGGCGAGATACAGGATCGTGTCAGACATCGTTGTTTCGACTCCTGAGGGGTTGAACGGCGTCGGAGTGTAGGCGTCCGCCGAGCCTCGACTTCCGCCACACACCAAAAGGGAACGCCCTGAGGCGTTCCCTTTCTGGCAGTCCCGACGGGATTTGAACCCGCGTTACCGGCTTGAGAGGCCGGCGTCCTAGACCGCTAGACGACGGGACCATGTTTCAAGGGCGGTCCTTTCGGGCCGCCCTCCGGCTCGGGGGGAAGGACTCGAACCCTCAATAACAGGGCCAGAACCTGTCGTGTTGCCGATTACACCACCCCCGAACGCGTCGCCCACAGAGGGAGACGTGTTGGATGCCTACATCATAGCCCAGGTCCCGGATCAGCCGAAAGCCCGGCCCGGTACCCTGGCGGCCGATGAGCGACCCCGTTGCCCATGCCCAACAGGTCCGTCGTGAGCACCCCGCCCCGGACGGCGGCCTGCTCCTCACCTGGATCCGGCACACCGAGCGTTCCAGCACCGGCGTGGTCGACATCGCCCCGGGTGGCGGGCTGAAACCGCACATCCACGAGACCCACGACGAGATCGTGACGGTCCTCGAGGGTTCGGTTGACTTCCGGGTCGGCGACGAAGTCTTCGAGGCCACCGCAGGCGACGTCATCCCCGTGGCCGCCGGCACCGTGCACGCCCCGATCCATTCCTCCGGGGGCTGTCTCATGATCTCGGTGTTCACCCCCTGGTTCGACCCGGACGCCCCCGACCGCGTGTTCGTCGACTGATGGGCGGTCAATCCGACACCCCGGAGCGCACTCTCGACGAGGCCGACCTCCCCGACGACCCGTTAACCCTGTTCGCGGGATGGCTGGGGGAGGCGATGGAGGTGGAGCGACCCGAGCCCACCGCCATGGCGCTGGCCACCGCGGGCTATGACGGCTCCCCATCCGCCCGCATGGTGTTGATGCGTGGATTCGACGAGCGGGGCATCGTCTGGTTCACCAATTACCGGAGCCGCAAGGGACGCGAGCTCGACCACTCCAGACGGGCGGCGGTCGTCTTCTACTGGGGCCGATTGGAGCGCCAGGTGCGCATCGAGGGAACGGTGGAGCGGGTCTCGAATGAGGAGTCCGACGAGTACTTCGCCTCCCGGGCACCGGGCAGCCGACTGGGGGCCTGGGCGTCGGAGCAGTCGGAGACCATTCCCGACCGGGAGCACCTGGAGCGCCGTTTCGCAGAGATGGAGGAGCGCTTCGGCGACGACCCGCCCCGTCCATCGCACTGGGGCGGATACCGGCTCACCCCGACCTACTGGGAGTTCTGGCAGGGCCGTCGCAACCGTCTCCACGACCGGATCGGTTACCGGCAGTCCGCGGGGGTTTGGGAGCGGTTCCGACTCGCTCCCTAAGGGACTCGCAACGGGAACGCCGTCGCCGTGGCAGAGACCCGCAACGGCTCGTCGTCACCGATGAAGAGCCCGAGCAGCCCCACGTCCACAGCGCCCCGCACCACGACCGTCACCGCTGAATTGCCCGGCGTCAGCGTCACTTCGACATCCGTCAGTTCGACGCCCTGGAAGTCGACGGATCGAGTGACCAGCTGCACGGTGCGGCCCGGATCGAGAGCCAACTCGCCGGTCGACCGATACAAGGACTCGTCGATCCCCGAGGCGCCGGCGACCGCGGCGGAGTCGGCGATCGCCGCCAGCTCCCGCTGGTAGGCCAGTGCCCGCCAGTAATCGATCGCCAGCCCGCCGAACGCCAGGAGCAGAAGGGACAGGCCCAGCATCCACATCGTGATGGTCCCCCGCTCCCGACTCACGGGAGGCTCCGGTACAGGTCGATCGGCTCGCTGTGGTCGGCCGAGAGCCACAGGCCGCCCACCGATCCCCAGGGGGTCACGACCAGAGGCACCCAGATCTCCACCTCGAGGGTGACCAGGGACCCGCGCTCGAGGCTGCAGGTGCCCGTCGCGCCCCCGATGAACGCCGGTCGGGCGCCGCACCAGCCAACGCGGACACGATCCGTCCCCAGGCCGTGGCCTTCGGCCATCCTGGCGACCAGAGCCTCGCCCTGTCGCTGGTCGAGATCGATCGCCACCGCCCTGGCTCCTTCCGCGGCCGCAGCCTCGGCCAGGACGTTCCGCTCCGACCACGGGCCGAACGCGAGCACCACGATCGCGACCGGGAGCATGAGCAGCCCGACACCGAGCGCGAGCTCGAGGGCGGCGTGACCACGATCTCTCATCGCTCGGGCTCGAGAAAGCCCTCCACGCGGAGGGAGACGACGAAATCGGGTGTCAGGGGCACCCACGCCTGGAACACCGCGTCCGCGTTCGCAACCATTCCGCCCCCGACGCTGGAGCACGCGATCACCAGTCTGTCGGACATGGCGCCGCCGAGCAGCTGGGAAGCGACACCCGCAGCGGTCTCCTGACAGGCGTCCGTCGAACGGGTGACGCTTCCCGTGCGGACACCCTGTTCGAGGGCCGATCGGATTGCTCCCCTCCCGTACTGGACCACCACCAGGTTGGCCAGGCCCACGAAGAGCAGCAGGCTCAGCCCTGCGGCGAGGACGAACTGGACCGACGTGAGGCCGGAGTCGCTCAGCCGCCCAGCAACTGCCCTCTTATCCATCCGACGATGTCGACACCCAGGGCCTGCAAGGCACCCCAGATGACAACTAGTGCCGCGATCGCCAGGGCGGCATTGCCCATCAGTTCGGCGGTGTTCAGACCCCTCTCGTCGTGACGGAGGGCGTGCGCCCATTCTCTCAACGCTGGCAGCATTCCTGCCTCCCTTCTCATCGCCAGCTGGTTATCAGGTACGGGAGCGGCGCCGCCACGAAGAGGATCAGGACGGGAGCGAGGATGGCGATGGTGGGCACCAACATCGCCGCCCGTCTCTTTGTGGCGGACCTCTTCATGGCCTCGCGGCGCGATTCCCGAACGTCTTCGGAGAGGGCGAGCAGTGCACCGGCGAGATCGGCGCCCCGCTCTTCGGCGGTGGCGAGCAGGCGATAGGTCCTGGCGCAGAACGGCTCGGGCGTCAGCTCGGCGATCCTCCTGAAAGCCTCGGGTCCGGGCCATCCCGCCCGATGAAGTCTCAGGGCCTCGGCCAACTCCGCTATCACCTCGCCGCGGCCCCTGGAGACGAGAGATGACACCGCCCCGATCACCCCGCCTCCGACGCGGACCCTCATCGCCAGGAGCTGGTTGATCGTGTAGATCTCGACACCCATCAGTTCCCGCCGAGCGTCGATGGCCGTCTGCAGACGCGCACCGGGCCGGGTCGCCCCAACCAAGGCGCCGAGGATGGCCAGCGTGACCGTCGGCCCGAGGGACCCCGAGACGAGGCGGGACGCCGCCAGCCCGATCACGCCGCCCAGGGCTACCGACCCGAGCTGTCGCATCCGGTACCGCGTCGCGGCCTCGTGCTCATCGAGACCCCGATACCACCCGGCCTGCCGGAGTCTGAGCGCGATCGACGCTGCAGCTCCCCGATCGAGGATCGCCCCGAGCCGTTCGGCGATCTCGCCCAGCAGCGGCCCGAAAACTCGGGCGAATACTCCATCGAATCCATCACGCAACTGGGCACGAGGCGTCACGTAGGCAGAGACCCTGCTCCCCAACCTCCGTGGTGGCGGAGCCACGGCGGCTACCAGGAATCCGGCGACCAGAGCCGTGGCCAGAGCAGAGGCGAACACCAGCGGCTCTGGCCAGGTCATGCGGTGTCCCCTGAGAAGACCCGCGGCTCCGGCGAGACCGCCGATAGCCGTGTCGCGATCAGGATCCCGACCAGGCTCATCACCCCGCCCACCAGGACCACGAGGACGCCGGCCGGCGTCGAGTAGAACTCGCGAAACGCGCCCGATCTCGCCGTCATCGCCACCAGCACAAGCCACGGGAGGACGAAGACGACCCTCGAGTTGATCTTGTGTTCGAGGATCTCGGTTCGTATCTGCTCGTTGGCCCAACTGTCCCTTGTGGCGGCCTCCGCCAGGTCGGAGAGGATCTCACCCACCACCGGGCCGCCGCGCTCGTGGGCGAGGATCAGCACCTCCACGATCCGGTCGGTCACCGGATCCGCGAGATCAGCACGAACCATGTCCAGTGCCGGGATCACACCGAGACTGCGCGCATACACCGGGAACCCCTGGAACGCCTCCCGCAACGGACGCGGGCCATGCCGAGCGAGATGCTCGAGGGCAATCGGGAGGGAGGCACCCGACCGGATCGACGCCAGGAGGTCCCGGATCCCGTCCGGCCATGCGTCCTGGACCGAGGCGACACGCCTGGCCCTGGAGCGGGCGTAGTAGGCCTTGGGGAGCATGGCCACGACGACCGCGGGAACTGCGGCGACCGCGAACAGACCGGTGATGCCGTATACGAAGACGAACGTGACACCGGCGGCACCGATGACCGTCGCCCAGAACTGAGTGGGCGTGACATCCAGGCCATCGACCACTCTGGGTCGCCGGGCGGGCGCGGAGACCCTCCTCATCCTGAGCAAGGCCACACCCACGCAGCCGACGGCAACAGCGGTGGCCGACGCTGCCAGAACCGGGATCACATCAAGCCTCCTTCGAGGAAGCGCGCCAGGCCCGTCGACACGTGAGGCTCGAGACGCCGCATCAGTCGCTCCGGCGGAAGCGCCCCCGTCCACACCATCGGCGCCCCCATGCGCTCCCGCGCGAAGATCGGCTCGGTCGAGAAGTCGTCGTGGAGCGACGGCACCATCGCCCGGACTTCCACCGTCTCCCTGACGATCCTGGTGCCTGTCGGATCGGTTGCCCGGTCGAGATGGACGACCAGGTCGATCGAGGAGGCGAACACCTTGCGGACGACTCGCTCCGGAACGTTCTCCCCCGCCATGAGCGCGGCGTTGACCAGAGCGTCGAGGGCGTCAGTCGCCGAGTTGGCGTGGATGGTGCAGGCCATCCCGCACCCCGCGTTGGCGGCGCGGGTCAACTCGAACGCCTCCGAACCCCGGACCTCCCCGACCACGATCAGGTCAGGCCGCATTGCCAGGGTGACCTTGACGAGGTCGCGCAGGCTGATCTCATTTCCGCCGCCCATGGCCGGAGGCCGCGCCTCGTAATAGGAGCCGTGCACGAGAGGAACGTGGAGTTCCCGCACCTCCTCGCAGGCCCGGATGCAGTGGTCCGGCGGGACGGCGGCCATCAATGCCGAGAGAAACGATGTCTTCCCCGAGCCCGGTGGCCCTGACACGATCACCGAGGCGGAGGCCCTCATCGCCGCTTCGAGGAAGTCCGCGGCGGGGCGGGTGAGGGAGCCCAGGGCCACCAGTTCATCGAGGGTCTGGCGTCTCAGTGCGTACTTGCGGACCGTTGCGGACAGGCGATCGGCGACCGGTGGTATCACGGCAGTCAGGCGCGCCGAGCCACCGAGGACCCGGGCCTGGGCGATCGGTGACGAGGCGTCCAGGCGACGATCGGTCTCGGAGACGAGACGCTGGATCACCTGACGGTTCTCTTCCTCGGTGACGGGGAATTCCGCGCTGCGGAGCGTCCCACCCGCCTCGAGGTAGGTGATCTTGTCGCCCTCTACGAAGACCTCCTCTATGGAGGGGTCTTCGAGAAGCTCCACGAGCGGTCCCCGACCTGTCACGGATCGGGCGAGCCGCTCCAGCGTGGCCCCGGGGTCGGCCAGGAGTCGAACCTCCCCCAGGTGCGCCCTCCGCTGGTAGTCGTCCACGGTGCGCCGCAGCAGCTCACGTGCAGCATCGGGATCGCGCGTCGGATCGATTCCCGTCCCGTCGATTCTCTCCAGAGCCTCCCGGCGGAGCACCTCGTACACGTCCTGTGTCATGCCGTCACCGCCGATGCCACCAATCCGGCCATGCGACCGACCGCCGCCGCGAACCGTCCCCTAGTAACCGGTACGCCGTCCCAAGACCCGACCATGACCCGGTCGTCGTGCGGGACAACGGTCAGCGGCAGGTGTCCGAGGGCACCCTCGATCTCGTCCGTGAGCTCGCCCCGGTGAAAACGTCGCCGGGGGCATCGATTGACCACGACCACCAGCGAGACGCTCTCGGCCAGGGATGACCACCGTTGCGCCTGCCGGACGAGCCTCGTCACGCCAACCGGATCCCCGGTGGCTACCAACACCAGCGAGTCGAACCACCCGAGCGGGCCGTCGCCCCATGAGCTCGCCTCGCCGAGGTCGGCGACGACCACCCGGTTCCGTGACGCCAGGGTCTCGAGGGCCATCTCGATTTCGTGTGGGGGGAGTGTCTGCTGCCCCGGTTGGGCCAGGCCGGGCACCACCCGCAGCCGGTCGAGGGCGATCTCCACCTGCTCGTGGGAGTAGCCGTTGACCACCGTGTCGATGAGCGTCAGGAGATTCGGGTGCAGCGGAACATCGAGACGTTGCGCCACACTTGGAGCGACCGGATCCAGGTCGACCAACACAGCTTCCACGGCTCTGGAGAGACTCCACGCGAGGCCTACAGCCACCTCGGTCGCGCCCACTCCGGCAGATACACCGATCACCCCGATCGTTCGTCCAGGGCGGGACGGCGTGATGGCTGCTGATACCGAGGCTTGCGCCATGGCCGTCGACTGCGCGAGGAATTCGTCACCTGTGGCGTCGGCCTCGATGACGTCGCCTACACCACACTCGAGGAGTCGTCTCTTGGCGTCCGGCCCGTCGTCCCTGTCGAAGACACCGAGCACCTGCTTCCCGCTGCATCGCAGACGTGTCACCAGTCCGGGGCTGAGGAACGAGCACACGTCGTCGATCAGCAAGATGTCGTAGGTGCCTTCCAGAGCCTGGGTGGCGGTGAGCACGCGGCCGGCGATTCGCGCTCCACCGTGATCGAGCACATGCCTGTGCAACCGGTCGGGCCAGTCCCTCGCCGAGGCTGCAAGCGCTAGCTCAACGACCTGTCCCATCGGTGTCCCGTCCCACGGGTGGCGCGCCGGTGGAGCGCACCACATCGATCTTCCCGGCGGCCATCGCCTCCGCCAGGGCCAGGGCTTCGTCGGCGTCCACGGCGACCACCACGTGGTATCCGGTGCTACCCAGCGCCCCGGAGGCCTTCTCGGGCACCGCCACCACCTCGGCATCGGACACCACGTAGGTGGCGACTCCGTCACGGACCGCGATCACATCGATGCGGTCTCCTGCCGCGAGCGTCCCGCCGGCGGCTCGCGACTCCTCGACCTCCAGACTCATCACCCGCATTCCCGATCCCGAGTCCGGCGCCGCCAGGGATGCGCGATCTACGACCGACCCGGCGGGAAGGGCGCGGGTGACCACCGAACCGAAGCTGGCATCGAGGTCGTCCTCGGTGATGAGCGTCGCCAGGCCCGGGAAGTCGGCGTCCGCCGACACCAACCGGATCACGTCCGGAACCAGGATCGACCCGGCAGCGATGGGGCGATCGGCGACTGCGACCAAAGTGCTTGCGCCGCGGTCTCTCAGGGCGAGAATGTTGAGGACGAACGCCAGGACGACGGCGAGTGCAATGAGTACGTGCGAGGCCGAGATCCGGCGTCGAGTGCGCCGGATCGTCGGCGGCGAGGTGCCCGCTTCCCTCGTGACGAGTGAGGGTCGTTGGCTCAACGCTTCGAACCTATCTCACGTTGTCCAACGGATGTCGAGAGCGCGAAAAGATGACCTTCGAACAAGACCCTGATCTGACCGAGCTCCGTAACTCCCTGGGCCGGGAGATGGCCGAGGAGGCAGCCGAGGACGAGAGGCTGACCGCCGCCTACGACCGTCGCCGGTTCGACCTGGCGATGGTGGCCAAGGAGATGGTCAACCGGGGCTCCCGGGTCTCCGTGGTGTTCTCGGGTCACACCTTCAGCGGGCTGGTGGTCGGGGCCGGGCCGGACCACGTCACCGTCCAGGGCGCCGGTCAGATCGCCGACATCCGCATCGACGCCGGGTTCTGGTCGATCCTCCCCGGGGCCGACCAGGGCGGGGGCAACGTCGCCGGCGAAGAGACGCTGACGGCGCGGCTTGCGGAGGCGGCCGACCGGGGCGGCATGGTCAGGCTGGCGCTGGCCGGTGGGGAAATCGTGATCGGCCGGGTCGACGTGGTCGCGAGTGACCACGTCGAGTTGGTCGATGCGGACGACCGGACGCTCTACGTGCCGGCCGGGCTGATCCTGGCGATCGTCAGGTCGTCTGAGAGTCAATGACCTCATCCTCGGCGTCTGACGCCGCAGGATGGGCCCGGATGAACTCGTAGATCTCGTCGCGGAAGAACTTGAAGGTGCGACCGCCCGGAAGCTTGTAGGCGGGGAGCCTGCCCTCGCGGGCGTAGCGCCGGACCATCTGAACGTTCATGCCCAGAAGCTCTGCCACCTGGGCTGCGTCGAGAATCGGCGGGTAGTCCTCAGCCATGAGTCATCCTTCTTTCGTGTCGCGATCGTAAGGCTTTCTCAGCGGTAGTAGAAGAGGGTTGTCGTCCACCTCTCATCCGGATTTCCCGGCGGATCGGGTCACCCGCCGGTCGTGGAAGTCGTCTCGGGAACCGTTGTCGAGGTCGGCTCCGGCAGAGTCGTCGTCGCATCCGGGAGGGTGGTGCCCCCGCCGGGCAGGGTCGTCTCCGTCGTCCCGCCGGGAGTGGTCGTGTCGCTCGAGTTCCGGTCCGGGTTGAGCACCCAGGCGATAAACACGATGACGAGCACGATGAGCACGCCCGTTATGACATAGCCCAGGTACGGCGACCGGGGCGGCGGCTCGGGCACGGGTTGATAAGGATCGTGTGTCATGGTTGAGAGCCTTCTGTAGGTAGACAACCGCGTGTACCCGCCTGGGGCGCCCCGGGAAACCCCTGTAATCCGAAACGGCGCGGTGTGCGTGTTGAGTACGAGATGACAGCACCACCGCATACGAGGAGAACCGTCATCCCGAGAACACGGCAAGGCGCGATCCCTTTCGAGCCCTTCTACCGGAGGGAGTACCACCACATCGTGGCGGTCGCGCGAGCGTTCTCACCGGACCGGTCGGCAGCCGAAGACCTCGCTCAGGAGGCGTTCGCGGCCGCTCACCGGAACTGGGACCGGGTCTCCCGATACGAGGACCCGCGCGCCTGGGTGCGCCGGGTACTGATCAACAAGGCGACGTCGCTACGTCGTCGGCTCGGAGCCGAGAGACGGGCGATCCAGAAGGCAGGACACGACCCCCGACGAGGTGTCGTCAACGACCTGAGCCTCCCCACCGAAGAGGTGTGGAACGAGGTGCGGGCCCTGCCCCGTCGCCAGCAGCAAGCAGTCGTCCTCCACTACGTGGGGCAATTGACCACCGACGAGATCGCCGACGCGATGGGCTGCTCAGCCGGGGCGGTGAAGAGCCACCTGCACCGAGCCCGCCTGGTGCTCAAGGACCGACTCGCCGATTGGAACAGGAGTGATCATGAGTGACTTCGACGCACTCGAGAACAGATTGACCAAGGCCGCGGAGGAAGTCCGCCAGGCCAGCAGGACCGTCACGCCGCCGCCGGCCCCGGGCACCAGGCCCCGAGCCGTGCCGGCCGCCAAGGGGTGGCTGGTGTTCGCCGGCGCCTTCGCCCTGGTGGCGCTGGCGATCGGTGTGCTCCCCCTCTTCGACCGGGGAACCGGCGCCCCCGTGGCGTCGCCTTCCACCACCGTGCCGGTGGAGCCCCCGAGCACCGACGCCCCCGTCGCGGAGTGCTCGGCGACAGGTGTGCCGGCACCGGGCGCCCAGGAAGGTCTGCCCGAGAACGTCGCGGCCAAGCGCCAGGCGATCATCGACGCCGCAGTGGCGTGCGACTTCGGGGCTCTCGAGGCGCTGGCCCCGGAGAACTTCATCACCCACTTCGGTGGTGGCCGGTTCGACCAGCTCGTCGAGTGGGAGAACGACGGTGAAGGGAAGCTCGGGATCCTCCTCCAGATCCTCGGCATGTCCCACGGCGTCCAGGAGACCGGCGACGGCGCCACCTACTACGTGTGGCCGGGCGCATTCGCCGCCGACACCTGGGACGACATCACCGACGAGCAGATGGCCGAGATCCGTCAGCTGCACACGCAGCAGGAACTCGACGACATGCGTCAGCACTTCGACGGATACGCCGGGTGGCGGACGGGGATCCGCGCCGACGGCACCTGGCACTACTTCGTCGCCGGCGACTGATCCCGCCGCCTGCGACGCGCCCCCTCACCCCTTCTGGACACTCCCCCGTGCGTCGCATGGGGGAGAAGTCCTGGAGAAGACTGATCTAGCCGGCGACTGATCAGGCCGGCGAAGGAGCGGGGTCGATCCCGAGAACGGGGTCGGCCCCATCCCTAGTCCTCTTCTCCTCCACGACCGGCTCCATCGAGCCCAGCTCGTAGGCCAGGACCACGAGCTCGTCGCCCGCCTCCATCCTGAATCCGTGCGGCGGGTTGGCCACCGTGCTGTTGCCGCGGGCCACCGCCATGACGGTGGCGTGGTGATCACTGCGCATCAGGGTGGCCAGCTCCGCGGTCGACATCCCCACCGCTTCCTCCGGCATCCGCACCCGATAGAGCTGCGGGTCGTCCGGGTTGCCGGCACCGCCGACGATGTCGGTCACCAGTTCGGCCAGACCCGGGTACAGCGCCGATCTGGCCAGGAGCCGGGACGACAGCTTCGAGGTGACCAGCAGCTCGTCGACGTTGGCCCGGCGGAAGTGGGGGACGTTGGCCGGGTTGTTCACCTCGACCACCGTCCGCACCTGCGGGGCGAGCGTCTCGATGGCGAGGACGGTGAGGATGGAGTGGATGTCGGCCTCGTTCGAGGAGTCGGACGGGCAGACGATGGCGGCTCGGGCCTGCTCGATCCCGGCCCGCTTCAGATCCTCCTCGGAGGTGGTCTCACCCCTCACGAAGTACGCCTTGTCGGTGGGTGCCTTCTCCGCATCGTGGATGACCACGATCCGGGTGGTGCTCTCGTCGGCGACCAACTCGTCGACGAGCTCCCGGGCCGTCGGGTTCCACCCGCACACCACCACGTGGTCCCGGTAGCCGGATGCGCCCATTCCCTGTCCCTCCTTGAGTAGGTACTCGATGACGAAGCCGACGAGGACGCCGGTCATGGTGGCGACGATGCCGACGCCGAAGAGGCTGAGGAGCCAGCCCACCGCCCAGCCCACGATGCCGCTGGCGAAGGCGGCGTCGCCCTGTCCGAGCACGGTGGTCGACGACCAGTAGATGGCCTGGCCGAGGCTCCGGATCGTCCTGTCGGTCTCGAAGAACCAAACGATCGCGCTGGAGAGGAGGAGGGTGATGGCCAGGGCGAGGAGGAGAGGCCGGAAGAAGCCACCCTCGAGCCGGGACGTGATGCGGCGGACGTGCCACGTGACGCGCTGGACTATCGGTGCCTGGACGAGTGCTCGAAACGGCCAGCGCATGGCGGGAGGCTAACGGTCGGGCTCAGCCGCGCGCCGGATCGCGGCGGGTGTTTGCGACCAGCGACACCCCGAGCAGGGCGCCGAGGCCGTTGGCCACCAGGTCGAGGGCGTTGTTGGCGTAGTCACCCACATTCACATCTCCGATGCTCGCCCCGATGAACTCGGCGATCTCGACGACGGCACCACCGCCCATGACGGCCAGCCAGACCACCATGGCCAGGCCCGTGATGCCCCGTCTGGCACCCGGGCCGGCGATGCCCTCCACCGCCTCCCACGCCAGCAGGCTGAGACCGGCCGCGGCGGCGAAATGGAAGATCTTGTCGTAGCCGATGGGACCGATGACGTCGGTGAGGTAGAGCGTCCGCCCTTCTACGAGGACCACTCCGCCGAGCATGTTCCCGAGACCGACGAACGATGCCTGCCAGAGAGCGCCGAGAGACCAGCCGATCCCCCGGTTGAGCAGTGCCAGGAGACCCATGAGGCCGAGGTTCACCGACGTGTAGAGGAGGGTGAGCGGGCTGTCCATCACCAGGCCGTAGGCAAGGAGGGCGGCGGTGTACCCGAGGGTGAAGACGACGACCCGGCTCATGAAGGAGTGTCAAGGTACCCAACCGTGGGCAAGGACAGTGTCCCGGTAAGGTCAATGTCTGATGACACAGGAGCCCAACACACCTCAGGAAGTCCAGACCGCCGTGGAGGAAGAGCCGCTCATCGCCGAGCCCTCCAAGCTCCTGCGCATCGCCTCGATGACCCGGGCCATGCTCGACGAGGCGCGTCAGGCGCCGCTGGACGAGGGCGGTCGCATGCGCATGGCCGAAGTGCACTCGAGGTCGGTGTCGGAACTGGAGGAGATCCTCAGCTCCGACCTCCAGGAGGAGTTCAAGGAGATCATGGTGCCCCTGAACAAGTCCGGCGCCACCGAGTCGGAGCTGCGGGTGGCACAGGCCCAGCTCATCGGATGGCTGGAGGGGCTGTTCCACGGCATCCAGGCGACCCTGTGGAGCCAGCAGATGGCGGCGCAGGCGCAATTGGCGCACATGCAGAGACGACAGATCGACGGGCCTCGTCAGCCCTCCGGTGAAGACGAGCCCTCGGGGCTCTACCTGTAAGGACCCCTCAACCGACCTTGCGCTCGCGGATGGCCCGCTCCCGACGCACCCTTCTGCGCTCGCGCTCGGAGAGACCACCCCAGATGCCGAACTTCTCGCCCATCTCGATGGCGTAGTCCAGGCACTGCTGTTTCACCTCGCACTCCGCGCAGATCGACTTCGCCTTGCGGGTGGACGCCCCGCGCTCAGGGAAGAACAGGTCTGCGTCGGCACCACGGCAGTTGGCGTAGTCCTGCCAGGAAAGCTCGCCTATGGCCAGCGCTTCAACGAGCTTGCTCTGCATCAGGTCTCCTAACAACCGTGTAATTACACGCGTGACATTATGTGAGACCGCGCGCGCCGTCAAGAGGGGGCCCCGGGCCAATCGACCCAGATCGCCCAATCACGACGGGCGCGAACGCCAGGAGCCCCACCTCTCCGGGGCGAGTTGGAGCCCACCGGGACGACGCCCCGACGGCAACCGCGTCGTCGCCGTGACCACCACCTTCCCCCGGACGGCGGACGCTCCCTGCAAAGTTGTCATAATGGGAGTCCAGTGACCACCACGAGCCAGAGACCCAAGAAGGCGCCTTTCCCGGTGGAGTTCTACCGGTCGGCGGTCGGCAAGAAGTGGGTGATGGCGGTGACCGGAGTCATCATCATCGGCTTCGCGATCGCCCACATGCTCGGGAACCTCAAGATGTTCCTCCCGGACGTGAACGGGATCCCGGACATGGACATCTATGCGGAGGCGCTCCGCAGCCTCTTCTCCCCCATCGTCCCGGAGCACGTGATGCTGTGGCTGTTGCGGGTCGGCCTGATCGTTGCCTTCCTCCTCCACGTCCACGCCGCCTACGCACTGACGATCATGAACCGGCGGGCCCGACAGACCGACTACCAGGCGCCACGCAACTACGTGGCCGCCACCTACGCCAGCCGTACGATGCGGTGGAGCGGGGTGATCTTCTTCGCCTTCCTCGCCTTCCACCTGGCCGACTTCACCCTCGGCATCCAGCCGGCGGCACCTGAGACCTGGGAGCACGGCAGGGTCTACGCCAACTTCGTGGCCGGGTTCCAGCGCCCCCTCGTCACCGCCTTCTACGTGATCGCCGTGTCCCTGCTGGGCATCCATCTGTATCACGGCGCTTGGTCGATGTTCCAGAGCATGGGGGTGAACCATCCGAAGTTCAACGCAGCCCGACGCGTCGCGGCCACGATCATCTCGGGCGTCATCGTCATCGGCTTCATCGCCCCGCCGCTCGCCGTCGCTTTCGGGTACCTGAAATGACGATCAATCTCGACCCCCGCGTCCCCGCAGGGCCGCTCGCCGACAAGTGGGAGAACCACAAGTTCTCCATGCGTCTGGTCAACCCGGCCAACAAGCGGAAGTTCAAGATCATCGTGGTGGGCACGGGCCTCGCCGGCGCGTCGGCCGCGGCCAGCCTCGGCGAGCTCGGATACGAGGTGGAGGTTTTCACCTTCCACGACTCCCCCCGGCGAGCCCACTCCATCGCCGCCCAGGGTGGGATCAACGCCGCCAAGAACTATCACAACGACGGCGACTCGGTCTACCGGCTCTTCTACGACACCATCAAGGGCGGGGACTACCGCAGCCGTGAGGCCAACGTCCACCGCCTCGCCGAGCTGTCGCTGAACATCATCGACCAGGCCACCGCCCAGGGCGTCCCGTTCGCCCGCGAGTACGGCGGCCTCCTCGACAACCGGTCCTTCGGTGGCGCCCAGGTGTCCCGCACCTTCTACGCCAGGGGCCAGACCGGCCAGCAGTTGCTGCTGGGCGCCTATCAGGCCCTGATGCGCCAGGTCGACCGGGGCTCGGTGAAGCTCCACACCCGGACCGAGATGCTCGACCTGGTGGTCAAGGACGGCCGGGCGGTCGGCATCGTCACCCGAGACCTGGTCAACGGTGCGATCAGCCGCCACAGCGGCCACGCCGTGGTGCTGGCGACGGGCGGCTACGCCAACGTCTTCTTCCTGTCCACGAACGCCAAGGCGTCCAACGCCACCGCCATCTGGCGGGCGCACCGGCGTGGCGCGGCGTTCGCCAACCCTGCGTTCACGCAGATCCACCCGACGTGCATCCCGGCGTCGGACGAGTTCCAGTCGAAGCTGACGCTGATGTCGGAGTCGCTTCGCAACGACGGCCGCATCTGGGTGCCGAAGCGGGCCGGGGACAACCGCCCGCCGAATGACATCCCGATGGCCGAGCGTGACTACTTCCTGGAGCGGATGTACCCGGCATTCGGGAACCTCGTCCCCAGGGACGTTGCCTCCCGCGCCGCCAAGCGCATGGTCGATGCCGGGCACGGGGTCGGACCGCTGCAGAACGGCGTGTACCTCGACTTCGCCAACGCCATCGACCGCCTGGGCAGGAACACGATTGCCGAGCGCTACGACAACCTGTTCCAGATGTACGAGCGGATCACCGACGAGGACCCCTACCAGGTCCCGATGCGGATCTACCCCGCTCCCCATTACACGATGGGCGGTCTCTGGGTCGACTACAACCTGATGACCACCATCCCGGGCCTGTACGCCCTGGGCGAGGCCAACTTCTCCGACCACGGGGCCAACCGTCTGGGCGCCTCGGCCCTGATGCAGGGTCTGGCCGACGGCTACTTCGTCCTCCCCTACACCATCGGCGACTACCTGGCCGAGTACCTCAACACCGACCCCGTGCCGACCAGCCACGAGGCGTTCGGGGAAGTCGAGGCCGGGGTGCGCGAGCGGGTTTCGGGCTACCTCAACACCAACGGCACCCGCACCGTCGACTGGTTCCACCGGGAGTTGGGCAAGATCATGCTCGAGCACTGCGGGATGGCCCGCACCGAGTCGGGCCTCGACAAGGCCCTGGCCGAGATCCCCGCCCTCCACGAGGAGTTCAAGGCCGACGTGCGGGTCCTGGGTGAGAGCGAGTCGTTCAACCAGAGCCTGGAACGGGCCGGCCGGGTCGACGACTTCTTCGAACTCGCCCAGGTGATGTGCCTGGACGCCAAGAACCGCGAGGAGTCATGCGGGGGCCACTTCCGCGAGGAGTACCAAACCCCAGAAGGCGAGGCGCTGCGCCGCGACAACGAGTTCGCCTACGTCGCCGCCTGGGACTGGACCGGCGACCCCGGTTCTCCCGAACTGATCAAAGAACCTCTCGAGTTCGAGAACGTGAAGCTGTCCACCAGGAGCTACAAGTGAACATCACCCTTCAGGTGTGGAAGCAGGAGGGGCCCGACCGGGCCGGGCGGTTCGCCACCTACCAGGTGGACGACATCGAACCGGAGATGTCGTTCCTCGAGATGCTCGACATCCTCAACGAGCGGCTGGTCAGTCAGGGCGACGACCCGATCAGCTTCGACCACGACTGCCGGGAAGGTATCTGTGGGACGTGCGGGGTCATGATCGACGGCCAGGCCCACGGGCCGCAGCTCGGGACGGCCACCTGCCAGCTCCACATGCGCAAGTTCCGTGACGGCGACACGATCACCGTCGAGCCGTGGCGGGCGGCCGGCTTCCCGATCGTCCGCGACCTCGTGGTCGACCGGACGTCCTTCGACCGGATCATCGAGGCGGGTGGCTACATAACCGTCGACACCGGCGCTGCCCCCGACGCCAACCTGATCCCCGTGCCGAAGGATGTGGCCGAGACCGCCTTCGACGCCGCCGCCTGCATCGGATGCGGTGCCTGTGTGGCCGCCTGTCCCAACGGCGCCGCCAACCTGTTCACGGCCGCCAAGATCAACCACCTCAACCTCCTCCCCCAGGGTCAGGCCGAGCGGTGGGCGCGGACCGAGGCGATGGTCGAGGTCATGGAGGAGTACTTCGGCTCCTGCACGAACCACGGCGAGTGCGAGAAGGCGTGCCCGAAGGAGATCTCGATCGACTTCATCGCCTGGATGAACCGCGACTACGTCAAGGCCAAGGTCAAGAACCGGCGCCTGATGGGCCAGAAAGCCTGAAACTAGGGCTCAGCTCATCGCCTGGGTGATGGCCGCAACCAGGGCGCCCGTCGAGAGGATCGAACCGATCGACGAGAGGACGTACGTGCGACCCTGAGTCAGAAGGGCCGTATGGAACCCTTCCATCTGAGCGTCGAACTTGTCCTCGAGTCGGTCCATGCGAACCTCGAACGCATCTAGCCGGGCGGTGACGGTCGAGAATCTGGCGTCCATCTCGGCACGAAGCTCCGAGAAACCGGCGTTCATCTCAGCACGAAGTATCGACTCGGTGGCCGCCAGATCGGTCTTGGTGGCTGGCTCGTCACCCGGCAGATAGCTCATCAACGTCCCGGCATTGTCGACACCAATTACTTTGCTCAACTCAGAGTACAGCTCTGCCCGAGCCGTGGCCTCCGACATCTTGACCCCTCTCCCCGTGTCAGCCGCGTTCGCGAACCTACCGAGGTCATCGGCGCGGGACTAGAGGGCTGTTGTCGAGTCTTCGGATTCGCGCCTTCAGGCAGGCCGAACTTCCGATAGAATCTCCCCATCCGGTGGTGGGGCAATCATCGGGCGCTCCCCTGTGGGTCTGGGCAGCGCTGGAAGCAGATGGGCCGATAGAGGTCCAGGGAGGCAGAGATGATGAATTCGAAGCACGTCCGCTGGCGTGGCCTGGCTGCGGCGTTCGTGGCCCTGACGATGGTGTCGGCGATGCCGATCGCCGGGGCCGCCCCCGACCACAAGAGGTTCTCGGCGGTCGTTACGCCCGACTCGATCGTGGCCGGCGCCGGTGAGGTGACGATCAAGATCACGAACGAGTCGAAGTCGACCAAGCTGGGAGCCGCCCGCATCCACCTCGACGAGGCGATGGAGCTAGTCGACATCGACTTCGACCGTTCGGGTTGGACCCACTCTGGCAATCAGGTCAACGCGGTCAGTCCCTCCCGGGGTCTGAAGCCCGGTCAGTCGCTAGAAGTCACACTGTCGATCGTCACCCTGCAGAGTGGTGACGAGACATACGCCATCGAGCTGGAGGCTCGCCAGGCCAACCACTTCAATGGAGCCGGCAACGACCTCAACTACGTCGGCGGTCCTCTGTCGGTGACGGTCACGGGAGCGGCCAAGGCGTGTGGAGCGGGTGGCTGCAACCTCCAGTTCTCCGAGAAAACCACGAACGCTTCTCTGAACTCGCAATGCGCCACCTCCAACTGCGGTGTCCTCTCCCTCGACCTCGACCAGTTCTGTTTCGACAAGGACTGCGTGGGCGAGTCCGCCTTCTGGGTTCCGCCCACCGGCGCCACCGGCGACGTGAAGCTCAAGCTGCGCATCGACGGCGGCGAGGAGGGCTTCGACTACTACGAGTTCCATGACCTGAAGTTCTACATCGCCCCCACCGACTCGAGCGAGTACTTCGAGTGCGGAGAGAACGACGAAGTGCTCGAGTGCTCCTACAAGAAGAAGCACCTCGAGAACGGCGACATCCTCATCATCGCGAAGGTCGAGGCCGTCGACCCCCGAGGCTTCGCCTCCTGACCTGACCGGCTCCCAGGTCCCCCTCCCTGGGTGGGAGAACGGGACCTGGGCGCCGGTGTACAAGAGCGCGTATTTTTTCACCGCGCGCCGCCTCCGGTCCGCGTAACCTGGTTCTACCGGTGTGTGGGGACCATCGGGTCTGGAACTTCGCATAGCTCGGGCCATGGGTGGCCCAGGGAGGCTGAGATGGGTGCACGACACTCGCGGGGTGGATGGCTGGCAATCGTGATCGCACTGGCGCTGGTGGCTGCGATCCCGGCTGGAGCCGCTCCCAATCACAAACGGTTCTCGGCAGACGTCAGCCCTTCCAGCATCGTGGCTGGGTTGGGCTCGACGACTCTGACGATTACCAACAACTCGACCAGCGCGACGCTGGGCGCGGCCCGAATCACGGTGAGCCCGCCTCTGGAATTCGTGATCGAGACGGCGAACTCCGGCTGGGTGATCTCTGGCAACCAGGTCACCGCCACCGACCCGTCGTTCAGCCTGCAGCCAGGGCAATCCCTGGCCCTGGGGCTATCGGTCACGGCCCTCCAGGGCAGCGACCAAACCTACACCTTTGCGGTCGAGGCCCGTCAGGCCAACAACTTCAACGGCGCCGGCAACGACCTCAACTTCCAGGGCCCCGCCCCGACGTTGACCGTGACCGGAGCGGCCAAGCAGTGCGCCAACCAGGGCAACTGCAACCTCAGCCTGGCCGAGAAGAAGACGACCGCCACGGTCACCGCCGAGTGCGGGTCGGAGTGCGACATCATGGTCCTCGACCTCTCCAACGACTGCAATGGTCAGGCGTGCACCGTGAGCGAGGCTGCGTACTGGGTCCCGCCGGTGATCGACTCCGACAAGACGGTGACCGTCGAACTCTTCGTCTCCGGCAAGTTCAAGGGGAACGAGGTCAACAGCATGAAGTTCTTCATCGCCGCGACCGACTCGTCGGAGTTCTTCGAGTGCGGGGCTCACCCCACCATCACTTGCAGCTACACCAAGAGCAAGGTCGGCAACCAAGGTGTCAGGATCACGGCGACCGTGGAATCGGTCGACCCCCGAGGCTTCGCCTCCTGACCTCCTGACATCTCACAACCTGGCGGTTTGTCGCCCGGGACCGATCGGTCCCGGGCGACTGCCATTCCGGAGATAGCGGAGGACACCCGCTCTCGAACCATGTAGTCTGCACTTCGCGGCTGGGGAGCACTTTGGTCTGGAGTGCCCTTCCACGCGTCAATTGACAGTGGGTGGATGGCTCACAGGGAGCCAGGGAGGCAGACCAACAATGTTCCGTATCTTCTCGACCGGGCGAGGCCAGGCCAGGCCGCCCAGAACAATTCCGAGTCCAGTCAGGGCTCTCCTCACAGTCCTCATGGCTGTTTCGCTGTTGATCCCGGCCAGTGCCGCGTTCACGGTTCCCACCACGACTCTGCTCAGCGCGGACAGCGCCAAGGCAGCGCTGTTCAGTGGCGGGGCCGGCTGCGACCTCAAGGTCGGCAACAACAACCGCGTCAACGGCTCGGTCCACACCAACGGCAAGCTGACCGTGGGCAACAACGGCACCCACAAGGGCGGCACCGCCACCTACGTCACCTCGGCCAAGGTCGGCAACAACTCGAAGACGTGGCAGCCAACACAATCAGGCTCCGCCGACGCACCTGTGAGCTTCTCGATCGGCGACTACGCCCCCGGCGGATCCGAGGCGACCGCAGCCGGTTCCCAGTACTACTCGTACTCGGGAAACCCGAGCTTCGGCCACAACCACACGTTCTCCTCCGGGCTGCACTACATCGACGGCCACGTCACCATCAAGAACAACGCCAGGGGCAGCAACGTCACCATCGTCGCCACCGGCACGATCAAGATCGGCAACAACAGCAACTTCACCCCGTTCGTCGACGGAGTGACCGCCTTCAGTGGAGCGGACGGCAACTGCGGCAGCGCCGCGGTCACCATCGGCAACAACGCCAAGGGCGGCGTCGTCTACGCCCCCGACGGCCCGGCTGCCATCGGCAACAACCTCAACTTCGCCGGCGTGGTCGCCCTCGGCGTGAAGTTGGGCAACAACGCCAAGGTCACCGGCTTCGGGGCCCAGCCGCCGGCACCGGTGATCCGACAGCTCGGAGACGTAACGCTCGTCGGACCCGCCGAGGTCGTCGCCGGCGCCCTGACCACCTTCAAAATAAGGGTGGCCAACTCCGGGACCAGCACCGAGAACATCACGGAAGTCACCGTGGGACTGCCCGACTTCACCGACATCTCAGACACCAACTTCACGGTGAACATCGCACCGGGAGACGACGCCGAGATCGAGTTCGATGCCGTGGCACCAAACCAGACCGAGACCACCACATACACGATCAACGTCGGCGCCTTCGACGGCACCGTCGAGTTCACCGGCTCCACCGTGAACCTGAACGTGGAAGTCCAGGGCGAGTCGGTGCCTTGCGAGGGAAGCTGTTCGCTCAGCCTCAGCTCAGACGGGACCACCGCCAACATCTCGGCGACCTGCAACACGGCTGAAAACTGCGGCAACCTCACTGCGCTGCTCGATGGCAACTGCCTGCAACTCGACTGCTACACGAACACAAGGGCCCTGTTCTGGGTTCCGCCGGACACGAACAAGAAGATCAAGGTGACCCTGAAGTTCAAGAAGGTGGGCCACGAGAAGCCGAAGTTCTACATTGCGGGCACTAACCAGGACGAAGCCGAGAAGTGCTCGAAGTGGGGCGAGATCTGGTGCTGGTACACGATCCACCATGAGTGGGACGGGTACGAGAAGTACTGGGTCATCAACGCCTGGATCGAACCGGTCGACCCCCGCGGATTCGCTTCCTAGGGACCGAGTGACGCGCTGACCGAGAGGCCCTCCCAAACGGGAGGGCCTCTCATTTTCTCGCGGAGAGTGGTCAAGTTCACTCCGCGCGGGCCGATAAGTCCCGCATGTCAGACGCCCGGATGCAACGTGGGGGTCCGCTTTGCGGACCGTCCGGCGCGCCCTCTGAAATCCGGGAGCGGGGTGCCACCCTGGTGGAAGCCGCCATCGTCTTCCCTCTGCTGTTCCTCGTCATCTTCGCCATCCTCGAGTTCGGACTTGCCTTCAAAGACGACCTGAGTGTCGGCCACGCCGCCCGCGAAGGAGCGCGAGCCGGCGCCACCTTCGGGAACGACGCCTATGCCAACATCCTCGTCCTGGAGGAGGTAGCGGGCACCCTCGGCACCGTATCGATCGGCGACGGCACCATCACCCGCATCTACAACCCGGTGACCGGCGTCGGCGACAACTACCGCTACGAACCGGGCTACGGCGGAGGCTGCGACTGGTTCCCCTGCCCCGACCCCGACTCACTCGTGTACTCGCCACCCGTCTGGTCGGACCGGGACGTCTCGGCGCCGCGCACCGACCGGATTGCGGTCCGCGTCCAGTTCACCCACAAGTGGATCACCGGGTTCTTTGCCGACACGACCGACTTCACCCACGACGTCGACTTCCAGATCGAACCGCAGATCTTCGACCCATGAGAAGACTCCGACGCTCCGAAGACAAAGGGACCGCGCTCCTAGAGAGCGCCCTCGTCCTACCGTTCCTGATCTTCCTGGCCATCGGCCTGGCCGAGATCGGCTTTCTCGTGATCGATCAGATGGCCATCTCCAACGCCGCTCGCGAAGGGGCCCGGGTGGGCTCGGCCGCGGGCAAGTACGTGGACACCGTCGATCCTTCGATCAACGCCGACACTCTCATCCTCCGATCAGTGGAGCAAGCAGCCTGCAACCTGGAGCACGGCTCGCTGAAGACGGTCACCATCTACCGGGCCGACTCCGCCGGCGATCTGCCGGCCGACCCGAACCTGATCAACATCTACGAGGTCCCGACCAGCGGCAACCTCAACTGCACCGCGGCGGGATCAACCGCTCTCACCTGTGACAACGGCTGCCCCTGGGCACCTGCCAGCCGCCGGAACCTCGACCCCTTCGACGACGTCGGCGTTCTCGTCGAGTTCGACCACGACCCCATCACCGGAATCTTCCCGTTCACCGGACCGGTCGCCTTGTCCGACCGGGCGGTCATGCGCATCGAGCCAAACACAAGAGGATGAACATGCAGCGCATACGCCACCTGAGAAAAGCCACGCGGGACGAGTCCGGTGCCGCCCTCCCGCTCATAGCCCTCATGCTGGTTGCCCTGCTGGGCATCGCCGCGTTCTCCACCGACCTGGGCTGGTTCTATCTCAATGCCAGCCGGATCCAGCGCACCGCCGACGCCGGTGCGCTGGCCGGCGTGATCTGGATGCCCACCGACCTGCCCCAGGCGACGACCTCTGCCCGCGAGATCGCCACAGCCAACGGCTATGAGCACGGCGCCAACGCCGCCAACGTGACCGTGAGCCCAGTTCCCGGCGAGCCCACGCAGCTCGACGTGACCGTCGCCGACACCGTTCCCACCTTCTTCCTGCGGGTGCTCGGGTTCACCGAGCAGACGATCGTGCGTTCGGCCCGCGCCGAGTACGTGCCACCGCTCCCTCTGGGCAGCCCCGACAGCCAGTTCGGCAACAGTTGCGACCCGCGTCAGGCAGGATGCTCGGGTCAACCCAACTTCTGGGCGAACATCCACGGCAAGTACACGGCCACCGGCATGGGCGACGCCTTCTCCCCCTACTGCACGGGGTCGAGCGGTTCCTCCGGTTGCGCTCAGAACCCCTCCTACCGACCCCGTGGGTACCTGTACGGCATCGAGGCGAGCAGCGGATTCAACGTGCAGTTCCTCGACATCGTCCACCACAACACCTCGGGTGACGAGACCACCAACGACAACCACCGGACCGGTGACCGCGGATGCGAGGACTGGGGCACCGACTCGGCCGACTGCGGCCAGACGGTCAGAATCACCCTCTACGCGCCCGATCCGACGCCGTTGGATATCACGGACAACACGGCCATCTGCTCGGAGACCTTCACTCCTGAGCCGCAGCTCGCCGCCGATGATCCGTACAACTGGGTGACATCTTGCGGCGTCGCCTCCCCGTCCTCGGGCATCTACGTGCTTCAGGTCCAGGTGGTCGAGCCCAGCCAGGCCAACTTCTCCGGTTTGAATCGCTACTCCGTCCGGGCCACCGGCGGAGCCCGCCTGTACGGCCTCGGCGACGTGTCGCTCTACAACAACTTCTCGGGATCGAGCTCGGAGTTCTACCTCGCCCAGGTGTCGGACATCTATGCCGGCAAGACCCTGGTGGTCGAGATGTACGACCCCGGCGACGCCGAGAACAACGTATCCAACGTCATCTCGATCCTCGGTCCCGGCGGCACCCCGTATGGCACCTGTTCTCTCAATCGACGTACGACGGTCAACGACGCGTGGGTACCGATGGATATCGGTGTCAATAACCCAACCGCCTCCCCCTGTCAGATCGTGGCGACTCGCCCGACCAACAACTTCGACTCCAGGTGGATCCAGGCAGTGATCGACCTGCCCGCAAGCTACTCGTGTTCGACATGCTGGTGGAAGGTTCGCTACAACTTCTCCGGCACTACCCAGGACACGACCACCTGGCGGGCTTACATCGAAGGCAACCCGATCCACCTGATTCGCAACTGAACCGGGCCTCGCGACCTAATCGAACTCACTCAACTCGATCGCCCCTGGACCCGATACATGAGGCAACTAGACTCCGAGCGGAGTAAGCCAAGTGTCCACCGGGCGTTTCGTCGCCACCGCTGAATCCGGGTCTGGAGAAAGCGAGACCAGAGCCGTGTTCGGCCGTTTGAGGCCCACCAGACGCCCCACTTCGTCCTCCGAGGACGGTGCCACCCTGGTCGAGTTCGCCATGGTGATCCCGATTCTGCTCCTCATCCTCATCGGGATCGCCGAGATTGGCCTCTACTTCAAGAACTTCCTTACGGTTTCGTATGCCTCCCGAGAGGGCGCTCGCGTCGCAGCCTTCGCGGGTGACTCCGCGGACGCCGATTGCCAGATCCTCACAGCCCTGGGCGAGATGCTGGGCACCGCCGACCTCGATAGCGTCGAACGGGTCGACATCTTCGTCGCCACCCAGGCCGGGAACCAGACAGCGGGGGCGACCAACACTGCCACCCTGAAGGACGGTGGCGACCCCAGTGTGTGCCACGAACCGAGCGAGCCGGAAGACGGCTGGTTCAGGACCGTTGCCTTGCCGGCCACATCCCGCCAGGTCACCGCTGGCGGCGATCCCCTCGACATCATCGGGGTCCGCATCGTCTTCACCCACGGCTGGGCGACTGGATTCCCTCCCTTCTCGGGAACAGCATCCATCGACGAAACCACGATCATGCGCCTTGAGCCGGAGGCTTTCGAATGAGAACACTCGCCAGATACATCAGGTCGCGCCTGCGCGGTGAGTCGGAGAGTGGGGCTGCCCTGCCGATGGTGGCGGGGATGCTCGTGGCCCTGATGGGCTTAGCCGCCTTTGCCGTAGACCTGGGCTGGATCTACCTCAATACCTCCCGGTTGCAGCGGGCCGCCGACGCGGCGGCGCTCGCCGGCGTCGTGCACCTTCCGGGATTCCCCGCCCTAGTGACCCAGGATGCCACCGGCGGGGCAACCGCCAACGGGTTCCCCCCGGACACGGGGAACCATGGCCCTCTCTTGTGGGAGGCAGTCGGCGACGAGGGCAACATGCTCCAGGTCACGCTCTCGACAAGCGTGCCCACCTTCTTCCTCAAGGTCCTCGGCTTCAGCGAGATCGACGTGGTACGTCGCGCCACCGCCGAGTACATCAAGCCGGTCCCGATAGGTAGTCCGTTCACCTCTTTCGGCGACGGGAACAACGCCAGCCAGGCGTTCTGGGCGTCCATCTCCGGCCAATACACGTCGAAGGTCAACGGTGATGCCTTCAACTCGCGCTGTGACTGGTCGCGCACTATCGGGGACTGTGTAGACAGCAGCGACTCGAATCGGAGCCTGTGGCCCGGAACTCCCAGCCCCAATCCGGGTGACATCGACAGCAACACCGATGACACCAACCCCGACTATCGGCGCGGAGGAACTACCGAGGGTTACTACTACGGCATCGAGAAAGGTTCCGGCTCGATGACCGTGCAGTTGTACGACCCTAGGTTCAGGCGTCGCCAGAACAACAACAACGGCAACGGGAGCAACCCCTACGGCTGTCGGATGGGGCTGGACACAGGTGACTGCGACAAGCTGATTTGGGGACCGCCCGTAGGCAACAACTGGAACTCCACCAACGGGCCCACCACCGTCTTCACCCTTTACCAGCCGGACTCCACCCCCCTCGATCCGTACGACAACACGAACGTCGTGTGCTCTCAGTCCTATAGCCCCGGCAACCCTCGGGACAGCGGCACCGTGAGTTGGGAGAATCTGTGCTCCACCAGTGGGCCTTCCGGCATCTACGTCCTCCACGTCACAACCACCGGCGGGAGCGGATCCAACCAGTATGGGATCCGGGCCACCGGCGCCGCCGAGAAGGTCTATGGGATCAACGACATCTCGATCTTCGCCAATGCCGACAACGCCACCCTGTACCTGGCTGAGATCCTGCCTGTCCACGCGGGTAAGAAACTCATCCTCGAGTTCTACGACCCAGGCGAGGGCGCCGGCAACGCCAGCATGACGATCCGCCCGGCTCGTCGGCCCGGCGGTGCGACGAACACCGGCGTGTCCTGCAACTGGATCTCCGAGGACTCCGACGGCAACCAACAAAGCTCCGGGGGCAGTTGCCAACTGCCCACCACACTCGGCGGGGTCGCCCAGTTCAATAACTACTGGGTACGTGTGACCGTGGACATCCCTTCGACCTACAACTGCAACCCCGATGCTGCCGATCCGGCCAACGGATGCTGGTGGCGGATGGACATGAACCTGAATACTCCACACGACCGGACGACCTGGACAGCCAAGGTGATCGGCAACCCGGTCCGCCTGGTCCCGAACGAACCATGATGTCGCGCCGTCACCAACCACAGGAGGACAAGGGCGCCGCCGTGATCGAGACGGCGATGGTCCTGTCGCTGCTGCTCATGCTCGCCCTCGGGGCGTTCGAGTACGGGATGGCATTTCGGGAGTGGCTGTCGGTCACCAGCGCCACCCGCGAAGGCGCTCGCCTCGCCGCCCAGGCCGGCGACTACGTCGACACCTCGGATCCCAACAACAAGAATGCCGACTGCCTCATCCTCGAGGCGACGGCCGGTGCGCTCAGGTCCCTGGACGCCAGCCAGGTCGTGCAGGTAACGATCTTCGAGTCCAACGCGAGCGGCGACTTCACGAGCAATCAGGAGCGGTATCGACCCTCGGTATCGGGAGACAGCGCGGCACTTCTGCGCTGCAACAGCGGCTGGTTCTCGCTGGGGGGTAACTGGCCTCCATCCGCTCGCGACAACGATGGAAGCGTTAGGGACTGGATCGGCGTCAGGCTCGAGTTCAGGCATACATGGATCACCGGCTTCCTGTGGTGGAGCGGCAATGTCACCTGGACGGACGACGCCATCATGCGCATGGAGCCGAACTACGACTTCTAGGCACTGACGGGGCGGGGGACAAGACGAATTGGGCCAAAAGCCCTCTCGTGTAACGGGTTCCATCTGCCGATAAGTCCTTGGGCCCGCTAGGAATGTACAAGTGTCTGAGGCATACCTGGAGGAGGGAACGTCGCCCTGGCGAATCGGACCATCGTCGCCACCGGATCGATCCAGATCTCGGCGAACATCGCCGGTTCGAGCGCCTTCGAGGACGACGGCCTCCTCCTCTTTGCCAACGGAGGCAACTGCGGTTCCACCGGGGTCCAGGTCAGTGCCTCCAACGGAACCCTCGACGGCATCATCTTCGTGCCGAATGGGAAGGCCCAGGTGAACACGTCCCAGATGGTCGTCAACGGTGGGATCTTCTCTTTCACAATGAACCTGGCTGGCGCAAACAACGAAATAAACGGGCCGGAGGGCGCGTCCGGGCCGCCGACCTACCGCATCCAACTCGAGGAGTAGGCGAGGCCGAGAAGGTCTCGGGGTAGGCCCAAGTACCCATTGGCGGGGAGGCGGCGCCTATGGCATGATTCGGTCGGGATCTGGAGACCCTCGGACCGTGAGCAAGTTTGCCCACGGGTAGCCGGCCATCGGTGGTCGATACCGAGCCTGGGAGTGGATGTTGGGCAAGTCAGGGGCTGGGTCCCGTCATGAGACGGGGACGACGCTCGTCGAATTCGCGCTTGTGGCGCCATTGCTGTTCTTGTTGCTCTTCGGGGTGATCGAGTTCGGGCGCGCCATTGCTACGTACACGGCGGTGACTACCGCCGCCCGGGAGGCCGCCCGCTTTGCCACGACCGTCGGAGACGATGACGTCGCAATAAAGCCCTACCTGGATTGCAAGGGGATTCGAGAGCACGCCTACGCGAAGACACCTCTACTCGATCCGGGCAGCACGGCGATAAACATCTCGTACAACGGCGTAGCTGACTGCACGGGCTCCACCGAGGTGGCCGGTGTCGAGGTAGGCAACAACGACCGAATTAGGGTCACGGTGGAGACCACATTCCGGTCACCGATCCCGATCATCTCGAGCATCGTCGGCGACCTCGACATCCGCTCCACCCAGCAGCGCTCGATCTATCCCGGGTCAGACGCATGAGGACACCAGTTCGCCAAGTCCGGGAACGGGGCGCCGCAGCCGTCGAAATGGCCTTCGTCACGATCCTGTTGGCACTGCTCGCCTGCGGAGTCGCAGACCTGGGCAGGGCAATCTTCACCAACATTGGCGTACAGGACGCCGCCCAGGAGGGCGCTCGTTTTGCCGCTTACAACCCTCCCGACGGCGACATCACCGCCATCCAGGACCGGGCCGTCCAGGCCACCCAGTATCCCAACCTGACCCGTTCAGACGTGACCGTCACCTGCGCAGGTTCGGTGACCGTCACCGTGACCCACACGGTGGACTACCTAACACCCCTAATCGGCCAGATGCTCGGCGGCTCGATCGAGCTGTCCCGTGCCTACACCACAGAAGTTCTAGTGGAGGAAAATGAAAACTGTTAACAGACATCACCAGGAAACCGGCGCCGTCGTACTCATCGTCGCCATGTCTCTGATGCTCCTCGCAGGGATCGCCGCTATTGCCCTCGACGGAGGCATGGCCTACAACGAACGCCGCGCCACTCAGAACGCGGCCGACAACGCGGCTCTGGCGGGTGCGTGGGCGATCTGTTCCGGCGCAGATGCCGAGCAGGCCGCCTTGGACTCGGCTGCAGCAAATGGCTTCTCGTCTGGTGTCAGCACGGACATCGACGCGAAGACCGTAACCGTGGCCATCGCATCCGACGTTGATACGGGCTTCGGCAGAACCCAAGGCGTAAGTGAAATCGCGGTGGCTTCGGAAGCCACCGCCGAGTGCTTAGAAGGCGGCGGCGGCATCGGCCCCGCCGCACTGTTCGCCAAAGGCCCCACTTGCAATCTCGATTCTGGCGGCAACAGCGATCTGCACGGCATTGTCTACAGCGGCGGCGACCTAGACGTCAACGGCAACGCTGACTATTTCGGGGTGGTCCACTCTGACGGAGACTTACATGTGAACGGAAACAATGACTTCAGGGAGACCGTCCATGGCGAGGGTCACCTGAGTGCGAATGGCAACATCGAGTTTCACGACGAGGTCACGTATGGGACGAGCCAGAACCTGATTGGAAACGTCGACCTGCCTCCGGGATCGCCTAGCCAGGCCAACAGAGTTCTCGGACTTGATTACCCGCTAACCGCCGAAGCATCCGACTACGCCAGTCGGCCCTCAGGTGTGCCTGTGTCCAGATACCATTACCACTCGGGCAACTGGTCATTGGGGGGGAACGACGACATCGCCGAGGGCCTCCACTACGTAAGTGGGAACGTAGTCATCGGCGGCAACACGGATGCCGACGGGCCAATCACAATTGTCGCCACGGGCAAGATCACTATCGGTGGGAACGCCGGACCCTTCGAAACATACGTCGACGGTCTCCTGTTGCTGTCCGACTGGGGCTCATATTCGTGCGGTACGGTGGCGATCGACATCAACGGCAATACCCACTTCGAGGGAGTCATCTTCGCTCCGAATGGCCGCATCACGATCCACGGCAACTCTGTCAACGGTTCGGTGATCGGCTGGGACGTCTACACGCGGGGGAACTTCGGTGTCACCGCCGAGGCCGATTACCTGCCGAGCCAAGCCGACGAGGTATTGCTGGTCAGGTGATGGCGAATGTCTCCTCGACCCAACCCTTCTCGCGCAGCACCAGAACTACCCACACCGGCCTCCCAGTCGCCGACTTCCGCATCTTGTACAAGCCCAAAATTTCCCTTCTTGTGGGCACGTTTAGCGCGAGCCCCGGCTGCACCCGGGGTGGACTCTGTCAAGACCCTTGAGTTAGAGGCCTGACGGGTCGCCGGTCTGATCTGGGCCAATCGTCCCCTAGAAGCTGGCGGTCCCGCTGGTAGATTCAGAGTCGGTTGAGCCCATTGGCGACATTCGCCCCGGCGGCTCCGAGATCCGGCCAAGAAATTCTGTAACGCGGCGTCGCGTCTTGAGACCTCCATAGAGATATGGGAGTGTCAAGATCCGGGCGGGGCGAGACAGGCGCGACTCTGG
>JAGFIR010000025.1 GCA_024103415.1 Acidimicrobiales bacterium
GTGGAGGTGCGGGGAGTCGAACCCCGGTCCGCTGAGCCTTCGGCGAAGGCATCTCCGAGCGCAGTCGTCAGCGAGCTTCGGGAACGAGAACTCTGACGACGAGTTTTCTCGCACCTAGTCGGAAGCGTCTTTGCCACCCGGTCCCGACGCCCCGGGTGGAGCATCCCGCATTGCGACGCCCTGACCCGACCCGGCGGGAGCGGATCGGCAGGACGGGCTGTTATTTAGGCAGCCAGTGCGAAGTTGTCTTCGGCACTTGTTGGTTGTTCCGGTTTGTTGACGGGGCCCCGGAGACCCCGGCTCGCTTCCAACGCCTCAACACTCAACGTCGAAACCGTTTCACCCCCATGGGGTGAAACCCATTGTATCGGGGGCGGGTGACTCGGGATGAGGAGATTTCTGCTCCCGGTCGATCACTCAGCGACTGTGACGCTTGATAAGACGGTCCATCTCCCGCTCGGCCTCGCGGCGCTTCAGGGTCTCCCTCTTGTCGTAGGTCCGTTTGCCCTTGGCCAGTCCGAGCTCGATCTTCGCCTTGCCGTCCTTGAAGTACACCTGGAGCGGAACCAGTGTCAGCCCTTTCTCGGCCAGGATGCCGGCGAGGCGGCTGATCTCGCTCTTGTGCATCAGGAGTTTGCGTCGTCTCTCGGGATCGTGCCCACCCTCGCGTGCGAAGTCGTACGGGGCGATGTGGGCACCGACCAGATAGGCCTCACCGTTGTCGATCACCGCATAGGAGTCCTTCAACTCCATACGGCCGGCACGGAGCGACTTCACCTCGGACCCGAGGAGCACGAGACCCGCCTCGTAGGTGTCGACGATGGAGTAGTCGTGGCGGGCCCGGCGGTTCGTGGCGACCACCTTGACCTGGCCGGCCATCAGAAACCCTTGGGAATGTCCGGGCCCGTCCCGTCGGCGTCA
This sequence comes from Acidimicrobiales bacterium, assembly GCA_024103415.1. Taxonomy (GTDB): domain Bacteria; phylum Actinomycetota; class Acidimicrobiia; order Spongiisociales; family ZC4RG35; genus ZC4RG35. The sequence continues at coordinate 922 of JAGFIR010000025.1, forward strand.
CGCAGATACCTGCTCAAGCCGAGGAGCGACCCGACGACACCGGCGATGGCGCCGAAGAGGAGCACCAACAGGCCCCAGCGGAAGAACCACTGGTTGCTGATGTCGAGTTTGAACAGCTCGAGGCTCTGGCCGGCCTTGGCCAGATTGTCGCTGGCGACCCACACGGCGAACACGGCGAGGGCAGCACCCACCACCCCTTCGATGAGACCCTCGAGCAGGAACGGGACGCGGATGTACCAGTTGGAAGCACCGACCAACTTCATGATCGCCACCTCTTCGCGACGGGCATAGATGGCGAGCTGGATGGTGTTGGCGATGAGCACCACGGCGGCGACACCGAGCACGACGGCGAGGCCGAGGCCCAAGGTCCTGAGAACCTGAGACAGGTTCTGCAACTGCTCGATCGACTCGGCGGCGGTGTTGACCTGTCTAACCACCTGTTGCTGCTGTTCCAGCCTGAACCTCGTGGTCTCGTGGAACCTGATGTCCTGGAGCTCGATGCGGATCGATGCCGGGAGGACCGTCGGGTCGCGGAGAGCGTCCAGCATCTGCTGGTCGTTCTCGAAGATGCGCTGGAACTCGATCCAGGCCTCGGCCTTGCTGACGAGCCGCGCGTTCTCCACCTCGTCCCACTCCAGGACCTCCTGGAGCAGGCTCTCGTGCGCACCAACAGGGACGTTGTTCTGCCCCTCGTCATATAGGAAGGCGACGACGTGGGTCCCGTCCTGCCACGCCGCGATGTTGAGACCGAGGAGCTCGTTGACGACGAGGGCGCCGAAGGCGAGGGCCAGCGAGATGAACACGGCCAGAACGGCGCCGATGACGATCAGCACGTTGCGGCGAAGGCTCGAGAGAGCCTCCCGGATCAGGTAGACGATCCGGCTCACTCCTCTTCCGCCGTCCTCTCGTAGCGGCCGGCGACCTCGTCACGAACCACGCGCCCGTTCTCGAGCGCAACGACACGACGCTTCATGGCGTCGACGATGGCGTGGTCGTGGGTGGCCATGACGATCGTGGTCCCGGTCCGGTTGATGCGGTCCAGCAGACGCATGATCTCAACGGAGGTCTTGGGGTCCAGGTTCCCGGTGGGCTCGTCGCAGAGCATGATCGGCGGCCGGTTGACGAAGGCCCGGGCCACCGAGACACGCTGCTGCTCCCCACCGGAGAGCTGACGCGGGTAACGGCCCGCCTTGTCGGCGAGCCCGACCAGCTCGAGGATCTGGCCCACCTGGGGACCGATCACCGATGAGGGCCGGCCCAGCACCTCGAGGGCGAACGCCACGTTCTCGGCGACCGTCTTGTTGGGAAGGAGCTTGTAGTCCTGGAAAACCGTCCCCACCGAGCGGCGCAGGTACGGGATCTTCCATTTGGGAAGCCTGGTGATGTCCTTGCCGGCGACCCAGATGCGGCCCCTGGTCACCGGCTCGTCGCGCAGCATGAGCCGGATCAGGGTGGACTTCCCGGACCCGGAGGCGCCCACGAGGAAGACGAACTCGCCCTTCTGGATGTCCAGCGAGACGTCGTTGACCGCGACGGTGCCGCCTTCGTAGACCTTGGTGACGTTTTCGAGTCGAATCATGTTCGGGGGTGGTGCGGACCGGGAAACGGTACCGCCGGCATGCCGTCTAGCTGGAATCTCCAGCCATCTCGTGTTGTGCCCGCCTCCACCGTAGATACGCCTCGACGAAACCGTCGAGTTCTCCGTCGAGCACACCCTGCACGTTGCCGACCTCGTGGTCGGTGCGCAGGTCCTTCACCATCTGATACGGCTGCAGCACGTAGCTGCGGACCTGACGACCCCAGGCAGCCTCCCCCTGCTCACCCCGGATGGAGTCGAGGTGCTCCAGGCGCTCCAAACGGGCCCGCTCGGCGAGCTTGGCGCGGAGCATCTCCATGGCGCGGTTCTTGTTCTGCAGCTGGCTCCGCTCGTTCTGGCACTGCACCACGATCCCGGTCGGCAGGTGGGTGATGCGGACGGCGGAGTCCGAGGTGTTGACGTGCTGACCACCGGCACCCTGGGACCGGTAGGTGTCGATGCGGAGATCCTCCTCGTCGATCTCCACGTCCGCCGCCTCCCCGAGATCGGGGACGACGTCGACGCCGGCGAAACTGGTGTGCCGGCGGGCGTTGGAGTCGAACGGGCTGATCCGAACCAGGCGGTGGACGCCTCGCTCGGACTCGAGCGTGCCATATGCCCGGTCGCCGCGAACCGTCATGGTGACGGACTTGATGCCCGCCTCCTCCCCCGCGGTCACCTCCTCCACGGTGACGTTGAAGCCCTTGTCGGTCAGATACCGCTGGTACATGCGGGCGAGCATCTCGGCCCAATCGTGGGCGTCGACGCCACCGGCGCCGGCGTGGACGCTGAGGATGGCGTCGGCCTCGTCGTACTCGCCGAAGTACAGCGACTCCAGCTCGAGCCGGTCGAGCACCCCCGAGATCTCGGACAACTGTTCCAGGGCCTCCTGGCGGGAGTCGTCGTCACCGGCCTCGGCGGCCAGCTCGAGCAGGACCTCGGCGTCCTCGATGCGACGCGCGAGACCGGCCACCTCTTCGAAGATGTCCTCATAACGGGCGAGCTTCTGACTCACCTGCCTGGCCTCGTCCGGGTCGTTCCAGAGATCCGGGGAGGCGGCGCGCTCGCGCAACTCCGTCAGCTCCTGTTCCTTGTGCTCCAGGTCGAGGAAGCGACGCGCCTCGTCGAGACGGCCCCGGAGCGTCGCGATCAGCTCCTTCGGATCGGAGACTTCTACGGCCATCGCCTACGCCGCCCCGTGGCAGCGCTTGTACTTCTTGCCGGAGCCGCAGGGGCACGGGTCGTTCCGGCCGACCTTGTCGCCCGTCTCGACGGGCTTCTTCGAGCCACCGCTCGTCGCGGGAGCGGGCTCGACACGCTTCGGCTTGCTGGCGGGCTCGGCCACCTGGACGTGGAAGAGGTAGCGGACGGTGTCCCTCTTGATGGAGTCGACCATCTCCGTGAACATGTCGTAGCCCTCGCGCTGGAACTCGGCGAGCGGGTCGCGCTGGCCCATGGCGCGCAGACCGATGCCGGCCCGCAGGTAGTCCATCTCGGAGAGGTGCTCCCGCCACTTGTTGTCGATGACGGAGAGGACGACGGACTTCTCGACCTGACGCATCAGGTCGGGCCCGAGCTCCTTCTCCCTGCCCTCGTAGAAGGCGAGGGCCTCGTCGACCACATGGTCGATGAGGTCGTCGACCGACGCCCTCGCTCCCAGGCTCTCCGGCGTGACCGCGGTGGGATAGAACTTCTGGAGCTCCTGGATGAGGGTCTCCCAGTCCCAGGAGTCGGCGGTGCTGCCCGGCGAGACGACCTCTTCGATCGTCGCCGTCATTGCGTCGGCGATCCAGTCGGAGATCAGCTCCTCGTCGGCGCGGCCCTCGAGGATGGCGGTGCGCCACTTGTAGATGCTCTCCCTCTGGGAGTTCATCACCTCGTCGTACTTGAGGACGTTCTTCCGGATCTCGAAGTTCTGAGACTCGACCTGGCGCTGGGCGCGCTCGATCGACTTGGTCACCATCTTTGCCTCGATCGGCTGATCTTCAGGCAGACGAAGCCGGTCCATGATCGACGCCACCCACTCGCCCTGGAAGCGACGCATCAGCTCGTCTTCGAGCGAGAGGTAGAAGCGGCTCTCCCCCGGGTCGCCCTGACGACCAGACCGTCCACGCAACTGGTTGTCGATGCGGCGTGACTCGTGGCGCTCGGTGCCGACGACGTAGAGGCCGCCGGCGGCGATCACCTTCTCCTTGTCGGGGCGGATCTGCTCGGCGAACTCCTCGACGAGCTTCTTCTCGAGCTCTGCATAGCTGGGGTCGTCGGGCGTGATGCCACGCTTCTTCAACTCGGCCCGGGCCATCCCCTCGGGGCTGCCGCCGAGCTTGATATCGACACCACGGCCGGCCATGTTCGTGGCGACGGTGACGGCGCCGGGACGGCCCGCCTGAGCGATGATCTCGGCCTCACGGGAGTGGTGCTTGGCGTTGAGCACCTCGTGCGGGATCCCGTTCTTGGACAGCAGCCTCGACAACAGCTCGGACTTCTCGATGGAAACGGTGCCCAGGAGCACCGGCTGCCCCTTGGCGTGGCGCTCCTTCACGTCGGCCACCACGGCGTTGTACTTCGCTGCCTCGGTCTTGTAGACGAGGTCGCCCTGGTCGATGCGGGCAATGGGCCGATGAGTCGGGATCGCCATGACCTCGAGCCCATAGATCTGGGAGAGCTCGGCCGCTTCGGTCTCGGCGGTACCGGTCATGCCGGCGAGCTTCTCGTACAGACGGAAGTAGTTCTGCAGGGTGATCGTGGCGAGCGTCTGGTTCTCCTGCTTGATCGCCACGCCTTCCTTGGCCTCGATCGCCTGATGGAGGCCCTCGGAGTAGCGGCGACCCTCGAGGACACGACCGGTGAACTCGTCGACGATCTTCACCTCGCCGTGATCGATGAGGTAGTCGACGTCCCTCTTGTAGAGGGTCTGCGCCTTGAGGGCGGTCTCGAGATGATGCACGAAGTCGACCGCGGCGTGGTCGTAGAGGTTCTCGATGCCGAGGATCTCCTCGACCCGGGCGACACCTTCCTCGGTCGTCAGGACCTGTCGCTTCTTCTCGTCGACCTCGTAGTGGACACCCTCCTGGAGTCGGCGGGCGATCTTGGCGAAGTCCTTGTACCAGCGGGCGCTGTCGGAGACCGCGCCGGAGATGATCAGCGGGGTCCGGGCCTCGTCGATGAGGATCGAGTCGACCTCGTCGACGATGGCGTAATGGTGGCCTCGCTGGACACGGTGCTCGGCCTCCATCGCCATGTTGTCGCGCAGGTAGTCGAACCCGAACTCGTTGTTGGTCCCGTAGGTGATGTCGGCCCGATAGGCGGCATGACGGTCGTCGACGGGCATGCCGGCCTGGATCAGACCGACGGAGAGCCCGAGGAAACGGTGCACGGCGCCCATCCACTCGGCGTCACGGGCAGCGAGGTAGTCGTTGACGGTGACCAGGTGGACGCCCTTGCCCTCGAGCGCGTTGAGATATGCCGGGAGGGTCGAGACGAGGGTCTTTCCTTCACCGGTCTTCATTTCGGCGACCATCCCGCGATGGAGGGCGAGGCCACCGATCAACTGGACGTCGTAGTGACGCTCTCCGAGGACGCGTCGGGCGGTCTCACGGACAACGGCGAATGCCTCGACGAGGACGTCGTCGAGGGTGGCGCCGTTGGCCAGACGGTTCTTGAACTCGTCTGTCTTCGCCGCCAGGGCTTCATCGGAGAGACGCTCGATCTCGGGTTCGAGGGCGTTGATCGCCTGGACGAGCCCTTCGAACTCCTTGAGCGTCTTGCCTTCGCCCATGCGAAGGACTTTCTGAAGAATGGGCATGAGGTCGAACCGATTCTACCGGAGGTCCGTTTCTCTACCCGAGACCGGTCCCCCGTGGCTCGAGGCTCAGCGCGCCTCGATCAGACCTTCGCGATAGGCCCAGTTGACGGCTTCGAACCGTGAGCTCATCCCGAGCTTCTCGAGGATGTTGCGGACGTGGTTCCGCACCGTGTTCTCGGAGATGTACAGCTCATCGGCGATCTCCCTGGAGGTTTTCCCGTCGGCGACCATGGCCAGGACTTCCAGCTCGCGTCCGGTGAGCTCGGGCGATCGTCTGTTCAACGAGGCGCCGTTGTGACGGAGCAGCTCGCGGAGCACTCCGAACAGCTTCCCGCCCATCGCCGGGGAGATGGCCGCTCCCCCATCGAGGACATCGTTCATGGCGGCGACCAGACGTGGCAGGGGCGTGTCCTTGGTGAGGTAGCCCGAGGCCCCGCCCTTGACCGCGGCCATGAGGTCGGAGGACGACTCGCTGCTGGTCAGCAGCACGACCCTCGACCGTGGGCTCACCTTCAGGATGGTCCCGAGAACCTCGATCCCGGACATGCCGGGCATGAGGAGATCGAGGATCACGAGGTCGGGCTGGCTCTCGCGAGCGCGGTCGATGGCGGACATGGCGTCAGCTGCGACAGCGACGACTTTGAAACCTTCCTGGACGAATGCGGCGCGCAGGGCCTCGCGGAACAGCTCGGCGTCGTCGACGATCAAGACGGTGGGCATGCCGTGTATTTATCGGCAGCAGCCTCGCATGACTAGACACC
>JAGFIR010000027.1 GCA_024103415.1 Acidimicrobiales bacterium
GCCGCTGGCGCTGGTTGCGATCGGGTAGACGAAGTCGACTCCGTTCCCGGAGGCCACCTCGGCGAGGTGGGCGGCCGTCACGTCGGCGTCAGCCACCTCCTCGACCAGGTCGCACGCCCCGACGTAGTTGATCATGCCGTCGGGTCCCTCGGCCACGAAGGGAACGAAGTAGGAGCGGCCCTCCTCGAAGGCGTAGCCAGACACCCATCCCGGGTCGGGCGTGGTGACCACGACCCCGCTCCAGCCGGTCCGGGTGCCGAAGGCTCCCGACACTGAGATCTCGACATAGGTGCGGCCGTGGTTCTCGCCCTCGGACATGTCCGTGGTCACCGCGGCCACACGCCCGACGACGGCGAAGTCGTAGTCGTGGCTCCGGCTCTCGAGACCGCCGGCCACCAGATCGTCGGTCGCCACCTCGCGTGGCGCACAGGTCGTGGCCGCGGCCGGTGTCGCGGCGATTGTCAGGAAGAACAGCAGCGGGAGGATCCGCCTCACGGGCTCAGCCTATTTGCGTGGGCGGTCTCCGACGGCCGGTATCAGTAGTAGAGCCTGACCAGGCTCTCGGCGACGCAGGCGGGCTTCTCCTGCCCCTCGATGTCGACGGTCACCGTCCTGGTCAGCTGGATGCCACCCGTGACCTCCTCCACCGCATCGAGCGTGTAGCGGGCGCGGATGCGGGAGCCGACCGGCACGGGCGCCGGGAAGCGCACCTTGTTGAGGCCGTAGTTGATGCCCATCACGGGGTAGCCGACGTCCAGCGGGACCTGCATGAGGAGCGGGACGATCAGTGACAGGGTGAGGAAACCGTGGGCGATGGTGCCGCCGAACGGGGTCTGCGCGGCCAGTTCGGGGTCGACGTGGATGAACTGGTGGTCATCGGTGGCATCGGCGAACTTGTCGACGCGTTCCTGGGTGATCTCCATCCAGTCGCTGGCCCCGATCTCGGTGCCGACCAGTCCCTTCAGGCGTTCCAGTACTTCTTCCATGTCACGGATTGTTACAGGGAGTTGGGAAGTAGGGGCGAACCCTCTATGTTTGGGGTCATGGCCGATGCCACCAAGCTCATGGTCTGGATCGATCAGGACCTCTGCACCGGGGACGGGATCTGCGAAGAGATCACCCCCGATGTCTTCACCGGTCGCGACGACGGACTCTGGATCGTCAAGGAAGAGGCGAAGCACTTCGGCAGAACCGTGCTCTTCGACGGGAATCAGGCGCCCGACGGCGCCCGCGGGCTCGCCCGGGTACCCGACGCCCTCATCGACGACGTGATCGAGTCGGCGGAGGAATGCCCCGGTGAGTGCATCATGATCGAGCCGTACCAGGAGTCAGCCGTCTTCCAGGGCTGAACCGGGAGGGGGCGCCACTAGCCTCCCCCGTGATGCAGGTCCTGCCCACACGCCTCGACCCGCGCTCCGAGCAGTTCCGGGCCAATCGCGAGGCGATGCTGGCCAGGATCGCCGAACTGGAGTCCCTCCAGGAACAGGCGCGTCAGGGTGGCGGCCCCAAGTACGTAGAGCGGCATCTCCAGCGCGGCAAGCTGCTCCCCCGGCAGCGGATCGAGCTCCTGTTGGATCCCGACTCCTACTTCCTCGAGCTGTCGACGCTGGCGGCGTGGGGATCGGACAAGCCGCTGGGCGCCAACATCATCACCGGCATCGGCGTCATCAACGGCGTCGAGTGCGCCATCCTCGCCAACGACCCGACCAGCCAGGCGGGTGTCTTCAACCGGTACACGCTGGCCAAGTCCCTCCGGATCATGGACATCGCCATGGAGAACCGGCTCCCCCTGATCAACCTGGTGGAGTCGGGTGGCGCCGACCTGCCCGATCAGGCCGAGGTCTTCGTGGTCGGCGGCAAGTGGTTCCGCAACCTGACCCGGCTCTCCAAGATGGGGATCCCGACGGTGTCGCTCGTCTTCGGCTCGTCCACCGCCGGCGGCGCCTACTTCCCCGCCATGTGCGACTACGCGGTGATGGTCAAGGAGCAGGCCAAGGTCTTCCTGGGCGGGCCGCCCCTGGTCAAGATGGCCACGGGCGAGGAGTCCACCGACGAGGAACTCGGCGGCGCCGAGATGCACTCCAGGATCTCCGGTCTCTCCGACTACTTCGCCGAGACCGAGGAGGACGCCATCCGGATCGGGCGCGACATCGTCGCCCACTTCAACTGGCGCAAGCAGGGCTACGGGCCGACCCGGGACCCGGAGGACCCGGTCTACGACCCCGACGAGATCCTCGGGGTCATCCCCGCCGATCTTCGGGTGCCGTTCGACATGCGGGAGATCGTGGCCCGGTTCGCCGACGGCTCGCGCTTCGAGGAGTACAAGGCGGCCTACGGCACCTCGATCCTCAACGGGTGGGCGCACGTCCACGGCTATCCGGTCGGGATCATCGCCAACCAGCAGGGCGTCATCTTCGGGCCCGAGGCACAGAAGACCACCGAGTTCATCCAGCTCTGCAACCGCTACGACACCCCGATCATCTTCATGCACAACACCACCGGCTACATGGTCGGCAAGGAGTACGAGCAGGGCGGGATCATCAAGGACGGGGCGAAGATGATCAACGCCGTCGCCAACTCCGAGGTCCCCCACATCTCGATCATGGCGGGCGTGTCCTACGGCGCGGGGAACTACGGGATGTCGGGGCGGGCCTATGACCCACGCTTCGTCTTCGGCTATCCGGGACACAAGGTCGCCGTCATGGGCCCCAGGCAGTTGGCCGGTGTCATGTCCATCGTCGCCCGGCAAGCCGCCGAGTCACGCGGCGAGGAGTTCGACGAGGATGCCGACGCCCAGCGCACCGCCGAGCTCGTCTCGATGATGGAGGAGACCGAACAGGCCCTGTACTCCACCGGCCGGGTGCGCGACGACGGCCTCATCGACCCTCGCGACACCAGGACGGTCCTCGGCATCGCCCTGTCGGCAATCCACTCCGGCCCGGTCAAGGGCACCGACCGCTTCGGCGTGTTCCGGATGTGACGCGACCGGCTATCCCGGCAGGAAACTGAAACGCACCCGCCTGGTGGGGTTGTCGACGTTGGGGTCGACCAGAACCAGCGACTGCCAGGTCCCGAGGGTGATCCGCCCGTCGATCACCGGCACGGTGATGCTCGGTGCGATGAAGGCGGGCAAGACGTGATCGCGACCGTGACCCGGGCTCCCGTGCCGATGCAACCATCGTCCCTCTTCCGCCGGCAGCAGGTCGTCGATTGCGGCCAACAGGTCGTGATCGCTGCCGGCACCGGTCTCCAGGATTGCCAAACCGGCGGTGGCGTGGGGTACGAACACCGAGAGCAACCCGTCACCCTTCCCCGAGACGAACCGCGCGGCTTCTTCGGTGATGTCCACCACGGTGCTGTGTCTGCCGGTGGTGACCGTGATCTCGACGGAGTCCATCGATCCCATTGTCCCACTCGCTGCCTCAGGAGGACCACCCCTACCCCTCGCTGCGCGACGGGGGACCGATCCCATGTACCGTCTCTGAACCGATGGTGACCAGGATCCTCGTGGCCAACCGCGGCGAGATCGCCCGCCGCGTCTTCCGCACCTGCCGGGAGATGGGCATCGCCACCGTGGCCGTCCATTCCACCGCAGATCGGGACCAGCCCCATGTCGGCGAAGCCGACGTTGCCATCGAACTGCCGGGGGTGACACCCGCCGAGACCTATCTCGACATCGACGCGGTCCTCGACGCGGCCAAGCGCTCCGGCGCCGACGCCATCCACCCCGGATACGGGTTCCTCTCCGAGAACGCCGACTTCGCCCGCGCCGTCATCGACGCCGGGCTCATCTGGATCGGTCCCGACCCCGACTCCATACGACTCATGGGCTCGAAGGTCGAAGCCCGCCGGCTGATGGAAGAGCGTGGCATGCCGGTCCTGCCCTCGGCGCTGACGATCGAGGCGGCGCGGTCACTCCGCTTCCCCGTCCTGGTCAAGGCCTCCGCCGGAGGAGGCGGCAAGGGGATGAGGGTCGTCAGCGAGCCGGCCGACCTCGACGAGGCGGTCGAAGCGGCCGGCCGCGAGGCCATGGCCGCGTTCGGCGATGGGACCCTGCTCTTCGAGACCTATCTCGCCGGTCCCCGGCATGTCGAGGTGCAGGTGCTCGGCGACCGGAGCGGCGAGGTCGTCCCGGTCTACGAGCGCGAATGCTCCATCCAGCGGCGTCATCAGAAGATCGTGGAAGAGGCTCCTTCGCCGGCGGTCGATGACGAGTTGCGATCACGGATGTCGGACGCGGCCGTGGAGGCGGCGCGCGCCGTCGGCTACGTCGGGGCCGGAACGGTGGAGTTCCTCCTCGACGGCCGCGACTTCTGGTTCCTCGAGATGAACACACGCCTCCAGGTGGAGCACCCGGTGACCGAGATGATCACCGGCCTCGACCTGGTCCGGTGTCAGATCGAGATCGCCCGGGGCGGGAGCGTGCCCGAGGTCCCGCCGATCCACGGCCACGCCATCGAGGCCCGCCTCTACGCCGAGGACCCTGCCAACGGGTTCCTTCCCGTGAACGGGGTCATCCAGCGGTTCGAGTTCGATCCCGGCGTGCGGGTCGACAGCGGCGTCGAGTCGGGGACCGAGGTGTCGGTCCACTACGACCCGATGATGGCCAAGGTGATCGCCCATGGGACCAGCCGTGAGGAGGCGGCCTCACGGCTCGCCGCCGCGCTCCGGACGGCCCGCATTCACGGGCCCACCAACAACCGGAGGCTCCTCGTGGGGATCCTCGAGCACCCCGAGTTCCTGGCCGGCGAGACCGACACCGGGTTCCTCGAGCGTCACGATCCGGCCCATCTCGCACGACCGCTCCTCGATCAGGAACTGGAGCACGCCGCCGCCGTCGCCTGCGCCCTCGCCGACCGCGCACTTGCCGCAGGATCCAGCCATCTGCCGGGCATCCCCGCCGGCTGGCGCAACTCCCCCTCCGGGCCGCTGGTGCGGAAGTATCGGGGGGAGAGCGACACCCGGGAGATCGCCTACCGGGTCACCCGGGACGGCGCCTCGGTGGAGGGGTTCACCGGGGAGATCGTCTCCGTGGCGGCCGACCGCGTCACCCTCCGGATCGGGGACGAAGTCGCGGTCTGGGAGGTGAGCCGCTACGGCCCGGTGCGCTGGGTGGACTCGGCCCACGGCAGCGTGCGTCTCGAGGAGGTGCCGCGCTTCACGCCGACCGTCACCGAACAGGTCGCCGGGTCCCTCCACGCCCCGATGCCGGGGAAGATCGTCCGGGTGGCGGTCGCAGAGGGCGACACCGTCGAGGAGGGTCAGCTCCTCGTGGTGATCGAGGCCATGAAGATGGAGCACAGCCTCCGATCGCCCCAGGCGGGCTCTGTCACCCGGGTCCTCTGCCGCCCCGGCGACCAGGTCGAGTCCGAAGCCGTGCTCGTCGTCGTCGAGTGACTCAGAACGAGGCCAGGACCTCCAGCACGTAGTCGATGTCGGCCTCGGTGTGGTCGGCGTTCACCTGGAACCTGATCTCCTCGTCGCCCTTGGGCACCACCGGGTAGTTGAGGCCCGTGGCGAGGACACCGTTGTCGCGCAGATGCTCGACGAGCGCCCCGGTCCGCTCGGTGTCCCTGACCATCAGCGGCACCACGGGATGGGGCCCGGGGATCGTCTCGAACCCTCCGTCCACCAGGCCGGTCTCGAACCGGGCCGTCATGTCGGCGAGGTGAGCCAGTAACTCGTCGCCCTCCGGTGAGTCGACGATCTCCACGGCCCTCGTGGCGGCGGATGCCTCACCGGCGGTTATCGGGTTGGAGTAGACGTACATCGGGCCCTTCTCCCGGATGTAGTCGGTGACGCTCATCGACGAGACGACATATCCGCCGTTGACACCGAACGCCTTGCCCAGGGTGCCGACCAGGACGTCTGCCAGCCCACCGGTGACGGGCTCCGTCCCCCTGCCGCCGTCGCCGAACGCGCCGACGCCATGGGAGTCGTCGACAATCAGGACCACGTTCTCGGGGAACGCCGGGTCGTGGCGGGCGCAGATCTCCGTCAGGATCGAAAGGTCGGCATAGTCGCCGCGCATCGAGAACACTCCGTCGGTCACCACCACGACCCGGTCCGCCTTTCCCTCCAGTTCGTCGAGGGCGCGGTCGAGGGCGTCGTAGTCGAGATGCGGGTAGACCTCCCGGGCCGCCGGACGAGCCATCCTCGCCCCGTTGATGATGCAGTTGTGGTTGAGGGCGTCGGAGAGGATCGCCGTCTCCGGGGTCACCAGCGACATGAGGGTGGAGACCACGGCGGCGTACGCGGACGAGAAGACGACGGCCCCCGGGCGTGAATGAAACGACGCCAGACGACGCTCCAGCTCCACGTGGGTGTCATAGGTGCCCGAGATGAAGCGCACCGCACCCGGCCCCGCACCGAAGCGGTGGGCGCCCTCCACCTCGGCATCGAGGACCGCCGGATGATGGGAGAGACCGAGGTAGCTGTTCGAGTTCATCCGGAGAAAGGGCCTATCGGAGCCTGCGAGCAGGTACCGCCGACCCAACCCGCCCGAGGGGGCGACCACGCCGGTGATGACCGCTTCGCGCCCCTTGTCGGTGCCGGCCGAGCGGAGTGCCTCCACCTCGGCAGCGAGGGTCTGGTCGAGACGATCGTGTGCCATGACCCAAGGGTTTAGCAGCCGGGTATGGTGCGCGGCTATGGCCAGACTCGGATTCATCGGCCTGGGGACCATGGGCCGCGGCATGGTGGCCAACCTGATCGCCGCCGGCCACACCCCCGCCGTGTGGAATCGCACCCCGTCGCGATACGAAGGGCTCGACGCCCCCGTCGCCACCAGCCCGAGGGACCTGGGGTCCCGGAGTGACGTGGTCTTCGTCTGCGTCTCCGACACCCCGGACGTCGAGGAAGTCGCCTTCGGGGAGAAGGGAGCGATCCGGGGCATGGCGCCGGGCTCGATCCTGGTCGATCACTCCACCATCTCGCCCACCGCAACCATGGACCTGGCCGCCAGGGCCGCCGAAGTCGGGGTCACGTGGGTCGACGCCCCGGTGTCGGGCGGCTCGGAAGGGGCGGAGAAGGGAACCCTCGCCATCATGGCGGGTGGCAAGTCCGACGCCCTGGAAACGGTCCGCCCCTATCTCGATGCCTATGCGAAGTCGATCGTGCACGTGGGCGAGGAGCCGGGGTCGGGTCAGACGGCCAAGGCGGTCAACCAGGTCCTGGTCGTGATCAACGCCCTTGCGGTGTCCGAGGCGTTGCTGCTCGCCGACGCATCGGGTCTCGACCTGCACACGACCCTGTCCGCGGTCGAGGGCGGGGCCGCCGGCTCATGGATGCTCTCCAACCGGGGCCCGCAGATGATCGAACGCGACTGGCGACCGGGTTTCACCATCGACCTCCAGCTCAAGGACCTCCGGATCGCCCTGGAGACCGCAGATCGGCTCGGCGTGCCGATGCCGGGCCTCTCCCTGGTGTTTCAGTTCTATCGCGCGCTGCAGAACCGTGGTCTGGGCCACGAGGGCAACCACGCCCTGGTCAAGGCGATCGAGCAGATGGCGGGCCGGGAGCTGGGGTCAGCCGAGTAGGTCGGCCTTGACCCTGGCGACGTGGCCGGTCGCCTTGACGTTCCGGTACTCCTTGACGACCTCGCCGTTCTCGTCGATGACGAAGGTCGACCGGATCAGACCCTCGGTGACCTTGCCGTACAGCTTCTTCTCGCCGTAGGCGCCCAGCCTGCGGGCGAGGGCGAAGTCCTCGTCGGAGAGGAGATCGAAGTTGAGACCCTCCTTCTCCTTGAACTTCTTGTTCCGGGAGGGCTCGTCGGGGCTGACCCCGACGACGGCGTAGCCGGCCCGCTCGAACTCGTCGTAGGAGTCGCGGAAGTCGCACGACTCGGTGGTGCAGCCGGGGGTCATCGCCCGCGGGTAGAAGAACATCACGTACTTGCGACCGGCGAAGTCGTCGTGGGTGACGGTCTCGCCGTCCTGGTTGGGGAGGCTGAATTCGACTCTCACCTGCCCGAGGCTACCGCCCGGCCGGGACAGCCGGCCCGGGTCAGCGGCTGACCTCCGCCGCCTCCTCGGCCTCCTTCGACTTGAGGAAGGTGGTGCCACCGGCGAGGAACCCCAGCGCGGCCGGGACCCAGTACGAGATCACGCGGAAGACGATGATCGGCACCGCCGTCCTGGTTCCCGGTATCCCGTATGCGGCGAGAATGAGGGCCAGACCGACCTCGGTGACGCCGAGACCACCGGGGGTCCCCGGCAGACCGCCTGCCAGTGAGGACACGGCGAAGCTCGCCATCACCTGGAATCCGTTGATGTCGAGGGAGAACGCCTCCAGCACCAGCCAGAGCGTCACGCCCTCGAGGGCGAGCCTGGCCCAGACGTACGCCTGGGACTCCAGACCGGGCGCGTGGTTCACCACCGACGATGCGAGCCGGTTGCGCACGAACCTGGGCAGGTACTTGTTCAGGGAGGCGAGCTTGCCGGAGCCGAACATGAGGACGAGACCCACGATCAGGACGATCGGTGCGACGATCACGAGGCTCACCGACGCCACCTGGGTTCCCTCGCGGGGGCGAGCCACGAGGAGCCCTCCGCCCGCCATGATGAGCAGACCCGCGTAGTTGAGCATCACCGTGCGGAGCGCCGGCCCGGCCGCGCGCTCGGTCTCGCCCCTGACCGCCCAGGCCAGGGCCACCGGGGTGATCGCCCCGCCGGCCGGGATGAGCCGGGCCACACCGGCGCCCACGAGGGCGGCCTTGAACGCGGACCAGGCCTTGACCTCTCCTCCGGACCTGTGCACGGACTCGCGGAACAACAGGCCGTAGAACCACATGGCCCCCAGATAGGCGACGAGGGCGAGGACGAGGTAGATCCAGGCAGTGCCGCGGATCTCGGGTATCTCGAAGTCGGGCTGGTTGAGGACCCACACGGCCACCCCGCCGTAGACCACGAGAGCGACCGCGGCAAAAGCTATGACCCGTTTGGGGCTCACGGAGTGATCGGGTCTTCGGCGGTCTCCGGCAGATCGGGGTAGGGATCGTCGTACAGGGCGCGCCGCAGAGCGCTGTGCAGGTCACGCGGGCTGTCCGCGTTGCCCTGCATTCGCCGGATCATCAGGACCGCCATCAGGATGAACAGGAGCACCACCTCGGTGTACGGCTTGTCCATCGCGATGGCCACGAAGGGGAGCAGGCCCCAACCGAGGAAGCCGGCGATGCCCCCGCCGATCTTCCACCCCACCACGGCCCAGGCGAAGGGCCAGATGAGGAGGGGCCAGTCGAGGGCGATGATGAGGCCGGCGGAAGTGGCGAGCCCGCGACCCGAGCGGCCCTTCATGAAGACCGACCAGTTGTGCCCGACTACGGCCGCCACCCCGAGCAACCCCGCCGCACCGGGGCCGAGGTCCAACTGCTGGCCCACGAAGACGGGGATCATTCCCTTGAGAGCGTCGAGGACGGCCGCGACGGTCCCCCAGGTCTTGCCGATGTTGGCGGTGACGTTGCCCGCGCCGATGTTCCCGGTGCCCACCTTGCGCAGGTCCACTCCGTTCACCCTGGCGACGATCTGGGCGAACGGGATGGCCCCGAGGAAATAGGCAGCCGCGAGCATCAACGGCCAATAGAGGATTGGCATGTCGGGCATCAGAGGATGGAAGTTAGCTAGCCCTCCACGCCTTGTGAAGCGAGAGAGGCCTCGGGTGCCATCGAGGCCGACGGCAGCTCGAGCCGGAACACGGTCTCACCGCCGTCCCGCACGTAGGTGAGCGAGCCACCCATCAACTCGGCGAGCTGCCGGGAGACGGAAAGGCCGATGCCCACCGACTGGCTGGCGCGCTCGCCCGCGCCGGTGTACGGCTCGAAGATCTTCTCGGCGAGGTCGTCCGGGACCCCCGGGCCATCGTCCCTGACCTCGAGCCAGGACGAACGCCCTTGCGCGCCGCCGCGTACGGAGATGTTCGGGCCTCCGTAGCGCTCTGCGTTGGTCAGGAGGTTGCGGACGATCTGACGCACCCGGGCCGCGTCCGCCATCACCGTGGGGAGCGGCCCCTCGATGCCACGGATCGGCGTCCCGAGCCCCTCGACGGTGGACGCCACCTCGCGGTCGAGATCGACGACGGTGCGCTCCACGGTCATCGTGCCCATCTCGGCCCGTGCCGCGACCAGCAGGTCCTCGACGATCCCGGCCACCTCATGGGCCTGCCCGGACAGGAGACGCGTCAGTTCCTTCCGCTCGTCGGGGCCGAGGTCGTCCCCTGCATCGAGCTCGGCGGCCAGGCCGACCACCGCGGTCAGCGGAGTGCGCAGCTCGTGGCTGACCCGGGCGATGAAGTCGTTCTTGGCCTGGACCAGCTCGGCCATCGCGTCGGACCGCTCGTGGTTGTGGGTCACATCGGCAAGGCCGACGTAGATCGTCGATCCGGGGTTCGCCGGGTCGACGTCGACCCCTCGCACCTGCACCCAGATGTGCCGCCCCTGACGGGTGACGGTCGCCATGTCGATCCCGTAGTGACGCTCCCGCCGGTAGAGGGCGCCGAGGATCGACGCCCAGGCCTCGACGTTGATGTCGCGCACCCGGTTGCCGTCGCGATACCCGAGGAGGCTCTCGGTCGACGGTGCCTCGAGCAGTTCCGAGGCAGCCCGGTTGGCCCTCACCACCCTGGCCTTGCTCACGGCCTCCCGAAGCACAGAGGGGTAGGCCATCAGGAACTTCTCGATGCGCTCCGGCTTGCCGTCGTACTCGGACTCGAGGTGCTGGATGGCCGCTACCCAGTTCTCCTCCATGATTGCCGCCGGCGACTCGTCGAAAAGGGTCCGGTACCGGTCGCTGTAGACGCTGATCTGGGTGCGGATGGCGATGAAGACGACGGCGGCAACGGAGAAGGCAGCAGCGTTGACCAGACCCACCCGCCATGCCTCGGTGGTGGTCAGGTCCCAGGTGTGGGGCAGGGCCAGGAGGATGACGGCAGGAACGACGACCGCGAAGAGACGATGGCGGTCGATGAGCATCGCGCCGAGGGCGGTGATCACGATGAGGGCAACGGAGAGCGGAGCCACCATGGGCCCGCCCTCCCGGTAGGCGAGGGCTGCGATGAGCGCCGACGAGGCGAAGAGGGCCACGCCGGCGTGCTCTAGGCGCAGGACCGACTGGATCATCATGAACACGGCGGCCAGACCCGGGCCGATCGCGGCCTTCATGATGGGCGGGTCCTCGGCCCAGAGCCCGACGAGGAAGACGAGCAGGGCGGCGACCGCGGCGATGACCGCGGCGACGTGAACCACCCGCCGATGGGTATCGGCCGAACCGGGCCAGATGCCCGACCTTACCTCGTTCATTGCCCTCTTATCGGCAATCCGGCCCCAGGACTGTTACATCCCGCGTAGGTCCGCAGCCCCGGATCTGTTCCCGTCCCCATGGGTTAGTGTCGGTCACATGAGCGTCAAGATCACCTACGCCACGATGTCGGCGGACAATCAGGAGCTGAACCAGGCGTTCGAAGCCGCGGTCGAGAGAGCCCGCGGGAGCCTCGGACAAACGCACGGGGTGATCGTGAACGGCGAGGTCCGCACCGATCGAGACCTCCACACCGAAGTCTCTCCCATCGACTCCGAGATCGTCATCGGCCACTACGCACAGGGCACCACGGACGACGTCGACGAGGCCGTGGCCGCGGCCCGCGCCTTTCAGCCCGAGTGGGAGGCATGGGGCTGGGAGCGCCGACGCGACCTGATGCTCCGCGCCGCGGACATCATGGAGGAGCGCATCTACGACATCTCGGCGCGCCTGTCTTTCGAGATCGGGAAGAACCGCCTGGAGTCCCTCGGCGACGTGGCCGAGACCATCGAGTTCTTCCGTTACTACGCCAAGCAGATCACCCAGCACGAGGGCTTCATCATCCGCATGGGCAGCCAGTCGGGTGAGGAGAACCTCTCGGTCCTCCGTCCCTGGGGCGTGTGGGCGGTGGTGTCACCGTTCAACTTCCCGATGGCGCTGGCGGCCGGCCCCTCCATCGGCGCCCTGCTCACCGGCAACACCGTCGTGCTCAAGCCCTCCAACTCGGGCGCCCTGATGGCGTTCGACTTCTACGAGGTGATGAAGGAAGCCGGTCTGCCCGCGGAAGCGCTCCACGTGATCAGCGGCCGCGGCTCGGTGGTGGGCGACCACCTCACCCACCACGACGGGGTGGACGGGATCACCTTCACCGGGTCCTATGACGTCGGAATGGGCATCTACCGGACCGCCAACGAGTCCCGCCCCAAGCCCGTCGTGGCCGAGATGGGCGGCAAGAACCCGGTGATCGTCACCGCCAGCGCCGACATCGACACCGCGGTCGAAGGCGTCACCCGCGCCGCCTTCGGCCTCAGCGGTCAGAAGTGCTCGGCCACCTCCCGGGTCTACGTGGAGGAGTCGGTGTACGACGACTTCGTCGACAGGCTCGTGAAGCGGGCCTCCGAGATCACGGTCGGTGATCCGACCAAGTCCGAGAACTGGATGGGCCCGGTGATCGATCAAGGCGCGGTCGCCCGCTACCAGCGGGCCATCGACGAGGTCGAGGCAGGTGGTGGCGAGGTCCTCTACGGCGGCTCCGTCCTCACCGACGGCGAGTACGCCCGGGGCAACTTCGTCGAGCCGGCGATCGTCGCCCCGGCCGAGGACTCGTGGGTGTGGCGCGAGGAGCTCTTCCTCCCCGTGGTCGCCGTGGCGCCCGTCTCCGGTCTCGACGAGGGCCTGGAGCGCTCCAACGACACGATCTTCGGTCTCACCGCCGGTCTCTTCTCCAGGGACGAGCAGGAGATCGAGAAGTGGTTCGCCCGGATCGAGGCGGGGACGACCTATGTCAACCGTGCCGCAGGAGCCACCACGGGCGCGTGGCCGGACATCCAGTCGTTCGGCGGCTGGAAGAGCTCGGGCACGTCGGGTGCCGGTGGCGGTGGCCCCTGGTACCTGCGCCAGTACATGCGGGAGCAGTCCCGCACCCTCTTCCGGGGCTGAGGCTCAGGGCTCCAGTCGGATCTGCAGGCCGTCGGGCCCGCTGATGTCGACGGCCTGTCCGGCTCGCGTCGCCTCGATGCCGATGTGGGCGAGGTGCGCCCGCCAGCGCTCGGGGTCCTCCACCCTGAAGACCAGCCGTTCCGGCCGCCCCCCGTTGCCCTCGACCAGTTCGATCTGCTGACCGGGGGCGGCCTGCAGGATCACCGCGTCGGTCGCGTCGGCCGTGCGCACCTTCTCGAAGCCGAGCTTCTCGCCGAAGAACTCCAGGGCCGCCTCGAGCGAGCTGACACCCACGGTGAACCGGCTCATGGTGACACCGCCCGGGGCGCGCATCGGGCCTCCGCCCTCGAGGACCTCCTTGGCCTCGGCGATGCTGAACCGGCCGACTGTGACCTCGCGACCTACGACGACGCCGGCGAGATGCCGGCCGTTCGCCTCGAGTTGGGTGAGCTGGCGGAGATCCTCCAGGTCGCGGACGCCCCCGGCCTGGATCACCGGCTCGTCCACGATCGCCAGCGCCTCGGCGAGGATCTCCCAGTTGGGCGCCTCGGTGAGCGAGTCGCGGTTGGCCTCGGACACGAGGAATGCGGACACACCCGCCGAGGACATCTCGATGAGCACCTCTTCGAGGAAACGCCCGCTGTTCCGGGTCCAGCCCCTGGTGGCGACCTCACCGCCCTTGCGGACATCGACGGACACCGCCACCTTGTCCGGGTATTCCCGACACATGTCCCAGACCATGATCTGGTTCTCGATCGCCGCGGTGCCCATCACGGCCCGCCAGGCGCCCAGGCCGAGGACGCGCTCCAGCTCCATCTCGGAGCGGATTCCACCGGCCACCTGAACGGGGACGTCGACGCTCTCGATGAGACGACCGATCAGCTCACGGTTCCGGTAGTCGCCGTAACCGGCGGCATCGAGGTCGACGATGTGGAGACGGTCGATGCCCTGGCTCGCCCAGCTCTTCGCCCGGGCGACGGGGTCGTTGTCGAGGACGATCGCGTCGTCGAGACGACCCTTGGGGAGCCGCACCGAGCGCCCACCGAGGATGTTGACCCGTGCGTACAGCTCCATGAATCAACCCTAACCAATGCGCACGGGGCCGGTCACGAGATACCGAGGAGGCCCTCCGCAAGATCGAGGCTCTGCCCGCCGGCGGCCACGGGGGCGAACAGGTCGCCGTGTCTCGCCAGCCGGTCCCAGATGTTGGCGATCGTCCAGTCGCCGTTGGACACCGAGCCCAGCTCCGACCAGGCGATGGGGACCGACACGGGCGCACCCGGGCGCGGTCTCACCGAGTAGGGGGCGGCCACTGTCTGCCCCGAAGCATTTCGGTTGTGGTCGATGAACACCTTGCCGCCCCGCTTCGACTTGTCCCACTGCATGGTGATGTCCCCGGGGTTGGCGGCCGCCAGGTACTTCCCCACCTCGCCCACGAACCGGCGCACGCGGGTGTAGTCGTGCACCGGCTCCAGCGGGACGTAGACGTGGATGCCGCGGGAGCCGGACAGCTTGGGATAGCCGGCGAGCCCCAATTGGCGGAGTGCCACCTCGAGGAGACGGACGGCGGCGACCACCTGGTCCCAGGTCGCCCCTTCGGCCGGGTCGAAGTCGAAGATGGCGTAATCGGGAAAGTCGAGGGTGCCCTCCCGGGAGTGGAAGGGGTGCACCTCGATGCAGCCCATGTTGGCGAACCACATGAGAGCCTCAGCAGAGTCGGCGAGGAGGAAATCGATGATCCCGCCCTGGCTGTCCGAATCGACCGGTGTGGTCCGCATCCACGACGGCTGGTGGCCGGGCGCTCGCTTCTCGTAGAACGACCCGCCCGCGATCCCGTCCGGATAACGGGACATCGAGATCGGCCTCCCGGCCAGATGCGGCAGCAGAACGGGGGCGACCGAGGCGTAGTACTGGATGAGGTCGCCCTTCGTGTAGCCCGCGTCGGGGAAGAACACCTTGTCGATGTTGGAGAAGGTGAGTTGCCGGTCGAGACCCAGGGGCACGAACCGGTCGGCCTGCTTCTCGACCCGGATCGGCCGCGGGAACTCGATGTCGGACCCGGCCAGGGTCCTGTCGGTGGTCGGCGACCCCGCCTCGAGCAGGGGCCTGGCCTCCTGCCAGATCCGCTCGTGGCTCTGGAGATCGCGGGACTCCGAGATGACCACCATCGCCAGGTCCGTCTCGAGCGCCGCCTCGATCAACGGCGTGATCCGGAGCGTGCCCTTCCCGTACTCGGTGTGCCGGATCTCCCCCGACTTGCCGAACTCGTTGTCCGAGAACTGGGTGTGGAGCGGGGCGATCATCCAGCCCGGAAAGCTCGCCGTCACGAAGTCGATGACGGCCCGGAACGCGGCCCTGTCGATGAGGCCGCCCTGGGTCATGGCGTGGATGTGCGCCCAGTCGACGACGGGCCGGACGAAGGAGAACTCCGACGCCAGCTGGGCGATGTCGCCGAGACTCCCGAACTGGCTCTTGTTGCCCGCCGTCTCCAGACCGAGGCCGACACCGAGCCCCGCCACCTTGGGCTCGATCGCAGACAGACGGCCCCGGATGCGATCCATGAGCACCTCGGGATCCTCGCCGTAGTTGGAGCCGAAGTGGGCGACCACGATCGGAGCGCCGAGCGCACGCCCGAGCTTCATCGTGTGCTCGACCGCCGCCAGCGACTGCTTGCCCCGATCCTCCTCGGGGAGAGTCAGCCCGGCGAAGTAGGGAGCGTGAACGGAGAGCCGGATGCCCCGCTCCGCGGCGAGGGCCCCGAACTCCTCACACCGCTTCTCCTTCCACGGGAAGTCCTTGGTGAAGGGGAGCTCGAGCGCGCGGTGACCCTCGGCCACGAGCCCGTCGAGGAAGTCGGCGTCCGGCACCCCGTCGGGTGGCAACTCGGAGATGCCGAAGCGGATCGTGCTCACGCGTCGATGGAGTCGAGCCAGTCGAGCAGCAGGGCGTTCAGCGTCTCCGGCGCCTCCACCGGGATCCAGTGGCCGACGTCGTCGATCCGCTCGTAGCGCCATCGACCGGCGACCTGCTTCTGCGACTCCACCATCTGCCGCTCGGTGAGTGCCCGGTCGCCCGACGACCAGATGCCCATGACCGGCATCTGCAGAGGCGGGTACTCGGGCGGGGGTGAGAGGAAGGTCTCCGGCCGGGAGTTGGCCCGGTAGATGGCTAGGGCCGCCTCCAGGGCCCCGGGGCGGCTCAGGTCCTCGATCCAGTTCTCCACCTCGTCGCAACCGGTCCAGCGCCGGAGCCAGAACCAGTCGTTGTCGGACAGCCATTTCTCGGCGAGACCCTCGAACTGGAAGAGGAGCATGTACCAACTCTTCTCCCTCTGGGCGAGGCCGGCGGCCTGGAACGCCGAAGGGTGGCCCACCGAGAGGGCGGTGAGGCTGCGCACCCGGTCGGGCACCGACAACGCCGCGGCCCAGGAGATGGCGGCTCCCCAGTCGTGGCCGACGACATGGGCACTCTCGACCCCGGCATCGGACAGGACGGTGATGACGTCGCCCACCATCGCCCGCATCCCGCACTGCCGGGCGGTGACCGACAGGTCGGACCTCCCGAACCCGCGCAGGTCGGGGGCGATGACCCGATACCCCGCTTCTACGAGCGCCGGGATCTGGTTGCGCCAGAGACGCGCCGAGTCGGGGAAGCCGTGGAGCATCAGGACGGGCTCGCCGTCGGGAGGCCCGTGATCGGCGACGTTGAGGCTGACTCCGCCCGAGTCCACCCGGCGGCACGAGGTGTAGACGTCGAACATCGACGGAACCGTACCTGTTGTGGTTTTCGCGATTCCGAATAGCCTCAATAGGGCCGTGAGCCAGATCTTTCCACAGAACGTGATCGCGGTGATCTGGGACTTCGACAAGACCCTGATCCCCGGGAACATGCAGGGCCCGTTGTTCCGTCACTACGGGATCGACGAGGCCGAGTTCTGGGCTGAGGTCGATGGGCTCGAGGAGTTCTACCGGAGCCACGGGTCGAAGCTGATCCAGCGCGACCACCTCTACCTCAACCACATCCTCTCCTATGTGCGTCACGGCCGCATGCCGGGGCTGAGCAACCAGCTCCTCGAGGAGCTCGGCTCCCGGATCGACTTCTATTCCGGCATCCCCGACTTCATGGAGCTCCTCAAGAAAGAGATCCAGGCCGACCCGTTCTTCGCCGAGCACCAGATCACGGTGGAGCACTATGTGGTGTCGACCGGTCTGCGTCGCATGATCCTGGGATCCGCCATCGCCCCGTACATCGACTACGTGTGGGCGTGCGAGTTCACCGAACTGGTGGCGCCGCCCGAGTATCAGAACAAGCAGGGTCAGCTGTTCTCCCCGGAGGGCGAGATCCAGCAGTTGATCTATGTCATCGACAACACCTCGAAGACACGCGCCGTCTTCGAGATCAACAAGGGAACCAACAAGAACCCGTCGATCGACGTCAACGCCAAGATCGCCCCGGAGGACCGACGCGTCCCCTTCCAGAACATGATCTACATCGCCGACGGCCCGTCGGACGTGCCCGTCTTCTCCATCGTCTCCGGCAACGGGGGTCGGACCTACGCCGTGTACAACCCCGGTTCGGAGCGGGAGTTCGCCCAGGCCGCGCGCCTGCTCGAGCAGCGGCGGGTCGATGCGTTCGGCGAGGCCGACTACCGCGACGGTTCCCAGACCGCGATGTGGATCCGGCATGCGGCGCGGGGGATAGCCGAGCGGATCGTCCGCGACCGGGCCGCGGCCCTCAGCGACCGGGTCGGGCAACCTCCCCGGCACGTCGGCTGAGGCCTCCGTTTGGCATACGGCGCGACCTGTGGTGACCTAGCCCGGTCGCCTCGCAGGGGGAAGTCTGAGCCGAAACCAGCCGATTCTCGTCGTCCTGGTCGCAGTGACGCTCGTCACCGGGTTCCTGGTGTGGCGAGATTCGGCGAACCCCTCCACCCCCTCCCCCACCATCGGACAGGCCTCGCCGACCACCACCACAGCCCCATCGAGGCCCACCCGGGTCGGCTGGGTCACCAGCCGGGCCGGCACGATGTATCAGGGAAATGCCATCGCCGCCAACATCCCTTTCGCGGTCCTCGGCGAGGAGGCGGGTGGCTATCGCGTGCTCGACGTCTGCAACCGGGAGGGCTTCCTCTCGGCCGACCAGGTCACGCCGGGTGAGGTCCTGCTGGACCGCGACGGGTTCGCCGACGCCGTCTTCGTCATCGACGCCGGTCACGGCTACCCCGACTACGGGGCCATCGGGCCGAACGGCCTGAGGGAGGCCGACGTCAACCTCGATGTGGCCGATCGAGTCGTCGAGCTACTCAGCTCGCCCCACGACATCGACTGGACGACCGGGGCGATCACCCCCGGGACCGGTGTGCCCGCCGCCCACGCCGCCATCGCCACGCGGCCGGTGAACGGCCCCGACGGCGGGGACTTCGAGGTCGGTCTCACCTTCCGCAGCGTGCTGGCGAACTCCGTCGACGCCGACGCCATCGTCTCCATCCATCACAACAGCGGTCCGGCCACGACGCTCGACCACCCGGGCTCCGAGGTGTACGTCTCCGCCTTCGACGACGAGTCGGCCCGCCTCGGGGCATTGATCCTCGACGAGCTGCGTCGCTCGTTCGCCAGTTTCGGCGCCGACTGGACGGGTGGCACCGGTGAGGGGTTGATCGCCCGGATCGGTTCGGACGGCGGCGACTACTACACCCTGATCGAGGTGGCGGAGGTCCCGTCGGCGATCGTCGAGGGGCTGTACATCTCGAACCCCACCGAAGAGGCGCTGGCGCAGACCACCACCTTCCGCCAGACGTACGCGGAGGCGGTCTACCGGGGCCTCGTCCGGTTCGTGACCACCGCTGAGAACCCGATCCCCCAGGTGGAGACCCAGAACTTCAGCCC
>JAGFIR010000031.1 GCA_024103415.1 Acidimicrobiales bacterium
TCGAGGCATGGGCGCGGTGGACCGAGCCGAAAGCGTCCTGGACGAAGAGATCGTGTCCCGCCGCCAACTGATTGGCGGTGACCGGGTCGTTGGCCGTCTCCCCCGACAGGAAGCGGGTGTTCTCCAACACGGTGATCCCGCCTGGTGCCGGAGCCTCGAACTCCACGGCTACATCCGTCAGTTCCGCCATCCGCTCTGCCACCGGTCGGAGCGTGAACGCCGGGTCGATCCCCTTGGGTCGACCGAGGTGCGAGCAAACCGTCACCCTGGCCCCGCGACGCACGAGCTCTTCGAGTGTGGGCAGCGCCTGGAGGATCCGGAAGTCGTCGGACACGCGGCCATCCTCCAGCGGGACGTTCAGATCGGACCGGACGAGGACGGACAGCCCGTCGACTTCGACGTCATCGATGGTCAGATATCTCCCCATGTCACTCCATACCCTTGGCGAGCCGCTCCAATACTGCCCCCATCTTCACGGGATCGTGAGCCGGCCACTCCGCATCCTGATCGGCCACGTCGGCCCTGACGACGCGCCAACCGAGCTCGGCCGCCGCCTCGGCGTCGAGGTCGACGCGGTTCAGACCGGCGGGCACGACGAGCTCGCCATCGTGGACGATCACCACACCCGGGCCCTCGATCCCGCACTGGCGGCGCAGGGCGGTGAGGTGGTCGGCACCGGTCATACCCAGCGTCTCCCCGTCCTGTGTCACCAGGTTGAGGATGAACACCCGCTGGGCCGTTGACGCCTGCACCGCCGGCGCCAGCATCTGAACTTTGAGGGCGGCCATCACCGACGTGTAGAGGCTCCCGGGGCCGATCACGATCTGCTGGGCGCCGGCCACGGCCTCGAGGGCGGCCACGCACGCCTCGGTGTCCGACGGATCGATGGAGAGGTCGGTGATCTCGCCCCGGCTGCGGGCGATCTCGAGTTGGCCCACCACCTCACGCCCGTTGACGACGGCCTTGAGGGTGACCGGGCGGTCGGCAACCGGGATCACCCTCCCCATGGTTCCCAGCATCCGCCCCGCCATGTCCACCGCCGTGGCGAAGTCGCCGAAGATGTCGGTGAGCGCGGCGAGGATCAGGTTGCCCATCGAGTGATCGTCGATGTCGCCGCCTTCGAAGCGATGGGCGAACAGCTCCGACCACATGGTCGGCTCCGGGGTCAGGGCCAGCAGACACCGGCGCACGTCGCCAGGCGGCGGGATGCCCAGGGAGGTGAGCCGACCCGATGAGCCGCCATCATCGGCCACCGACACGAGCGCCGTGATGTCACCGGCATAGGTCTGGATCGCCTCCAGGGCGGCCGCCTGGCCGTGTCCCCCGCCAATGGCCACGACCGCCGGTCCTTGGGGATCCAGCAGGAGTGGGGCCAGTTGGGTCTGGGTCTGGGTGATCAACGATGAATGTCCCGATGCTGTACTGCCGCGCGGATTCCGTGGGCCTGTAGCCGTTGGGCGATCTCCTCGGCGATGGCCACCGAGCGATGGTGACCGCCCGTGCACCCGATGCCGATGGACAGGTAGGACTTGGCCTCGCCCTCGAACTTCGGGATGACGAACTCGAGCAACTCGTCCACACGCTCCACGAACTCCGACGCGCCCTCCG
>JAGFIR010000045.1 GCA_024103415.1 Acidimicrobiales bacterium
CGTCGAACGGGGCGGCGAAGGGGTCGTGGGCGACGTGCCGGAGATCGATGCCTGCCACCGGCGCCGGAGGCGGAAGCTCGCCCTTCGCCGGGAGCGTGACGCGTCCGACCTCGCGGACCCGGTCGCCGCGACCGGCATGGACCACGATCTCCTCGAGATCTCCCAGAGGCAGGGTGTGACGCTTCTCCCGCACCACCTCGACGGCCTCGGCGAGCAGGAGCTCCTCCAGCACCTCGTCCCGTTCCTCGGGCAGCGGCACGTCGAAGGTGACGTGCATCGCACCACCGCGGACGGTGAACTCCGACACTGGGGCGCGGGAGCCCGTCTCGGTCGAGAACACAGGCCCGCTGGTGGAGAGACCCGCCTCGAAGGCGGTCTTGGGCCCCTCTTCGAGCAGCCTGGCGTTGCGGGTGCGGGCCCTGAAGAGCCACCAGATGACGAGAGAGAGGATGATGATCGTCAGCGCGATCGCGGGGAATGCGTTTTCCATGAAAAGGGTCTCCGGGGTTTTGGGCGATTCTAAGTGCGGGCGTCGTCCGGCCGGGATTCGTCGGGGGCCTCGCCCTCGATGAGCTCGCTGATGTCCAACTCCGCCGTCGGCTCGTCAGCGCCGGCGTTGAGACGCTCGATCATGCGCGCCTTTGAGGCATCGGTGCCGAAAGCGGTGACCACGTCGTCCGCCTGGAGCACCGTGTTACCGCTGGGAACCAGGACCTCCCGGCCACGCCGGATCGACACCAGGGTGGAGCCTTCCGGCCACGAGACGTCGCGCAGCTTCCGGCCATCGGCGACCGAGCCTGCCGGGATGCGGAAGTCGTAGTACCCGGCGCCGGGGGCCGTCCGCTGGGCGAGCCGGGCGCGGGTCAGCTCACCATCGGTTCGCGAGGAGAGAGCCTCGTGATAGGCGCGCACAGCCTCCTCCCGGCGGAACATCCCGATCAACTTCGTCGGGTCGTCCTCATCCACGACCGGCAGCCTCCCCACGCCGAGCGCGGCCATCCGCTCCAGGGCCCGCGACACGGGGGTCCCCGGGGTGACGGTGACCGGTCGGGGGGTCATCACGTCGGCGGCCGTCCGATCCGGCCCGTCGCCCCGGGCGAGGTCACTCACGGTCACGACACCCACGAGGGCCCCGTCGGCATCGACGACCGGCATGCCGTGGGAGTGATAGATCGCCATCAGACGCTCGACCTCCTGGACGGGAGAGCTCGTCTCGACCCTGAGCCGGGCCGGCGCCATCACCTGGCCGACTTCGATGGCGTCGAGGATGTCGATGCTGCCGTGCCGCCTCATGGTGATCCCCTTGCGACGCAGCGCCGCGCTGTAGACCGAGTCGGGGTGGACACGCTCGGCGAGGAAGGTGGACAGGGTGGCCACCAGCATCAGCGGGAGGATCAAGCCGTAGTCCCGAGCCCCTGTCACCTCGAAGACGATGAGGATGGCGGTGAGGGGGGCACGCCCGACGACCGAGAACATCGCGGCCATGCCGACCACCGCGAACGC
>JAGFIR010000047.1 GCA_024103415.1 Acidimicrobiales bacterium
GGGTATGCCGTACCGGCTGATCTACATAGGGCTCGGCCTGTTGGGTGCGGCTGCATTGATCCTCGGCATCGTCTTCGCCAAGGACGGTGACCCGACAGATCTGCCCGGCGCCCTCGTCTCCGTCTCCCCGGAGCCCAACGAACTGGTGCCGCCGCAGGCAGTCCTCGAGGTGGTGCTCCCCGTGGGCTACCGCGCCGAGATCTGGGTGGATGGATGGCCCATCACCGACTTCACCTTCGTCGAAGCCACGGGCGTCCACCGCTGGAGCCCCTCACCCGGCCACCCCACGATCCAGACCTGGAGCTCGGGAGAGCATCGGGTGCGCATCGAATGGGACACCTACTCCGGCCTCCCCGACCCCGGCGAGTGGGAGTGGATATTCCGGGTGGGCTGACCTAGCCCTCCAGGACGCCCGGACCCTCCTCGAGCAGCCTCCTGAAGGTGGCGTCGTCGATGATGGGGACGCCCAACTCCTCGGCCTTCTTGGTCTTCGAGGCCCCGGGTGAATCTCCCACGATCAAAGCCGTCGTCTTCCTGGACACCGATCCCGTCGCCTTTCCACCCTTGGCTTCGATGGCGGCCTCCGCCTCCTCCCGGCTCATGCCGTCCAGCGTCCCCGAGATCACGAACGTCGCACCTGCGAGCAGGTCGGACACCGGCTCCTCGGCCCGCTCGTCCTCGAGACGGACACCGGCCGCTCCCAGCTTCTCCACCAGACGGCGGTTGGCCTCGTCCTGGGCCCATGACCGCACCTCGGTGGCGATGGTCGGGCCGATCCCCTCCACCTCGGCGATCTCCTCCTCGGTGGCGTCCATCAGCGCCGGAAGGCCTCCGAAGTGCCTGGCCAGGGTGCGCGCCACCGTGGAGCCGACGTGACGGATGCCGAGTGCGGTGAGCAGCCGGGCCACCGGCCGGTCCTTGGCTGCGTCGATGGCCTCCCTCAGCTTCCGGACCGAGATCTCGCCCCAGCCCTCGTACTCCAGGAGCCGATCGGTGTCGAAGGTGAAGATGTCCGCCGGGTCGACGATCAGGCCTTCCTTCAGGAGGAGGTCGATGGTCTTGTAGCCCATGTGCTCGATGTCCATGCCGCCCCGCCCGGCGAAGTGGAACAGCCACTCCCGAACGCGGGACGGGCACGAGAACCCACCGGTGCACCGGGCCACCGCCTCCCCTTCGGGCCGCACGATGGGGTTGCCACAGAACGGGCAATGGGACGGCATCTGCCAGACCTTCTCCTCGCCCGTGCGGGCCGCCACCACGGGGCCCACCACCTCCGGGATGACGTCACCGGCGCGCCGCACCACCACCTGATCGCCTATGCGCACGTCCTTCAGGGCCACCTGGTCGGCGTTGTGCAGGGTGGCGAGACCGACCGTCGCTCCACCCACGAACACCGGATCCAACACGGCGAAAGGCGTGGCGGCTCCGGTGCGGCCGATGTTGATGCGGATGTCGAGGAGGCGGGTCACCTGCTCCTCCGGCGGGAACTTGAACGCGATGGCCCAGCGCGGTGCCCGGGCGGTGTAACCGAGTCGCTCCTGCTCGGCCAGGGAGTCGACCTTGATGACCACCCCGTCGGTCTGATAGCCCAGTTCGTGTCGGCGCTTCTCGGCGCGTTCCACGTACTCGTAGACCTCTTCGATGGTCCCGAGCCGGGCGCTCTCCGGATTGATCCGGAAACCGAGATCCGCCAGGTACCGGACCGTGTCCCAATGCGAGGTCAGCTCCGGCCCGCCCTCGACGATCCCCAGCTGATACACCCAGATCCCCAGCGCCCGGCTCGCCGTGATCGAGGGGTCCTTCTGCCGCACCGAGCCCGCGGCGGCGTTGCGCGGGTTGGCGAAGATCTGCTTGCCCTCCTCGGCCTGACGCTGGTTCAGCTCTTCGAACGCCTTCTCCGGCATGTAGACCTCACCGCGCACCTCGAGGAGATCGGGGATGTCGTCGCCTCGGAGACGGAGCGGCACCGACTTGATGGTGCGGAGGTTGGCGGTGATGTCCTCACCTGTGGTCCCGTCGCCCCTTGTGGCGCCCACGTCGAGGACGCCATCGCGGTAGACCAGCACCACGGCGAGACCGTCGATCTTGGGCTCGCACACGTAGCCCGAAGGAGCCTCCCCGAGCTGGCGGGTCATCCGCTGCACCCAGGCCTCGAGGTCCTCCCTGGTCTCGGCGTTGTCGAGCGAGAACAGGGGGCGGAGGTGCTCCACCGGGCGGAAGAGGTCGTCGACCGGCCCCCCGACACGCTGGGTGGGGCTGTCGGGAGTCACCAGTTCGGGGTGCTCCCTCTCCAGAGCCATCAGCTGGCGCATCAGCGCGTCGTATTGGGCGTCCGAGATGATCGGGTCGTCGAGGGTGTGGTACCGGTAGGCGTGTTCCCTGATCTCGGCGCGGAGATGCTCGATCCGCTCAGCGACCTCGTCCATGAGGTCGTCGACGTTACCGCCCGCCCGTGACACGTCGCGAGTCTCGTTTTCGCCGTTCCGGCGACGGGTAGGTCTCCCTCGAAAGGAGGGTGTCATGCCCGTTCACAGAGGCAAGGACTCCAAAGGCGCCTACTACCAATGGGGCGACTCCGGGAAGAAGTACCGCTACGAGACCGGTGACAAGTCGAGCCGGGAGAGGGCCCGATCGAAGGCCGAGAAACAGGGACAGGCCGCCCGGGCTTCCGGCTACAAGGGCTGAAGTTTCGCCCCGACCCCGCCACGGGTAGTTCCACGTCCCAACGACTGAGGAGTCAGCAATGGACGAAGCCACCAGCATGAAGTGGGAAGGCCGATGGGACCAGCTCAAGGGCAAGGCCCGTCAGATGTGGGGCGACCTCACCGATGACGACCTCGACGTAGCCGAGGGCAACCTCGAAGAGCTCGTCGGCAAGATCAAGGAGAGGACCGGAGAGACCTCGGAAGCGATCAGGGATCGCCTGCGACAGCTCTCGGACGCCTCCTAGGCCGGTCCTTCACCTGAAGGAAAAGGAGCCCCACTCCTCCCGGGGCTCCTTTTCTGTTGCACTGACTTCTTCCAAGAAATCAACGATCGCGCTCGCGCGCCTTGTTCACGGTGAGGCGCCGACCGCCGAGGTCGGAGCCGTCGAGGGCCTCGATGGCCCGCTGGGCCTCGTCGGCCGACGGCATCTCCACGAAGCCGAAGCCCCGTGAACGCCCGGTCTCGCGATCCGACACGACCTGTGCCCGGGCCACCGTCCCGTAGCGGGAGAAGGCCTCCTCGAGCTCCTGGGAGGTCGTGCTGTACGCCAGATTCCCGACGTAGATGTTCGTATTCGCCATTTCTCTTCCTCGATGACCGTCACACTGCTTGGCACCCCCGCCTCACCGGTGCCCTCGCAGGGGCGCACGGGGCGGCGACATTCACCCGACGGATCGAGGGTGAAGGAGGCGCGACGCTCTGGCGTCCGCCCGCATACTAAGCCGCGGCGACGCTCAACCACGGAGACCGGTGAACACCCGCGTCTCGTATTCGATGCGGAACGTGCCACCGGAGGTCTCCACCGACTCCACCAGGGCGTCGAGCAGACGCTCTCGAACCGGCGCGTCGAGAGCGATGTGGTCGCTGTACGAGCCGTAGAGGGCCCTGAGCCGGGTGGGATCGAGGTCGGCGTGCCAGGTGAAGACGGTCAACCGCACATCCTGGAGACCGGACCTCTCCAGGTCGTCGAGCCAGACGTCGGAGTCCCGGAACCCGATCAGCCGGTCCCTTTCATCCAGCAATTGCGGGGCGTGCTGTCGGTAGATGTGCCCGAACGCGTCGTATCGGTTCGACGGCACGTTCCAGATGAGGGCGATGACCCCGCCCTGCCGCAGCCAGTCGCTCGCCCTCGCCACCGCGGTCTCACGGTCGAGCCAGTGCCACACCTGGCCGGCGAAGACGAGATCCACCGGCTCCCTCGGCCCTGGCCACTCTTCGAAGGTCGACTCGACCACGGTGACACCGGGAAGCGACTTGGCCCGGAGGATCGTTGCCATGGCCGGGTCGGGCTCGAGGCATGTGATGGACAGACTCTCCCTGGCGAAAGCCTCGGTCGTCTTTCCGGTGCCGGCGCCGACCTCGATGGCTGTCACAACCTCGGCCAGGGAGAGCACGAAGTCCGCCGCCTCGGCCGGATACCCGGGACGCGCCGCCTCGTAGTCCTCGGCAGCGGATCCGAACGACGTCGCCCGGTTCATCGCTCCGTCGATGCGATGACGCCTCCACCGAGCACGCGGTCGTCCGCGTAGAAGGCCACCGTCTGACCGGGGGCGATACCCTCCTGACGCTCCTCGAAGACCACTGTGGAACCGGCGAGCACACCCGGCACGACCTCACCGTGCGCCCGATACTGGACGCTGACGCCACCCTCCACCGGATCGGCCGTGAACGTGACGTCGCGGAGGTGGATCGACCCCACCTTCAGATGGCGACGCGGCCCGATGACGACGGTGGCTCGATCCGGGTCGATGTCGACCACGTAGCGCGGATCGCCCACCGCCACGCCGAGACCGCGGCGCTGGCCGATGGTGAAGTCTGCGACCCCCTGGTGGGATCCGACGACCTCGCCGGTCGTGTCCACGATGGGACCGGGCACGAACGCGTCAGGTGCGGTCCTCCGCAGGAACCCCCGGTAGTCGCCCTGACCAACGAAACAGATGTCCATCGACTCCGGCTTGTCGGCGGTGCGCAGCCCGAGGTCGGCGGCGATGCGGCGGACATCGGTCTTGGTCATCTCCCCCACCGGGAAACGGGTCACCGCCAGTTCCCGCTGACCGAGCATGGACAGGACGTACGACTGGTCCTTCGCGCGGTCGGTGCCCCGCCGCAGCTCCCAGGTCCCGCCGGCATCCACCACCCGGGCGTGGTGCCCGGTGACCAGGATGTCGCAGTCGAACTCGGGGAGCCGGGACAGGAGCCGGTCGAACTTGACCGTCCGGTTGCACTCGATGCAGGGGTTGGGGGTCCGGCCCGACGCATAATCGGTGACGAATCGGTCGACCACGCCGCCACGGAACTCCTCGGTGTAGTCGAGGACGTAATACGGGATGCCGAGGGTGGCGGCGACCCTGCGAGCGTCCTCGGAGTCCGAGAGGGTGCAACAGCCGGCCGTCGGCATCTCCCCGTCGGGACCCGACCAGAGCTTGAGGGTGACCCCCACCACCTCGTGACCGCCCTCGGTCATCAGGGCGGCGGCGACGGACGAGTCGACCCCTCCCGACATCGCCACCAGCACTCTCATCGCAGCGCCTCCACGGCCTCGATCAGGACAGACGCTGCCTCGGCCGCCTCGTCCTGCGTGGTGGTCCAGCCGAAGCTGAAGCGGACGCTCTCCCTCACCTCGTCACGGCTCAGGCCCATCGCGGTGAGGACGTGGGAGACGCTCGGCGCCCCGGACTGACAGGCCGACCCGGCAGAGGCGGCGACACCGGCACGATCGAGACGGATCAGGAGTGACTCGTTGCGCACACCCGGGATTCGGAAGTTGGAGTGCTGCGGGCTCCGCGGGGCGTCGCCTCCGTTGACGACGAGACCGGGGACGGCGTCGGCCACGATCTTCTCGAAGTCGTCCCGGATGCCACCGACGGTGGTGGCGAGCCGGGAGTGATCCTCGGCGGCCAGGTCCAGAGCGGTGGCGAAGCCGACGGCGGCGGCGACGTCGGTGGTCCCCGAGCGCCGGCCGGCCTCCTGGCCCCCACCGTGGATCACCGGCTCGAGCCGGACTCCGTCCCGGACGACGAGCACGCCGGACCCCTTGGGGCCGCCGAACTTGTGGGCCGACAGCGACATCAGATGGACGTGGTCTGTCAACAGGTCCCGCGGGGAGTGGGCCTGGATGGCATCGGTGTGGAACAGCACCCCCGGACGCTCCGCGGCGACGGCCCGGGCCAGGACGGCCACGTCCTGGACGACACCGGTCTCGTTGTTGACTGCCATCACCGAGACCACCGCCGTGTCGTCGTCGATGGACCCGAGCAAGGCATCGCGGTCGACGAGACCGTCACCATCCACCGGGACCCTGGTCACGGGATGACCCAGCCTCTCCAGGAAGTCGACGGTGGCGAGCACGGCCTCGTGCTCAGTCGCCACCGTGACCACGCCCCGACGGGAGCCACCAGCCAGAGCCGCTCCCTTGATGGCGAGATTGTCCGACTCTGTTCCACCGGAGGTGAAGACGATCTCGGATGGCGCCACCCCGAGACGGGCGGCCACCCGCTCCCGGGCCTCCTCGAGGGCGTCCTTGGCGCGACGCGACACCTCGTGGACACCCGAGGGATTGCCGAAGCGCTCGGCGGCGAGAGGCGCCATGGCCTCCCAGACGCCCGGGCGCATCGGTGTGGTGGCGGCGTGGTCGAGATAGATCATTGCCACCCCCCATTGTCGCAGGATGGCCCCGCTGTACCCTGGCCCGGGTGTCCCCCATCGTCGTGTCACGCCGCATCGAGTGCCCGCCGGCGGTGGTCTGGGACCACCTCGCCGACCTCGAAGGCCACGCCGAATGGATGGGTGACGCCGAGCGAATCTCCTTCGTCGGGCCATCCCGCAGGGGTGTCGGCACGGCAATGATCGTGAGGACGCGCGTCGGCCCCTTCCGCACCGACGACGTCCTCGAAGTGATCGGCTGGGAGGAAGGCTCCTCGATCACCGTGCGTCACGGCGGCACCGTGAGCGGTGTGGGCGAGCTACGCGTCGACGCCGACGGTCAGGGCAGCAAGGTCACCTGGACGGAGACCCTCCGCTTCCCGTGGTGGCTGGGCGGCCCGGTCGCCGCCTGGTTCGCCACCCCGGTCCTGAGACGGGTCTGGCGCCGCAACCTGGACGGCTTCGCCGGGATCCTGGAGAACGAGTCCTGAACCCGGTCAGGTGCCCCTGAAGTCGGGGTCCCGCTTGGCCACGAAGGCGTCGATCCCCTCGCGGGCGTCGTCGCTGGAGAACGATCGCTGGAACTCGGCCGCCTCCACCGCCATGGCCTCGTCGAACGGCAACCGGCCGGCGTTCAGTGCCCTCTTGGCGGCCGAGATGGCCACGGTCGCCTTGGTGCCCCACTCCGCAGCGTCGGCCATCGCCGTTTCGAGGACCGCTTCGGTGGGCAGCACCTTGTCGGCGTAACCGATGGCGTGGGCTTCCCGGGCGTCGATGTGACGTCCGGTGAGGACCAGTTCCTTTGCCTTCTGGTAGCCGACGAGCCGCTGGAGGCGCTGAGTGCCCCCGGCTCCCGGGATGATCCCGAGGAGGATCTCCGGCTGGCCGATACGGGCGTCCTCGGCCACGTAGCGGAAGTCGGCGCCCATGGACAGCTCGCACCCGCCACCCAGGGCAAAGCCGTGGACCGCGGCGATGGTCGGCTTCTCGAGGTTCTCCAGGGCGGCGATGGCATCGACGAGCTTGTTGGCGCTGCGCTCCCTGGCCCCCGAGTCGAGCGACTCCTTGAAGGCCTTGATGTCGGCGCCGGCGGCGAAATGAGGCCGGCCGGTGACCACGACTGCCCGGATCGCCGGGTCCTGGCAGGAGGTGAATGCCTCGAGCAACTCGTCGGCAACCTGGGCGTTCAGGGCGTTGACGGGAGGGCGGTCGAGGCGCACGAGCGCGACCGCACCATGGGTTTCGACCGTGACGAATTCCATGTTCTGACCTTACGCGGAGCGTATGCGCGAGGCCACCGCGGGCAGGTCCCGGTTGCCCCCGGCCTTAAGCGGCTCGACACGCATGCGGGCGTCGACGACCACGACTCCCTCGCCGGGCGGGAGGACCTTCACCGGATTCAGGTCCATCTCCTGCAACTCGGGGATGGCGGTGATGACGCCGGACACGCGCAGCAACGCCGTCTCCAACGAGTCGACGTCGCCGAGCGGCTGGTTGCGGTAGCCCTCGAGGAGACGATGTCCCTTGGTCTCCCGGATCATCTCCCTGGCGTCGACGTCGGTGAGGGGGTGGATGCGGAATGCCACGTCCTTGAGCAGCTCGACGTAGACGCCACCGAGACCGAACGCCACCAGGGGACCGAAGTTGGGGTCCTGGGTCATTCCGATCAGCACCTCGTGACCACCCGACACGAACTCCTGGATCAGGGCGCCCGACGGGTCGGGGACCGCCGAGGTCACCTTCCGGAACGCCTCCGCCACGTGGTCCGCACCCTGGACGTCGAGGAGGACGCCACCCACGTCCGACTTGTGAAGCGCCGACGGGGAGATCACCTTGACCGCGACCGGACCGCCGAACTCGGCGGCGGCCGCCACCGCATCTTCCTCGGAGGCGACGACCCGGCTCCTCGGGTAGCGGAGCCCGGCCGCCTCCAGGATCCCCTCCACCTCGTAGGGCTCGAGCCAGCCGCCGTCCT
>JAGFIR010000056.1 GCA_024103415.1 Acidimicrobiales bacterium
ACTCATAATTCGAAGAGGTGCTGTTGGGGTCACCCGGCTGCGCGGGGCGCGTACATGATGACGGCGACACCGATGAGACAGATGCCCGCTCCGATGATGTCGTATCGGTCGGGCCGGAATCCGTCGAAGATGATCCCCCAGGCGAGGCTGCCAGCGACGAAGACTCCGCCGTAGGCGGCAAGGATCCGCCCGAAGTGGGGGCTGGGCTGGAGGGTGGCGACGAACCCGTACAGGCCGAGAGCGATCACGCCGGCCCCGACGAACACGAGGCCCCGTTTCTCGCGCACTCCCTGCCAGACGAGCCAGGCACCGCCAATCTCGGCGATGGCGGCGAGGACGAACAGGCCAATAGAGGTGAGGACGGTCATGATGTCGACTCTATGGTCGGGGCATCCTGTGCGTTCTGTTTAGATCATTTCGGGGGATTGGCCGTCGAGTAGGCTTTGTGCGTCCTCTCTGAGGACTACTCCGAGCAGGTTCCCTTGTGGTGTTGCGGCGATGACCATTTGTGTCGGACGGGGCTCCATCCGTTGCACAAGCTTGTCGAGGGCACCGTTTGGTCCTCCGGTATCTTGGAGGACGACGTCACCTGTCGAGCCGGTAGTTGGGGCACAGCTCGATCTTCTGACCTGATAGGGCCAGCAGCTCTTCGGCGGACCGTAACGCTGCCACCACTTCGGGGGCGGAGATCCGGTAGAAGATTTGTCGCCCTTCGGGGCGGTCATCCACTAGCCCACAGTCCTTGAGGCAGGCCACATGTCCCGAGATGTTCGACTGTGATCCGCCCAGCCGGTCGACTAGGTCCTTGACCCGCAGTTCGCCCGCTTCGGCTAGTTCTTCGAGGATTGACAGACGTGTCGGGTCGCCAAAGCCCCGGAACAGTTTCGCGGCGAGCTGCACTTCCATCCTGGTCTCAACACCCACGGTGTGACGTCTCCTCTTCTGAACGGCCGGGAGCGATAATAGCTGTGGTCGGCGATATCGGGCTGGGCTGCGTGTCCACTCTCTGTTGTCGAATGCGACTCGGTGGCATCTGCCTACACATTGCTGAGAGCCTTGATTGATGCGGGTTCAGAGGTCGGCTTCATAAGTGTGACTCGTGATGGGTTGGTGGGGGTGGGGCCGGGTTTCGGGCGCGGAGTCCGTTGAGGACGGCGATGATTTCGGAGACTTCGTGGACGAGAACGGCTCCGGCGATGGAGAGCCACCCGGTGACGGCGGATGGTATGAGGACTGCGAGGATGAGCACGGAGAACACGATGTTCTGACGGCTGATGTGCCGCGTTTTGCGTCCGAGGGCTACGGCGTATGGAAGGGTGCGGAGGTCGTCTCCCATCAGTGCCACGTCGGCGGCTTCGATGGCGGCGTCGGTGCCGGCCGTTCCCATGGCGATCCCGACGGTGGCGGTCGCTAGGGCGGGTGCGTCGTTGATTCCGTCGCCAACCATCGCCACTGGGCCGAGGGTGGTCTGTAGTTCGGTGACGGCCCGGCTCTTGTCGGCTGGTTTCAGTTCGGCGCGGACCTGGTCGATGCCGAGATGACCGGCGATGGCGGCGGCGGTGCGGGTGTTGTCGCCGGTGAGCATCACGATGTCGCGGATCCCGCTGTGGTGGAGACCCTGTATGGCTTGGGGTGCCTCGGGGCGGTATTCGTCGCGGAGGGCGACGAGGCCGATCACCTGGTCGGGGTGCCCGACCAGGACCACGGTCTTGCCTTCTTCTTGCAGCCCATCGATGATCCCGCGTTTGTCTTCGATGGCGGCTCCAATGTCTGCGAACAGGGTGGCACTGCCCACGTAGACGTCCTTTCCGTTGAGTTGGGCGCGGGCGCCGGCGCCGGTGAGGGCTTCGAAGGTGTCGGCCCGGCGCACCACGATGCCGTCGGCTTCGGCCCGCCGCACGATGGCTTGGGCCAGGGGATGTTCCGAGGAGGCCTCCACCGCGGCCGCGACGCGCAGCAACTCTTCTGGGTCGGTTGTGGCGAATGGGATCAGGTCGGTGACTTGGGGTGTCCCCCGGGTCAGGGTGCCGGTCTTGTCCATCGCCAGAACATGGACCAGGCCCAGGTTCTCGAGGTGGATCCCTCCTTTGATTAGCACCCCTCGCTTGCCGGCGGAACCGATTGCTGCGGCGACCGCGACCGGGGTGGACATGACCAAGGCACAGGGGGCGCCGGCCACCGCCAGGGTGACGGCCCGCCGAACCCACACCGACGGGTCACCACCAAGCAGCGTCGGCACTACCGCCAGCAGGGCGGCGCCGGCGAGGATGGCGGGGCTGTAGTAGGCGCCGAAACGGTCGATGAGCCGTTGTGTCTGGGTCTTTTCCTCTTGGGCTTCATCGACCAGGTGGATGATTTGGGACAGGGTGTTGTCGGCGAATGTCCGGGTCACGGTGACCTCGACCGCTCCGGTCAGGTTCAGTGTGCCGGCGAACACGTCGCTACCGGGACCCTTCTCCACCGGTACCGATTCGCCGGTTACCGGGGATTCGTCCAGGCTCGTTGCACCGGAGAGGATCGTTCCGTCGGTGGCCAGGCTCTCACCTGGTCGCACCAGCATCACATCGCCAACGGCGAGCTCTTCTGCGGGCACGATGGTCTCGACACCGTTGCGGACCACGGTGGCTTCCTTGGGGGCCAGGTCGAGCAACGCTCGGATCGCGCCTCGGGTGCGGTCGTAGGTGAACTCTTCCAGACCCTCGGCGGCCCCGTACAGGAACGCCAAGAACGCGGCCTCCTCCCACAGACCCAACGCGGCAGAGCCAACGGTGGCGACTGCCATCAGCACGTCGATGTTGACCCGGGGTCTGGCAATCGCCTCGACCGCCTCGCGGCCCCAATGCGACGCCCCCAACAACGCAGCCACCACATACAGGCCGATCGCGATTCCCACCGGGATGACCTCGATGCGCTCCAGCACAAACGCCGTCGCCAGTACCAGACCAGAGATCAGAGCGTTGCGCAACGGCGGGAAGGCCCACCACCGACCCCGATACGGCTCCTCGTGCTCTGCGGTGTCGTCGTGTCCGGCTGCGTCCGGTTGCGTCATCACGTGGTCCTCGCCGATCGGCTCGCCAATATCAAACTGTCAGAAGCGATGATATCGGAAACTGCCGAACAATCGTGTCCTTCGCCGGACCGCCAGGGGCGAGATCGTCGACGGAGCGGAAGGGGAGTACGCCGACTCGACTCCGCTACTTCGGACCCGACCACGGCGCCAAGTTCCGCGACCACGCCAATGCCAACTTCAAAGGCATGGCCCGCATCAGGGTCAAACCCGACTGGGTCGAACTCATCGACCTTCAAACCGATATCCCAGCACCTAATGAGGCCCAGAAGCCAGGGTCGGCCGAGAGGATAATCCGAATATCTGAGCTTGTATTCATATGTTGGAAGTCATACTCTGGACAAGGTGGAATCTCGAGCTCCCGACTCTCATGGGCATGGCCCCCTGCCGGAAAGGCTGTTGGGTCTGGATGAGGCGCAACACCTCGCTGAGCGGTTCAAGCTGTTGGCGGATCCGAGCCGGCTGCGGATGATCTACGCGCTCTTGGAGGCGGGGGAGGTGTGTGTCAGCGACCTGGCCCGCCTGGTGGAGGTGAGCGAGTCGGCCACCAGCCACCAGCTTCGGCAGCTGCGGTTGGCGGGGCTGGTCCGGGCCCGCAAGCAGGGCAGGGAGGTGTTCTATCGGGTGGCCGACACCCACGTGCGGCTTCTTCTGGATGTGGCGGTCGAGCACTACCTCCACGGCCACGGCACAGACAGATGACCGCGGCTCACACCCATGTGCCCCGGGCGGGGCGTCGTCATCTCCGACCACTCGCCATCGCCTTCGGGCTGGTAGTCGTGTTCATGGTGGTCGAAGCCGTGGCCGGGTTCCTCACCGGGTCGTTGGCGTTGGTCTCCGACGCCGGGCACATGGCAACCGACGCACTCGGCCTTGGTATGGCGTTGGCGGCGATCGTCGCCGCCGACCGGACTTCAGCAGGGAACGGACGCACCTACGGTCTCTACCGGTTGGAGATCCTCGCCGCACTGGCCAACGCGGTGCTGCTGTTCGCCGTCGCCGGGTACGTCCTCTACGAGGCCGTCCAGCGCTTTCGGGAGCCGCCCGATGTAGCGACTGTGCCGATGCTGGCAGTGGCGGTCGCCGGGCTCGTCGTCAACATCATCGGATGGCGGCTCCTCCGCACCGGTGCCCAAGAGTCGCTCAACGTCAAGGGCGCCTACCTCGAGGTGCTGGCCGACCTAGCAGGGTCGGTCGGAGTCATCGCCGCCGCGCTGATCATGATCTCCACCGGCTGGGCATACGCCGATCCGCTCTTCGCTGCTCTCATCGGCCTCTTCATCCTTCCCCGGGCCTGGCGGCTCGGACACCAAGCCCTCCGCATCCTCGTCCAGGCTGCACCGCCCGGCCTCGATCTCGACCGGCTCCAATCCGAACTCGGCTCAATCCCAGGAGTGGTCGACGTGCACGACCTCCACGTGTGGACACTCACCTCCGAGATGGATGTCGCCACCGTCCACCTCATGACTACCGCCACCACAGATCCCCACTCGGTTCTCGACCAAGCCCGCGGCCTCCTTCAAGACGACTACCGGATCGACCACGCCACCCTCCAGGTGGAACCCGACACCCATCAAGGCTGCTCCGAAGTCAGCTGGTAGAGGGGGGCGAAACACACGGACCCTGATTGGGCAGGCGAACCTTGGCTATCAGTCGTGGTTGCCTTGCAGGCCTCTCTGCCTTCTCGAAGCACCAGATAGGCGATGCCCAGCGCGGCTATGGGATCGGCCCACAACCAGCCGAGCGTCGTTTTGAGAACCAACCGTCCCGGGAGGACCGCGGACAGCCAGGCGCAAAGAAACGTCTCGGCCGAGTCGGCGTCAGGGTCGCTCCTCGATCAGTTCGGTGTCGGGTCGGAAGGTCGACCAGGAGAACCAAAAGGTCCTGAGGTGGGTGATCGGCTCCAGAGTCTCACCGGTGAGAGGGCCGTCTGTGGCTTCACCGAGAATGTTCCAGGTGCTGCCGGTCTCCTCGTCGATGAAGCTGTCGCCTTCTGCCTGGAAGGTGAGCGTCTGGTCCTCGACGACGGGCGAGAAGACTCCTACGGTTCCCACTTCGCGTCCGCTCGCCACCGATGAGGTTTCGAGGGCGGACGCTTGTCCGGGCTTCCAGAATATGACGATCGGTTCACCGGCGAACTCGCCGACCGTCACGGTGGCCGTGTCTTCGTCTTCCCGGAGCGAGTCGAGGGTCCAAGCGACAGCGTCGTCTCCTTTCTCCATCGCCACCACTCGTTGCATTGCCTTCGCCCGCACGTCGACGTCACCGCGGAAGAGGAAGGGTTGGCCGTCGGGGTCGTCGAGCCCGGTGTATGGGTTGGTTCCCGCCATCGGTCATGGCCTGCTGCCGTGCGCATCGGACGAGAGCGACTGATGTCAAAGGTCGAACGTCACCGAGGAAGGCCCCCAACGGTCCGGCGAGGTCGGGTCTCAAGACGTCGAGTGAGTGGTGTGGTCGTCGTCCTCATTGTCCTGGCCCTGACGGCGGCCGGGTGCAGCAGCCCGAACCGCGGGGCCGCCGAGAGTCTTGTCGCCGCGGTGGCCAGCTACGACGTGGTCGCCCACCGTCCAGCTAGGTTCATCGTCGGCCTGTACAGCCCTGACCAGAGCCAGACCCTCGCCTTCGGCGCGGTCACCTTCAGCCTCAACTACCTCGGCGACGGGGAGCAGACCGACCCATTCGACCCCCCTGCCATCAGCCCGGTCGAAGCCGTCTTCCTCCCCATCCCGGGCCAGGAGCTCGATCCCAACGCCGCAGGACCGACACTCGTAGCCGGATCGGTGGCAACCGGTGTCTACGCAGCGCCCGACGTCGAATTCGATCGACCCGGGTTCTGGGAGGTCGTGGTCGCCGCCGAAGTCGACGGCCGAACCGAAACCACCACCGGAGCCTTCGAAGTTCTGGACAGCTCCGACATACCCACAGTCGGCGACTCGGCTCCGCGGACACGTCAGCCATTGGCCGGCGACCCCACAGTGGACCCCAAATCGATCGACTCTCGTGCAGGTGGCGATACTCCTATACCCGACCCCGAGTTGCACGACATCACCGTCGCCGACGCCATCGCCGCCGGTCGTCCAGTCATGGTGGTGGTCTCCACGCCGACGTTCTGTGTCAGCAGGTTCTGCGGTCCCATCACCGACAGTGTCCACCAGCTCACCCTCGAGTACGGCGATCGGATGGAGTTCATCCACCTCGAGGTGTGGCAGGATTTCGCCGGCAACGAGTTGAACCCGGCCGCTGTCGAGTGGATCGCACCCACACCCGAAACTGACGGCGGCGAACCGTGGGTGTTCGTCATCGACGCCGACGGGACCATCGTGGAACGATTCGACAACGTCGCCTCCGACGTCGAGCTACTCACCGCCGTCGAGTCCGTCCTCAACTCGGGGGACGGATGAGCAACCCTCGCTATGGCTCAGCCGGAACCTCTCTACGATGCGGCGTAGCAGATGATTGATCGAGCCAGCACCGGCGTGGTCATGTTTGGTTGGGAGACACACGACCGTCATCCCACCACCACCAAACTGGCCATCATCGGCATCCCGATTGCGGTGATCGTCGCCATCGTGGGCTTACCACCCGTCGACATCCACGGGCCGCTGCACTATCTCGGGATCATGGGCCCCACATGCGGGATGACTCGAGGGGTGATGTGGACCGCCCGCGGCGACCTGATTCGAGCCTGGCAATTCAACCCCGCATCGCTTCTCATCATTCCAACCATGGTCGCCCTCGCAGCACGGACGACCTACGGAAAGATCACCGGCAGATGGCTCAACCTCCACATCCGCTGGCGGCCCTGGCTCTGGCTCATCCCAGCAGTGGTGATCCTCGTCCTCACCATCCGCCAGCAGCTCAACATCGCATTCCTCCTCGCCAACCCCGCCGGCTGAACCGGATGATCGCCAAACGGATCGTGGGAGCTGGACGGATGCGGGCGGGGATCGCCATCCTCGGCTTGATTGGCCTGGCAGTCGTTGCATGCGGAGGGGACACTGAATCGGCCACCGAAGTCTTCGCCTTCGAAGCGATCGCTGCCGACGGACCCACGATCGAGCCTGATCCGTCAGGTGGTTTTGTGACGCTAACTGTCACCACGAACATCGATGCGGTGTGCGCAGTGGCGTACGGTCAGACCGAGGACCTGGGGAGTCTGGCCACCGACCAGGACATGGGCGCCGCTGGACACTCCGACCACGAGGTAGTTCTCGGTGGATTGGAACCCGACACTGAGTACTTCTATCGGCTTCAGGGGGTGGGTGTCGACGGGCGCCTCTATCGAAGCGAACTGCTCACATTCCGGACACCGCCCGCAGCTGAGGTATCTCCGGGCCGCAACTTGGCACCGGAGGCCGATGTGACTGACGTCAGCTCCGAGTTCTCCGAGGCCTTCGCTGCCGAGAACGCGATCGACGGTGATCCCTCGACGGAATGGTCAACGCGAGGCGACGGCGACAACGCCTACATCGTGCTGGATCTGGGCCGGCACTTCGAGGTGGTCGCCGTTGGATTCCATACTCGAACGATGTCAGATGGGACCGCAACCACGGCGACGTTCACCGTCACAGTTGACAATGAGGAAACCTACGGCCCCTATCCGGTAGGACGCTCTGAAGTCACCTTTGCGGGACAGATCCTCCGTTTCGACGTGGAGGAGTCAACGGGCGGAAACACAGGGGCGACGGAGATAGAGATCGTCGCAGCTCCCATGAATGACTCCAAATGATCATTCGGCTGACTCTTTCTACTGCAATCCTGTTCCTGGTCGCAGCATGTGTCGTCGGATCGAACACCGACATCGAACCACAAGATCCCGGGCTGGTTGCAACGGGCGCCGACCTCTACGCGGCCAACTGTGCCGAATGCCACGGCGAGGATCTGCGAGGCACCGACAAAGGACCGTCTCACCTCTCCATCCTGTATGAACCAGGACACCACGCGGACGGTGCCTTCCTATTCGCAGTGACCCGAGGCGTACAACCGCACCATTGGAACTTTGGGCCGATGCCACCAATCGATGGACTAACCCCCGCA
Organism: Acidimicrobiales bacterium; assembly: GCA_024103415.1. Classification (GTDB taxonomy): domain Bacteria; phylum Actinomycetota; class Acidimicrobiia; order Spongiisociales; family ZC4RG35; genus ZC4RG35. The sequence continues at coordinate 8,105 of JAGFIR010000056.1, forward strand.
GACGTAGATGCGATCGTCGCCTTCGTCCGGGAGACGCAACGGATCGAAGGCTTCGAGCCGTTTCCACCGTGATCGAGTTCGGAGCGGTTTCGGATTCCATCGCGCGTCCATCGCGCGAGAGGGTGCGATGGGACGGTCACGAACGCGAAATGACGCGAACCGAAAACCCAGTCTGAACAGGCATTTCGCGGATTTCGCCTGGTCAGCGGACACCCCGTTCTCGGGCTCATAACCCGAAGGTCGCGGGTTCAAATCCCGCCCCCGCTACCACGAAGAAAAACCCTTGCATCGCAAGGGTTTCTCGCTTTTAGGACCCGCTCCGTTGAGAGCGTAGGTTGTCATCTGGTGCCCTACTGGTGCCGAACGGTCGATGTGCTGTTTCGGTAGATGATGGACACTGTGGCTCCGGTAGGTGGGCGACAGTTTGTGGACGCGGCTCCGGCTCCTGGGCGACAGTGGCTCCGGTACGTGGGTGACACCTCCTCCTGGTTCCATCCTTCTCGTTTGATGCGGGGAGGTCTTCTTGTTGGTGGAGCTGGGTGTCGTGGAGCAGCGGTATCAGGCAGTGCTAGAGGTCCTGGGCGGAGCCACCGTGACGGATGTGGCTCGCCGGTATGGGGTGGCCCGTCAGACGGTGCATGGGTGGCTTCGTCGCTACGCCGACCAGGGGTTGGCCGGGCTGGTTGACCGGTCATCGAGGCCGGCGTCGTGTCCGCATCAAACCCCTGCTGAGATTGAGGCTCGGATCGTGGA
>JAGFIR010000063.1 GCA_024103415.1 Acidimicrobiales bacterium
TACGACGCTAGCCCTAAAGCTATTTCGGGGAGAACCAGCTATCGCCGAGTTTGATTGGCCTTTCACCCCTATCCACAGGTCATCCCCCAAGTTTTCAACCTTGGTGGGTTCGGGCCTCCACGAGGTCTTACCCTCGCTTCACCCTGCCCATGGATAGCTCACTCGGCTTCGGGTCTAGGACATGCGACTAGACGCCCTATTCAGACTTGCTTTCGCTTCGGCTACGGCTTCTCGCCTTAACCTTGCCACATATCGCTAACTCGTCGGCTCATTCTTCAAAAGGCAGGCGGTCAGAGTTGTAAACAACTCCTCCCACTGCTTGTAAGTCAACGGTTTCAGGTACTATTTCACTCCCCTCGCCGGGGTACTTTTCACCTTTCCCTCACGGTACTTGTCCGCTATCGGTCGCTAGAGAGTACTTAGCCTTACGAGGTGGTCCTCGCAGATTCACACGGAATATCCTCCGTGATACTTGGGAACTCCACCAGGAGCTCGATCGGTTTTCGTCTACAGGGCTATTACCTGCTGTGGCCCAGCTTTCCAGCTGTCTTCGACTAACCGCCGAGTTTGTAACTCCTTGCCGGCACCGGTGTACCGACGGGTGGGTCCCACGACCCCGATACAGCAACGCCACCGGGCTATCACACTGCATCGGTTTAGGCTCTTCCCGTTTCGCTCGCCACTACTCAGGGAGTCGCTATTGCTTTCTTCTCCTCAGGGTACTGAGATGTTTCAATTCCCCTGGTTATCTCTACTGGCCCTATGTGTTCAGACCAGAGTAACTGGGCATGACCCCAGTTGGGTTTCCCCATTCGGAAATCCCCGGTTCGTTGCCTGCTTGACGGCTTCCCGGGGCTTATCGCAGCCTGCCACGTCCTTCATCGTCTTCTAGCGCCAAGGCATCCGCCGTTGACTCTTAGTAGCTTGGACATAAATAGAATTCCAAGACATCGTGCTCGCTATGCAGTTCTCAAGGTGCCTGAAGGCGTCATCGAGAACCCGGAAGATCCGGGCCTCGGTGAGACTCCTTCACGACTGAACAGCGTGCCCACCGGGCTTCTTCCCTCTCGAAGCGACTCATCCGAACTTCCACATCCGACTGAGCCGGAGGGCTTGTTCGTTCCATCGCTTCTAAAGCTCCGAAACTCGGTGAATAGTCAGCAGATCAACTTAGAGCTGGGATTGGGTTGTGATAAACCCATCCGTCATATCGCTCCTTAGAAAGGAGGTGATCCAGCCGCACGTTCCCGTACGGCTACCTTGTTACGACTTCGTCCTAATCGCCGACCCCACCTTCGGCAGCTCCCTCCCAAAAGGGTTGGGCCACTGACTTCGGGTGTTGCCGACTCTCATGACGTGACGGGCGGTGTGTACAATCCCCGAGAACGCATTCACCGCGGCTTTGCTGATCCGCGATTACTAGCGACTCCGACTTCATGGAGTCGAGTTGCAGACTCCAATCCGAACTGAGGCCGGCTTTTAGGATTCGCTCACCCTCGCGGGTTCGCTGCCCATTGTACCGGCCATTGTAGCATGCGTGCAGCCCTGGACATAAGGGGCATGATGACTTGACGTCGTCCTCACCTTCCTCCGAGTTGTCCCCGGCAGTCTCCTATGAGTCCCCGCCATTACGCGCTGGCAACATAGGACAAGGGTTGCGCTCGTTGCGGGACTTAACCCAACATCTCACGACACGAGCTGACGACAGCCATGCACCACCTGTCACGGGCCCTAATGGACACCGTATTTCTACGGCTTTTCCCGTGATGTCAAGCCCAGGTAAGGTTCTTCGGGTTGCATCGAATTAAGCCGCATGCTCCGCCGCTTGTGCGGGGACCCGTCAATTCCTTTGAGTTTTAGCCTTGCGGCCGTACTCCCCAGGCGGGGTACTTAATGCGTTAGCTTCGGCACGGCACCCGTTGATCGGGACGCCACACCTAGTACCCAACGTTTACGGCGTGGACTACCAGGGTATCTAATCCTGTTTGCTCCCCACGCTTTCGCTCCTCAGCGTCAGTACTGGCCCAGAGAACCGCCTTCGCTACTGGTGTTCCTCCCGATATCTGCGCATTTCACCGCTACACCGGGAATTCCATTCTCCTCTACCAGACTCTAGCCACAGCAGTATCGACTGCAGTTCCGAGGTTGAGCCTCGGGATTTCACAGCCGACTTGCTGAGCCGCCTACGAGCTCTTTACGCCCAATAATTCCGGACAACGCTCGCCCCCTACGTATTACCGCGGCTGCTGGCACGTAGTTGGCCGGGGCTTCTTCTGAAGGTACCGTCAATTTCTTCCCTTCTGAAAGGGGTTTACAACCCGAAGGCCGTCATCCCCCACGCGGCGTTGCTGCGTCAGGCTTTCGCCCATTGCGCAAGATTCCCTGCTGCTGCCTCCCGTAGGAGTCTGGGCCGTGTCTCAGTCCCAGTGTGGCTGATCGTCCTCTCAGACCAGCTACCCGTCGATGCCTTGGTAGGCCGTTACCCCACCAACTAGCTGATAGGCCGCGAGCCCATCCCTCAGCGCCTGAGCTTTCCTCGCAAATCCATGCGGATCTCCGAGGGTATCCGGTATTAATCCAGGTTTCCCTGGGCTATCCCGGTCTGAGGGGCAGGTTGCTCACGTGTTACTCACCCGTTCGCCGCTCCGTCATACCAGTGGGTTACCCCTCCGGCATGCGTCGCTCGACTTGCATGCATTAGGCACGCCGCCAGCGTTCATCCTGAGCCAGGATCAAACTCTCCATCGAACAATCGTCGGGCCGAGGGCCCGAGTCCTGTCAGTGAAGGTTTGTGCTCATTTTGGGTCCAAGACCTCGAAACGAGGTCTCAGAGCTTTGATTGCACACCGTGACACACCATCGGCCCGTGAGAGCCTCCGATGCGCCACTGAACAGTCACTCCTCTCCCCTGCCTTCACAGAGGATGGAGCACTGCTGGCTTTTGGCACATTGTTCAGTTGTCAAGGAGCCTCACAGACTCCGCGTCTGACTTCCTGTGTGTCAGTCGGGTCGGCGATTCTATCGCGGCCCCGGTACAGACGACAACCCGGCGCGTCCGTCATGATTCTCGGACGTACCGGTTTCGGATCGGCCGGACCACTCCGGCCACCCGGAACTGTAGCCCGGGCCCGCTCCTATGCAAATCATTCGGAGAGACGGACGAACCGCCGCTTCCCGGCACGGAGCGTCACACCTGCCAACGTCGCACGAGGCACCTCGTATTCCCGAAGATCCTCGCCTGCGACGCTCACCGCACCCTGGTCGATCAGCCTCCTGGCTTCCGCCCCGGAGATGCCGAAGACGTCACGGAGCAACCCGGGCAGGCTGACCGGGTCGTCATCGGGGAGCGTCGCGGTCGGGATCTCGTCCGGGGTGCCGCCCTTGCGGAAGACCTCGTCGAACTCCCGCTCGGCGTCCTCCGCCGCTTCAGGGCCGTGGTAGAGGGCGACCACCTCCCGGGCCAGTCGGCGCTTGGCTTCGGCCGGGTGGAGATCACCCGAGGCGATAGCCGATTCGATCGACTCCACCTCGTGCGGGTCGAGGTCGGCCGCCAGACGGAACCACTGCCCCATCAACTCGTCGGGGATGCTCATGGTCTTGCCGTACATCTCACGCGGATCGTCCTCGACGCCGATGTAGTTGCCCAGCGACTGGGACATCTTCTGGACGCCGTCGGTGCCGACCAGGAGCGGCACGGTGAGAGCCACCTGCGGGGTCTGTCCGAAGCGCTCCTGAACGGTGCGACCCATCATCAGGTTCCACAGCTGGTCGGACCCGCCGAGCTCGATGTCGGCCTCCACGGCCACCGAGTCGTAGCCCTGCAGCAAGGGGTACAAGAACTCCATGACCGAGATCGGGCTGCCGGCCTCGTAGCGCTTGGCGAAGTCGGCCCGCTCCAGCATCTGCGCCACGGTGGCCGAGCTGGTGAGCTCGAGCATGCCTTCCATGTCCATCGTCTCCAGCCACTCGGAGTTGCGGCGGATCTCGAGGTTCTCGTCGGAGAGGACGTGGCGGAACTGGCCGAGGACGGCGTTGGCGTACCTGTCTACCTCATCGGCCGAGAGTCGTTTGCGGGTCGCACTCTTCTCCGACGGGTCACCGACCCGGGCCGTGAAGTCGCCGATGATGAGCACGGCCGTGTGCCCCAGGTCCTGGAACTGCCGGAGCTTGCGGAGCACCACCGCCCAACCGAGCGTCACCGCCGGCGCCGTCGGGTCCACTCCGAGCTTCACCCGGAGGGGCCGGCCCTCGGCGAGCTTGGCCTCGAGGTCGGCGCGCGGCACCACCTGATCGGCGTACCTGAGTATGAGTTCGAGATCGCGGGACATGGGCACGCCAGGGTAAACCGTCAGGCGTTGGCACTGATCGCGGTCACGAAGCGCCAGGGGAGCTCCCGGGCCTTGCTGATCCCGATCCGGGGCGTGGAGACGATCAGCTCCGGCCGTTCCCCGTGCTCGAGCCACAACGGGGGCTCGCCGTCGAGGAGGTAGGTCCCGTCGTGATCACCCACGATCCCCAGGGCCTGGCACACCTTGCCCGGCCCGTCGGCGAGGTCGCTACGGCCGGCACGGCGCCGTCGGGCCACGTGCTCGCCTTCGATGATCTGCCCACCGCGGATGAGGATCCCCCACCCCACGCCCTCGGGCCCGGCCGAGGTGTTGGCGCAGTGGTGGATGCCGTAGGAGCGATAGACGTAGAGGGTGCCCGGACGCTCGAACATCGACCTGTTCCGCTCCGTCAGCCCCCGATAGGCGTGGGACGCCGGGTCCTCGGATCCCTTGTACGCCTCCACCTCCGTGATCCGCATCCGGACGACCTCCCCGCCGACGGCGGAGACCAGGTGACTGCCGAGGAGGAGGGGCGCCGCCTCTTCGGGTGGCCCGGTCAGGATCTCCTCGAGACCGGCGATCCTCATGCGCCGCGCAAGGTGGCCCCGGCCGCCGCCGCGGCGTCGATCATCGCCTGTCGCACCGCGGCCATGTCCTCTCCGGTGAGCGTGCGATCGGGAGCACGCAGCCGGTAGCGGATGGCGATGGCGCGCTCACCGTCGGGGCCCCGGAACTCGTCGAAGACCCAGGAGGACTCGAGGAGGTCGCCACCGGCATCACTCGTGACACGCAGCAACTCGCCCGCCAGGGCGTCGGGGGCGACCCGGAACGAGAGGTCGAAGTCGACGTGCGGGTACACAGAGGGAGTGAACCCGGGCACAGGCGCCACCGGGGCGAGCAGCGGTTCGTAGTCGAGCTCTGCGATCCCGACCCGGCCACTGATCTCCCAGGCCCGGGTGGCCTCGGGATGGAGCTCGCCGACATGACCGATCACCACTCCGTCGATCTCCACGGCTGCGGTCCTGCCGGGATGGAACCCGGGCGCCGATCCGGGCAGGAGACGGGCCTCGATGCCGAGCGCACCAGCCAGACGCCGCCACACCGCCAGGGAGACCCGGCCGTCGGCCTGGACGCCTCCCTTCCCGTCGACTGTCATGCCGAAGGGGCCGTGCATCACCCACGCGAGACGCATCGGTTGGGTGGGCAGCCGCGGGTCGTCGACGTCGGGTTCGACCGAGAACACCCGGCCCGTCTCGAAGAGGTGGACGCCCGAAGCCCCGTGCGACAGGTTCCGGCGCAGGGCCGACAACAGCCCCGGCAGCATCGTGGGCCGCAGCTTGCTCTCCTCGTCACGCAGCGGGTTCTTCACCGTGAGCAGGTCGGTTTCCGTGACACCGAGACGCTCCAGGTCGGCCAGACCCACGAACGGCAGGCTCAACGCCTGGAACAGCCCGGCGGAGGCGAGCACCTCCGTGACCCGTCGCATACGCTTCTGACGGGGCTCGAGCCCTCCGGCAGGGCCGGTGGGGATGCGGGCCTCGAAACGGTCGTAGCCGTGGATCCGGGCGACCTCCTCGACCAGATCGGCGGGCCGGGCGAGATCGGGTCTGAATGTCGGGACCACGACACGCATCGGGTCACCCGGCTCGACGGTGAGCCCGAGCCTGCCGAGGATGTCGGCGACGGTGCCGGCGTCGAGCCCGGGGCCGAGCAGGCGGTCGACGTCAGCCATCCGCAGATCGACCACCGCGGGCTCCCAGGAAGCTGCCACCTCGTCGACGAAGCCCTCCAGCACCTCTCCCCCGCCCAGGCTCGCGACCAGGGCGCTCGCCCTGCGGTTGGCCCGGTCGGCCAACTCGGGGTCGACGCCACGCTCGAACCGGAGCGAGGCCTCGGAACGCAGCCCGTGGCGCCGCGACATGTACATGATCGTCGGCGGGTCCCACGAAGCGGCCTCCATGATCACCCGCGTGGTCCCGTCGCCCACCTCGCTCCGCTCACCGCCCATGGTCCCTGACATCGACGTGGGACCGTCGGCGTCGTAGATGATGAGGTCGTCGGGCGTGAGTCGGCGCTCCTCGCCGTCCAGGGTGACCAATGTCTCGCCATCGGTCGCCCGCTTCACGATGAGCGACCCGCCTGCGATCGTGTCGGCGTCGAAGGCATGCAGGGGGTGACCCAGCTCCAGCATCACGTAGTTGGTGACGTCGACGACGTTGGAGATGGGGCGCATGCCCGCCTTGGCCAGCCGGTGACGCATCCACATCGGCGAGGTGCGGATGGTGACGCCCCGGATCTCCCGGGCGACGAACCTCCGGCAGCCCTCGGGGTCCTCGATGGCGACGGTGAGACCCGTGTCGCCGGGCACCGTCGGCAGGTCGTCGGCCGGAAGACGGAAATCGATGTCGTAATGGGCGGCCAGGTCGCGGGCGAGACCGACCATGGACATCGCATCGGGGCGGTTGGGCCCTATGGCGAGATCGAAGACCACGTCGGGGAGCTCGACGAGCTCGGCGAAGGGCCTCCCAAGCTCCTCTTCGCCGTCGAGGACCAGGATCCCGGCGTGATCCTCACCCAGGCCGAGCTCGCGCTCCGAGCAGATCATCCCGTGCGAGGTGACGCCGCGAATGGTGCGCTCCCCGATCTCGAATCCGCCGGGGAGCACCGCCCCGGGAACGGCCACGGGCACGAACGCCCCGGCGTCGAAGTTCCAGGCGCCACAGATGATCCGGGTCGGCCCGCCGCCGATGTCCACCTGGCATACCCGGATGCGGTCGGCGTCCGGGTGCGGCCCGACCTCGAGGACCTTGCCGACCACCACGCCGGTCCAATCGGGCTCCAGCGTCTCGACACCCTCGACCTCATGACCGAGGTTGGTGAAGACGACGGACAGCTCGGCGGGGTCGGTCGTGGGCAGGTCGATGTACTCCTGCAGCCAGCGCAGTGAGACCTTCATCGGAACTGCCTCAGGAAGCGGACGTCGTTGTCGACGAAGTTCTTGATCGAGTCCAGGCCGTGGCGGACCATGGCGAGCCGCTCGACACCCACGCCGAAGGCGAAGCCGGAGAGGGTCTCGGGGTCGTATCCGGCGGCGGAGAGGACGTTGGGGTCGACCATCCCGCATCCCAGCATCTCCAGCCAGCCGCCGCCACCGCAGACCCGGCACGCCGGGTCGGAGCCGGCGCAGACGAAGCACGACACGTCGAGCTCGGCGCTCGGCTCGGTGAACGGGAAGAAGGAAGGGCGCAGTCTGACCTCGGTGCCCGACCCGAAGAACTCCCTGGCGAAGTGGGCCAGCGTGCCGCGAAGGTCGCCGAGAGTGAGGCCCTCGTCCACGGCCAGCCCCTCGATCTGGTGGAAGACGGGCAGATGGGTGGCGTCCACGGTGTCGGTCCGGTAGGTGCGGCCGGGGGCGACGATGTAGACCGGCGGCTCGTGGGACTCCATGTACCTGGCCTGGACCGGTGACGTCTGCGTTCGCAAGAGCACCTCGTCGTCGGGGTCGCCCCAATCGAGGTACATGGTGTCCGACTCGAGACGCGCCGGGTGGGTCTTGGGCGTGTTGAGGGCGTCGAAGTTGTACCAGGCGAGCTCCGCCTCGGGGCCCTCCGCCACCCGGTAGCCGAGACCGATGAAGATGTCGACCACTTCGTCGATCACCTGGTGGATCAGGTGACGCGACCCGGCCGGGAGCCTGACGGACTCGAGCGTGACGTCGAAGGAGTCCTCGGCCAGCCGGCTGGCGTCCTCCGCCGCCTGCAGCTCATCGCGCCGCTCATCGATGAGCCTGCGGATCTCGTTCGTGACCTCGTTGAGCCGAGCGCCGACGCGGGGGCGCTCCTCGGGATCGAGACCGGCCATCGAGCGGCGCACCCGGCCCACCGCAGAGTCCCTGCCGAGGAGGGCGGCATCGACGCGCTCGATCTCGTCGACCGTGCCCGCCCCGGCCACCATCCCGGCGGCGGATGCGAGCGCTTCTTCCAGTGCGGCCAGTGGGTCCATCAGAGGCTGCGAGGTTAGAGCTTCCGCGAACGGTTCCTGGTCAGCTGGTAGACGACGATCCCGGTGGCCACCCCCACGTTGAGGCTCTCGGTGCCACCGGGCATGGGGACGGTGACCCGTCGGTCGGCGGCAACGACCACCTCCTCGGGGAGCCCGGCGGCCTCCTCGCCCACCAGGACCGCCCAGCGCCCGTTCACCAGATCGGCCGGGTCGTCGCCGCCACCGACCACGGTGGCGACCGTCGTCCACGACTCCAGATCGTCGAGCCCCCCGACAGGGGCCAAAGGGATGCGGAACTGGGCACCGGCCCCGCCGCGCAGCGACTTCGGCGACCACGGGTCGGCGCTGCCCGGGGTCCAGGCGAAGCCCCAGCCGAACACCGCCGCGGTGCGGATCAGCGACCCGAGGTTGCCCGGTTCCGACACACCGTGGGCCACGAGCAGGTCGCGGGACCTGTCGAGATGTGGCTCTGTCGGCGCGATCACGGCCACCGGCCCACGGGGGGTCTCGGTGCCGGCGAGACGGGTCATTGCCGCCTCGTCCACGACCACGGTCTCGATGCCCGCCTTGACGGCAAGCTCCCGGGAGTCCGTGTCCTCCGGCAGTGCGAACACCCGATCCGGCTCGACACCGGCCGCCAGGGCCTCCTCGAGCAGATGCGGGCCTTCGATCAGGGTGCGGCCGGTCTCCCGGCGGTGCCGGGAGCGGTGGAGACGGGCGGCAGCGACGACGGCCGGGTTGCGCGCCCCGCGGGGCGCTTCCCGGCCGGTCATCAGGACTTCTTCGCCGCCTGGACGAGCTGGGCGAAGGCCTCCGGGTCGCTCACTGCCATCTCGGCGAGCATCTTCCGGTCGACCTCGATCTCGGCCGCCTTGAGGCCGGCGATCAACTGGCTGTAGGTGGTCCCGTTCTGACGGGCGGCCGCGTTGATGCGGGCGATCCAGAGCCTGCGGAACTCACCCTTGCGCGCCCTGCGGTCGCGGTAGGCGTCCTGCATGGCGTGCATCACCTGCTCGTTGGCGGTGCGGAAACGCCTGCTGCGTGCGCCCTTGTAGCCCTTGGCCCGGTCGAGGACCTTCTTGTGCGACTTCCTCGCGTTGACGGATCTCTTGACGCGTGCCATCGCTCAGATCCCCATCTTCTTCATGGTCTTGGCATCGGCTGGAGCCATCTCCACCTCGCCCTTGCGGCGGCGGAAGGTCGGCTTCCCCTTGGCGAGCTTGTAGTGGCCGGCGCCCGACTGGCGGCGCATCAGCTTCCCGCTTCCGGTCACCTTCACCCGCTTCTTGGCGCCGCTGTGCGTCTTCATCTTCGGCACGGCGTCCTCCTATTCCTCTGTCTGCTCGACGACCGGCTCTTCCTGAGCCGGCTCTTCGTCGGGCATGTCGTCTTCGGCGCGCTGCCCCTCATCGGCTGCGGCGGCCCTGGGCCGACGCACCGGAGCCAGCACCATCGTCATCGCACTTCCCTCCAGCTTCGGTGGCTGCTCGACCACACCGTGGTCGGCCAGCTCGGCTGCGAGGCGCTCCAGCAACTCCTTGCCGAAGGCGGGGCGTTCGTTCTCCCGGCCCCGGAAACGGACCGTGACCCTGACCTTGTCATTGTCGTCGAGGAAGGCGGCCGCCTTCCTCTTCGTGATGTCGAAGTCGTGATCTCCGATCCGCACCCTCATGCGGAGTTCCTTGATGCTCGTGCGAGACTGCTTCTTGCGAGCCTCTCTCTGCTTGACGGACTGCTCGTACTTGTAACGCCCGTAGTCCATCAGACGACACACCGGCGGCTTGGCGTTGGGCGCCACTTCGACCAGATCGAGATCGAGTTGCTCGGCGAGCCAGAGGGCCTCGTTGAGCTTCTTGACGCCGATCTTCTCCCCGTCCGGTGCGACCACCAGGACCTCTTTTGCCCTGATGGCGTTGTTCACTCGCAATTCGCTGATGCTGTTGCCTCCTCTTGCTCAATGAAAAAGGCAGCGGGCGGATGCCCTGCTGCCAGAAATGCCGTCGTCACCGACGGCTCTTCGAATCTGACCGCGGCTCGCCCTGGAGCGGCCGGGTGGGGAAGCAGGTGCTTCCGCTCTTGCCATGTGTTGTCGTGACGACAGGTTACCAGGGGAACCGCCCTTTTCCTCACCCGCGCAACTCCGCGATGGCCCTCGCCGTTGAGATGGCGGCGTCGACCGCCTCCCCTCCCTTGTTGTCCGGCCCGGGCCCCGAACGGTCCATGGCCTGCGACACGTCGTGCACGGCGAGGACCGCGTGGGCCACGGGGATGCCCGTGTCCAGGGCCACCCGGCTCAACCCGGCGGAGGTCTCCCGGACCACGATGTCGTAGTGGTCGGTCTCGCCCTTGATCACGGCACCGATGGCGACGACGGCGTCGCAACCATGCCCGGCGAGCGCCAGGGCGGCGACAGGGAGCTCGAGAGATCCCGGCACCCGGACGACGGTCGTCTCCCCGACCGCGAGCTCCCCGGCCCGGCGCATGGCCCCCTCCAGGAGCCGGTCGGTGATCGATCTGTTCCAGGTGGCGACGGCGATCCCCAGATGGAGGCCCTGGCCGTCGAGGGCGCCTTCGATCTCCCGTGTCACTCTGTGGCTTCCAGGGTGTGTCCCAGCTTGAGGCGCTTGGTCTCGAGGTAGTCCCGGTTCTCGTCGGTGGGCGTCGTGGTCAGGGGCACCTGCTCCAGGATGGAGAGGCCGTAGCCCTCGATGCCGGCACGCTTCTTCGGGTTGTTGGTCATCAGACGCATCGAGCGGACGCCGAGGTCGTAGAGGATCTGGGCGCCGACCCCGTAGTCGCGGGCGTCGACGGGGAGCCCGAGATGGACGTTGGCCTCGACAGTGTCGAGCCCCTCGTCCTGGAGCTGGTAGGCGGCGAGCTTGTGGAGCAACCCGATGCCCCGCCCCTCGTGGCCGCGGATGTAGAGGACCACTCCCCTGCCCTCTTCGGCCACGCGAGCCAGGGCTGCGTCGAGCTGCGCTCCGCAGTCGCACCGCTGGCTCCCGAACACGTCCCCGGTGAGGCACTCGGAGTGGACCCGGGTGAGCACGCTCTCTCCGTCGCCCATCTCGCCCATCATCAGGGCGATGTGCTCCCGCTCGTCGACGAGCGACTTGTACCCGATGGCACGGAACTCCCCGTGCCTGGTAGGGAGCCGGGCGTCGATGACCCGCTGTACGAGACGCTCGGTCCGCCGTCTGTAGGCGATCAGGTCGGCGATGGTCCCGATGAGGAGGTCGTGCTCCTTGGCGAAGCGCTCCAGGTCGGGAAGTCGAGCCACGGTGCCGTCGTCGTTCATCACTTCGGCCAGGACACCCGCCGGGTAGCGGCCGGCCAGCCTGGCGAGGTCGACGGCCGCCTCGGTGTGACCGGCGCGCTTGAGGACGCCGCCCGGCTCGTACCGGAGCGGGTACATGTGACCGGGACGGGCGAGATCCTCGGGCTTGGAGCTCGGGTCGAGCACGACCTCGATGGTCCGCGCCCGGTCGGCGGCGCTGATCCCGGTCGTGGTGCCCTTGGCGGCGTCGATGGAGACCGTGAAGGCCGTTCGGCGGACGTCCGTGTTGTGGGCGACCATCATCGGCAGCTCGAGCTCGTCGAGCCTCTCCCCAACGATCGACAGGCAGATGATGCCGCTGGTGTGGCGGAGCATGAAGCCGAGCTTCCCGGTGCTGGCCGCGTCTGCGGCGACGATCAGGTCGCCCTCGTTCTCGCGGTCCTCGTCGTCCACCATGATCACCATCTCCCCGCGGGCGACGGCGGCGATGATGTCCTCGATGGGGGCGATGCTCATCGACGGCTCTCCAGGATGCGCTCCACGTACTTGGCGATCACGTCCGTCTCCAGGTTGACACGGTCGCCCGGGGCGAGCCCACCCAGAGTGGTCATCTCCAGCGTGTGGGGTATCAGGGCAACGGAGAACGTGTCACCGGAGACACCGGCCACGGTGAGGCTGACGCCGTCGATGGCGATGGAGCCCTTCTCGGCGATGTGCGACAGCAGCCGCGACGGGGGCCGGATGGTGAGCGTGACCCGGCCTTCTTCCTCCGCGAAAGCCTCGACGCTGCCGACACCGTCGACGTGGCCCTGGACGACGTGGCCGTCGAAGCGGCCCGTGGCGGGCATCGCCAGCTCCAGGTTGACCTGACTGCCCGCTTCCAGCCCGCCGAGGGTCGTGCGGTCCAATGTCTCGGGGACCACGTCGAACCGGGTGCCCGCATCCGAGTGCTCCACGACGGTGAGACACACGCCGGCAACGGACACCGACGCCCCGATGGGGGCATCGGCGAGGAGGGGCGAGGCCACGACCAGCCGGCCGTCTCCCACCGCGGCCACCTTTCCGGTGGCTTCAACGATTCCCGTGAACATCTCTCACCATGAACTCGATGCGGACATCTCCCCCAAGGCTACGCACGTCGCGCACTGACGCCACTTCGGCCGCTTCGATCGAGGGGAATACTCCCTCGAGCGGGGGGATGCCCCGGCCACCGGCGATGCGGGCGCCCACGTAGGCCACCCCCCGCGCGATCACCCCGGCCCGCCACCACTCCCCAGCCAGGGTGGGGCCGCCCTCGACCATGACGTCGAGAAGCCCTCGCGCGGCCAGGGCGCGGCACGTGGCCATCGGGTCCGGCCTCCCGTCGCCCTCCACCAGAACCAGCTCGCCACCCGGGAGGTCCCGCTCCGTGGTGGACACCACCAGCGGCGACCTCTCCCAGAGACGACGGTCCGCAGGTGCATCGTTGTGCCCGAGGACGATCACCGGCACCGGCTGGGGGCCCTGGTAGCCGGGGAGACGAACGTCCAGGCGGGGATCATCGGCGACGAACGTGCCGGCTCCGACGACGACGGCGTCCATGCGCGCCCGGAGCTCGTGGGCGTCGGCGCGTGCCTCCTCTCCCGTGATCCACTTCGACGATCCGTCGGTGGCGGACACCTGCCCGTCGAGTGTCATCGCGTACTTCCAGGTCACGAGGGGCAGACCGGTCCGGCGGTGATGGAAGTAGGCCGGGTCCAGGGCCTCGGCCTCCTCTGCCATGACCCCGGTCACGACCTCGACACCGGCCGACCGGAGCTTTGCCAGGCCGGCGCCCGCCGTGCGCGGATCGGGGTCCTCGACGGCGGTGACGACCCTGGCAACCCCGGCGGCGATCAGCTCGTCGGCGCAGGGAGGGGTCCTCCCGTGGTGGGCACAGGGCTCGAGGGTGACATACATGGTCCCTCCGCGTGCCCTCGTGCCGGCCTCTTCCAGCGCCACCATCTCGGCGTGGGGCATGCCGGGACCTTCGTGATAGCCCTCGCCCACAACCGCGCCCGAGGAGTCGACCAGGACGGCGCCGACCCGCGGGTTGGGGTGGGTCCTGGCACCTGCGGCCAGCTCGAGGGCGCGCGCCAGGTGGCGCGTGTCGCTCACTTCAACTGGAGCGACGGTCGATCCGGTATGTGGAGCCGGGTTGCTTCTTGGCGAACTCCTTCATCTCCACCGCGATCGCCGACGCCTCCCACTGCGAGGTGATCTCACGCACGTCGGTTGACGCTACACCGAGTGACAGCGACACCACAGGGAAGGCGTAGCGCTCGCCCCGGCGATCGATGACCTCGATGTAGCCCCGGAGGGCGTCGGCGGTGTCGTAGAGGTCGAGGATCCCGTCGTCGAAGCGCTCCGTGACCTCCTTGCAGAATGCCTCGGCCATGTCGGGAGGAGTTATGGCTACGAAGTCGTCGCCACCGATGTGACCGATGAAAGACTGGTCGCCGAGGTCGAGCGTCTGGGCGGCCTCGGTGAAGCAGCGGGCGCAGAAGCGGATCACCTCGTCGCCCCGCATGAACCCGTAGTGGTCGTTGAAGGCCTTGAAGTTGTCCAGGTCGCCGTGGATCAGGGCGAACGGCTCCTTGTCCCGGATACGGGCCTCGATCTCGGCGGTGATCTTGAAGTTCCCGGGCAGACCGGTCAGCGGCGAGAGGTCGCGAGCGGCCTGCGTTCGCCGGAGCACGGCGCGCACCCGGGCCGCCAGCTCGGTGATGTCGAACGGCTTGGTGATGTAGTCGTCGGCCCCGAGCTCGAGACCACGCACGCGATCTTCGGGGAGGCCGCGGGCAGTGAGCAGGATGATCGGGATGTTGGCGGTCGTCGCCTGGCTGCGCAGCCGGTGGAGGGCCGTGAGACCGTCCATCCGGGGCATCATGATGTCCAGGACGATCGCATTGGGCGGGTTGGCGGTTGCCTTCTGCAGGGCGTCCTCACCATCGACCGCGGTCTCGACTTCGAATCCGTCGAGCTCGAAGTTGATCTTGACCACGGCGAGAATGTCCGCGTCGTCATCGGCGACCAGGACACGTTCACTCATTCGGCTGCTCTTCTCATTTCGGCGACTGCACGTACCGGGTCATCCGCCCCGAAAATGGCCGAACCGGCCACAACCACCGTCGCTCCGGCGTCGAGCACGGTTCGAACGTTGGATGGGGTGATGCCACCGTCGACCTGAATATCGGTCGCCAAACCACGCGCCTCAACCCATTCTCTCGCTTCGGCGATCTTGGGCACCACGGCGTCGATGAACGCCTGACCACCGAAACCGGGTTCCACGCTCATGACCAGGAGCACGTCGCACAGCTCTGCGTATGGAGCCACGGCCGCAAACGGGGTGAGGGGGTTCACCACCAGCCCGAAGTCCAGACCGGCGTCACGGGTCAGCTTCGCCGCCGGCTCCGGATCCGGGATCGCCTCGATGTGCATCGTGAGGAGATTGGCCCCGGCCGCGGCCAGGGGCTCCACGAGATCGGCGGGGTTGGTCACCATCAGGTGGCAATCGAACCAGAGGCCTGTCACCTTGCGCAGCGACTCGATGACCGGGACGCCGAACGACAGGTTGGGCACGAAATGGCCGTCCATGACGTCGAGATGGAGCCAGTCCACGTGCTCCTCGACCCGGCCGATCTCCTCTTCGAGACGTGCGAAATCGGCTGCCAGCAGGGAGGGTGCGATCTTCACGCCGCCGATTCTATGGATCATCCGACGGCGCCACCGGTGCGCCGCCGGCCCCTGGCCCAGGCGTCGCCGCCCATGGGCCGCCCACCGGGGGGCTGGAGCCTGACGAGCGTCACGCCCGACTCCCCCACCGGCACCACCGGATATCCGTCCCGGAGCTCCCAAGTGCCCTCGGGCGGCGGGGC
>JAGFIR010000091.1 GCA_024103415.1 Acidimicrobiales bacterium
TCCCATCTCTCCACGCTCTGTCGTGGGGGACTGATCCTGGCTCAAGATTTCTCCCCCGGCTTTGCTGGGGGAGCGCCGCCCTGGGCGGCGAGGAGGTCGGATCTCCGGTCGTGAGCGTCTGGCGCCGTATCGATCCATTGGGCGGGTCGGTGCCGTGTCAGGTACGATTTGGCCTTACCCCACCGCACCCATAGGCTTTGTGAAGCATTTCACAAACTGGATCCAGTGAAACAGCAAACCCCCACCAAGCAGATCGCCGCTGCCATCGATGACGGATGGCTCTCGGGCGGGTCGTTCCTCAACTCGATCCTGGCCGGGACGCTGCTCGGCTTCCTCCTCGACCGATGGCTGGACACCTCGCCCTGGCTCATCATCGCCGGGGTCGTGCTCGGGTCCTACGCCGGGTTCGTCCAGCTCTGGCGGCTCATGAAACAGCAGGATCAGACGGGTGACCGCTGAGCCCGTGGCGATCGAGAGCCATCTGGCCCGGCACACCGTGTCCCGGGCCGTTTACGTGGCCCCGGTCCTGATAGCGGTGTTCTGGCTCACCCGTGGCTTCACGGGGGCCTGGAGCGCGGCGATCGGGGTGGCCGTCGTGGTGGTCAACTTCCTCCTCGCCGGCGCCATATTCTCGATTTCGGCCAGGCTCGGGCTTGCTGCCTATCATGCCGGCGCCCTGCTCGGGTTCTTCCTCCGGCTGGGCCTGTTGACCCTCACCATGTTGGTCATCGCCAACCTGGTGCCGATCGACCGCCTGGCGTTCGGTATCACCGCAGTAGCGGCATACCTGGTCCTGATCGGTGCTGAAGCGGTGGCGGTGGTCAAAGGAAAGGAAAAGGAACTCGAGTGGAGCAACTAGTACTCGCCTTCAGCTGCGACCCGGTAAATCAGCCGCTGTGCATCCCCGAGTCGATCCTGGAGCTGTTCGAGCTCCCGGTCCTCTTCGGCAGCTTCAACCGGTCGATGCTCTACACCTTCCTCGCGGCGCTGATCGTCATGGTGCTCCTCTTCGTCACCTACCGGCGCCGGGCGTCGGTCCCCACCAAGTTCGGGGCCGCCATGGAGAGCGTCGTCGACTTCGTCCGGAACGACATCGCCATCGGTGTGATCGGCCCGGGCGGCGAGAAGTACGCCCCGTACCTGCTGGCCCTCTTCCTCTTCATCCTGGTGGGCAACTTCCTCGGCATCACACCCTTCGTGATGTTCCCGGTGGGGTCGAGGATCGCCATCCCGGTGGTCCTGTCGCTGATCACCTACGTCGTCTTCGTCTTCGTCGGCTTGAAGAAGAAGGGTTTCGGCTACCTGGGGCACCTGCTCTGGCCCCCGGACGTGCCTGTGGCCCTCCGGCCGCTGATCGGCATCATCGAGCTGGTCTCCACCCTGCTCGTCCGGCCGTTCTCGCTGGCAGTTCGACTCTTCGCCAACCTGGTGGCCGGTCACACGATGCTGGCCCTGCTGCTCGGTTCCGGCGTGGCCTTCATGATCGCCATCCCGGAGATCGGGATCATGAAGGGTGGCATCGTGGGAGTGCTCTGGTTCCTCCTCGGCATGGCCATCTACATGCTGGAGATGCTGGTGCTCTTCCTCCAGGCCTACATCTTCACCCTCCTGTCAGCCGTGTACATCGAGGATTCGTTGCGAGCGGCGCACTGAGAGAAGTTCGAGAAAGAAAGGGAACGGAAAAATGGATGCAGTGATCGCATCGCTGGCGATGGCCGGACAGGTCCTCGCCCAGGAGACCAGCGGCCTCACCGGGAACATCGGTACCGGTCTCGCCGCCATCGGTTACGGCCTCGGTGCCATCGGCTCCGCCATCGGCGTGGGCATGGTCGCCGGTAACGCCGTCCAGGCCATGGCCCGCCAGCCCGAGGTGGCCGGTCTGCTCCGGACCAACATGTTCATCGGCATGGCCCTGGCCGAGGCCCTCGCCCTCATCGGCTTCGTGGTCTTCTTCCTGGCCGGCTGATGCAGAACCTGTACTTGCTCGCTGCGGAGGAGGCCGAAGGCCCCGCCGCCCTGCTCCTTCCGGCGAAGGAGGAGCTGATTGCGGGGCTCGTCGCCTTCGCGATCGTCTTCCTCTTCGTCTGGAAGTGGGTGTGGCCGTCGCTGACCAAGACCCTGGAGGGTCGTCAGTCGGCCATCACCGGCCAGATGGAGCAGGCCGAGGCGGCACGGGTCGAGGCCGAGAAGCTTCTCGCCGACTATCAGGCCCAGCTGGCCGAGGCGAAGGCGGAGGCCAATCGCATCCTCGACGAGGCCCGTGGCCAGGCCGATCAGATGAAGGCCGACATCGTTGCCAAGGCCCAGGCCGAGGCCGACCAGATCCGGGCCAAGGCCCGTGAGGAGGCGCAGGGCGAGCTGGCCCGTGCCCTCGCCGATGCCCGCAGTCACGTCGGGGAGATCTCCGTGGAGCTCGCCCAGAAGATCGTGGGCAAGTCGCTGGACGCCTCCGCCCACCAGGAGCTGATCAACGACTTCCTGGCCGACCTGGAGAGGTTGTAAACAGTGTCAGAGAGGATCGCCGGTATCGCTGCGGGCATCTACGAGATGGCCCGTGCCGAGGGCGAAGTGGAGCGTCTCGAGTCCGAACTTGCGGCCGTGGCTCGCGCCATGGAGTCGTCGGACGAGCTGCGGTCCACTCTCACCGACCCGCAGCTTCCCCTCGAGCGCAAGCAGGGTGTGCTCGAGGAGTTGATCGGCGGTCGCGCCTCGCGTCTCACCAGGAGCGTCCTGCATCTGATCGTCGGGTTGGATCGCGCATCGGAGCTGCCCCAGATAGTCCGTTCCCTCATGGAGACGGCAGCTGCTTCGCGATCCAAGACCCTCGCCGAGGTCCGCTCGGCGGTCCCGCTCGACGATGCGACGGTCAACCGCCTCGCCGCAGCCCTCACCAAGGCCACCGGCAAGGACGTGGAGGTGAGGGTCGTCGTCGATCCGTCCGTGGTCGGCGGGCTCGTCGCCCGGGTGGGTGACACCGTCATCGACGGGTCGATCGCCAAGAAGGTGGCCTCCCTGCGTCAGCTCGTAACCAGCCGTTAGGAGTCCCACTTGTCCGATCTCACCATCACCCCCGACCAGATCACCGAAGCGCTCCGCAGCCGGTTGGCCGATTGGCAGCCGGAGACGGAGAAGGAGACCGTCGGATACGTCTCCTCCATCGCCGACGGTGTCGCCCGTGTCGAAGGGCTGCCCTCGGTCATGGCCTCCGAGCTGCTGGAGTTCCCCGGCGGCCTCATGGGCGTCGCCCTCAACATCGACGAGCACGACCTCGGTGTCGTGCTGCTCGGTGACTACAACCACATCGAGGAAGGCAGCCCCGTCAAGCAGACCGGCACCGTCCTCTCCGTTCCCGTCGGCGACGGTCTCCTCGGCCGCGTCGTCGACGCCCTGGGCAACCCGATCGACGGCCAGGGCCCCATCGAGTACACCGAGCGCCGCCTCCTCGAGGTGCAGGCGCCGTCCGTGGTCGAGCGGCAGCCGGTGAAGGAGCCGCTGCAGACCGGTATCAAGGCCATCGACGCCCTGACCCCGATCGGCCGCGGCCAGCGTCAGCTGATCATCGGCGACCGGCAGACCGGCAAGACCGCCATCGCCGTCGACACGATCATCAACCAGAAGCAGTACTGGGGCACCCCGCAGCAGGTCAAGTGCGTCTACGTCGCCATCGGCCAGAAGGCATCCACCGTCGCCGAAGTCGTGGAGAAGCTCAAGGAGCACGGCGCCATGGAGTACACGGTGGTGGTCAACGCAGCCGCCTCCGACGCCCCGGCCCTGCAGATGTACGCCCCGTACGCCGGCTCCGCCATGGGCCAGCACTGGATGTACAACGGCGAGCACGCCCTGGTCATCTTCGACGACCTGTCCAAGCAGGCCGTCGCATACCGGGAGATCTCGCTGCTGCTGCGTCGTCCCCCGGGTCGTGAGGCCTACCCCGGCGACGT
>JAGFIR010000117.1 GCA_024103415.1 Acidimicrobiales bacterium
GATGGTCTGGGACTCGCTCTCCCAGCCGATCGACTCGGAGAAGCTCGACTCGAACGAGGCGTTCAACTGCTGCTTGACGAAGCCCTGCGCCAGTGGCGCCCCCTGCAGGAACGACTGCGCCATCTCCATTGCCCTATCCATCAACCGGTCCGGCTCGACCGCATCGAGGGCGAGCCCGATCTCCACCGCCTCGGCGGCCTCGACGATGCGCCCCGAGAGCGCCAGCTCCTTGGCGCGCTGCAGGCCGACGATCCGGGGCAGCAGCCACGACCCACCGAAGTCGAGGGCGAGACCCCGTCGCACGAAGATCTCCGAGAATCGGGCCCGATCGGTGCAGACCACCACGTCACAGCCCAGCGCCAGGTTCATACCGGCTCCGACGGCAACACCGTCCACCGCGGCGATCGTGGGTTTGGTGAGACGGTGCAGGGCTGTGGCGGCGGCTCCGACCGTCTTCATCCGGGTGTAGCGCTCGGGCACCGGAGGCGTCTCGCCCAACCGGCTCTCGTCGAGGTCCGCACCCGCACAGAAGTCGCCACCGGACCCTGTCACGATCAGGACCCGGGCATCGGATCCTTCGAAGTCACGAAACACGTCCTCCAGTTCGGCCCAGCCCGTGACGGGGATGGCGTTCTTCCGCTCCGGGCGGTCGAGGGTGACGACGCGGACGGGACCCTCGTCATCGATGCGGAGCCAGGACATGAGCTGAATCTAAACACGGGTGGTGAGCGGTTACCGTCAGGGTGTGGGTTTCAACCCGTTCCGGAAGCACGAGAAGAACCTGGTCGACATCCTGATGATGGTGTTGGCGGGCGCTGCCGCGATCGCCGCGATCGTATGGGCCCTCATACCGACGTGACCGTCACTCCCGTGCAGCCCTACCAGGCTCGCAAGGAGTACATCTGCCCCGGGTGTGACAACACGATCCCTCCGGGGACCTTCCACCTGGTCGTCGTCCCCGAAGAGGCCCCGGATCTGCGCCGGCACTGGCATCACGGCTGCTGGCACAAGGAGCAGCGCCGTCTCCACGGCAGGAACGCCGGGAACTAGGCGTCTTTGCGGCGCAGCCCCCACCAGGTGAGGAGGAAGCCGAGCGCCGTCCACCCGGCGAGCACCAGGGTGGCGTGCGCCACCGACATCCCGCCACCCGGGATGAAGTCCTCGAACCCGGGCGGGATGTCGAGACCGAAGATCGAGATGCTGGCCGCGGTGGCCGAGAACCCCTCGTAGGCGTCCCACAGCGAGATGAGCTGCTCGAAGAAGTAGAAGCCGAGCACGGCCCCGATCGCCGGCCCAACGGACCGCAACATGGCGACCGCTCCCAATCCGAGCGAGGTCCACGCCGCGGCGACGACCGCCAGCTTCCAGAAGTGGTCGAGCCACACCGTGAGGGCCGGCCCGCCGGTGCCCTCGGCGAAGAAGTAGGCGAACACCGACCACACGGCGACCGCGATCAGGAACGCCACCCAGGCGGCCACGACATAAGCAACGAGCCGGGCGAGGACGTGCCGGAGCACCGACGCCTCCCTCGTGAGCGCGGTGGCCCACACGGTGCCGCTCAGCTCAGAGCCCATCGCCACCGCGGCGAGAAGCATCGGGAACCAGGCCTGGGAGGCGATCTGGGTCATCCCGAACTCGTAGGCCTCGGGCTTGTAGACGGTGGTCAGACCTTCGGCCGCACCGGGGAAGATCTGTTCGAACAGCAGGGTGAAGAAGGCGGCGATGAGGGTGAAGACGGCGAGCACCGCCACCATCGCCGGGTAGAGCTTGCGGCGGGCGAGCTTGCGGGTCTCGGCGCGCAGCAGGCTCACGAGTCGTTCCCCGTCATTCCCAGGAACACCTGCTCGAGGCTGCTCCGCGCCGGCCGCACGACGCTCGGGTAGATGCCGGCGCCGGCGAGGACCCTGACGATCGCCGATCCGTCCTCGGTGGCCACCCTGAGATGATCATCGGCGCGGGTCACCTCCAAGCCGGCGGAGCTGAGCGCGGCGACGGCCTGATCGATCTCGACGACCTCGACACGGGTACCGCCTCCATCCAGCATCGAAGACAGTGGCCCCTGAGTGACGAGACGGCCCCGATCGATCACCACCACGTAGTCGGCGAGCGCCTCGATGTCGCTCAGGTTGTGGCTGGAGACCACCACCGTCTTGCCCTCTTCTGCCAGCCCCCGAAGCCGTGCCTTGAAGACGTGCTGACCGGCGGGGTCGAGACCGTCGAGGGGCTCGTCGAGGATGAGGAGGTCGGGGTCTCCGATCATCGCCGCGGCGAGGGCGAGACGCTGACGCATTCCCTTCGAGTACTCGCTGACCCGGCGGTTGGCGTCGGCGGTGAGACCGACGAACTCGAGGAGCTCGGGGATCCGTTCGTGACCGAAGCCCAGCGTGTCGGCGGCGACCAGGAGGTTGACCCGGCCCGTCAGTGCCCGGATCAAGCCGGGCTCTTCGATGATGACCCCGACTCGCTTGGTGATCTCGCGCAAGCCACCGGGGCTTGGGATCCCGAGGATCTCCATCTCCCCGGAGTCGGCGCGGGTCAGACCGAGGAGCGAGCGGAAGCTGGTGGTCTTGCCGGCTCCGTTGGGACCGAGGAAGCCGGTCACCTGGCCGGCGGGGATCTCGAAGTCGAGCCCCGACAGGGCCGTCGTCTTGCCGTAGGTCTTGTGCAGGTCGGAGACCCTGATCGCCGGGACGCTCACTACCGCTGATTGTTGCGGTGGGCCGTCACTACTTCAAGGCGATCCGGGGACCCAGTGCACGTCGAACCCGGCAGGGTCGATCCCGATGCCGATGACGTCGAATCGGCGGGCTCCGATGCGGTGGGCGAGACCGGAGGCCCGCTCCCGCTTGGCGGGGTCGGCGGCGTCGACGGGGTCGTCGCGACCCCGTGTCGTCCGCACCTCGACGGCGACGCGGGTGCCCCCGTCCCGGGCCAGGATGTCGATCTCGCCGCGCCCCACCCGTACGTTGGTGGCGAGGACACGGACGCCGTGGGTGGTGAGAAACCAGCAGGCGAGCGACTCGCCGAGACGCCCCAACTCGGGGCGGTTCAGATCGCCAGTTCGGAGTCCTCGAGCCTCTCGATGTAGACGTCCCGGAAGGTCATCACCTGGACCTCCTCGAGGAAACGGCCGGGGCGGTACAAGTCCCACACCCAAGCATCCCTCAACTGGACCTCGAAGTACACCGACCCGTTGAGCTCCTTGGGCTGGATGTCGACCTGGTTGGCCAGATAGAAGCGTCTCTCGAGCTCCACTCCGTATTTGAAGAGTGGGAGCACGTCCTGAAACTCCTTGTGGAGTTTCAGCTCCACTTCTGTTTCGTATCGCTCCAGGTCTTCTTCCATGACTCCTGCCCTTCGCCTGTGCTGGCCCGGCGATCATATGCCCGGCCCTTTTCTTAGAAGGGCGGAAACGGCGGAAGGTTTCTACAGGCCACCGATTCGTGACGGAGGCCAGATGATCATGAAGGCCTCGCCGATCACGTCGTCGATGGGGATCGGCCCGAACACCCGGGAGTCCATCGAGAACTCGCGGTTGTCCCCCATGAGGAAGATCTCGTCGGGCCCCAGGGTGACGGGCCCGTAGTCGGGCATACGGACGCCGGGTGGCAGGTGGGGCTCCTCGAGGGGCACGCCGTCGATGTGGACCATGTTGTTGCGAACGGTGATCGTCTCGCCGGGGAGACCGATGACTCGCTTGATGAGATCCTCCTCGCGGACCGAGACGCCCACGGCCTCGAGAATGGCCCGGCGCACGGCCTGGAAGAAGCTCTCCTCACGCTCGGGAGCGGCGGGATCGGTGAACACGACCACGTCGAATCGGTCCGGCTGGCCGAACCGGGTGGTGAGCTTGTTCACCATCACCCGGTCGTTGACCTGAATCGTCGGGATCATCGACTCCGAGGGGATGTAGAAGGGCTGGACCAGGAAGGTCTTGATCAGCACCGCGATGATCAGCGCGGTGAGGAGAAGACCGGGGACTTCGCGCCAGAACGGGCGCGGCTTTCCGGCCTCTTCTTTTTCGTCGGCTTCGGGCTCGGCTTCCGTCGTGGATTCGCTCGGCCCGTCTTCAGGCCTGAGATGACGACCGGGGAGCTCGGGGTTCAGTCCCGCAGCTCCTTGATACGAGCCGACTTGCCGGCCCTGTCGCGCAGGTAGTACAGCTTGGAGCGACGGACGTCGCCGCGGCGAGTGACCTCGATCTTCTGGATGATCGGGGCGTGCACCGGGAAGATGCGCTCGACACCGACGCCGAAGCTGATCTTGCGCACGGTGAACGTCTCCCTGGTGCCCTCGCCCTGACGGGCGATGACGACACCCTCGAACACCTGGACGCGCTCCCGGCCGCCTTCGACGACGCGGACGTGGACCTTTACGTTGTCGCCGGCGCGGAAGTCGGGGACGTCATCCCGGACGTGCGCGCTCTCGACGGCTTGAAGTTCATTCATGAGGACTCCTCGGACTCCGGGCGGGACGCTCAGCCCGGACGGCAATTGTATCAGGTCTCGGATTGCAAGCCATCCAGCAGGTCGGGACGGCGCTCCTCGGTGCGGCGACGACGTTGTTCTGCCCGCCATGCCTCGATCCGGGCGTGGTCCCCGCTGAGCAGGATCTCGGGCACCTTCCAGCCCCGAAATTCGGCCGGGCGGGTGTAGACCGGCTCCTCCAGGAGACCGTCCCGGAACGATTCGAACTCGGTCGAGTCGGGGTTGCCGACCACGCCGGGCAGCAGCCGGGCGATGCCTTCGATGGCTGCGGCGGCGGCCACCTCCCCACCGGCGAGCACGTAGTCGCCGAGGGACGTCTCCTCATCGATGAAGTGATCGATTACCCGCTGGTCGATCCCCTCGTAACGGCCGCAGACGAAGGTGATCTCGGGAAGGGACGACCAACGGTCCAGGGTGGATTGCGTCATCGGGTCACCGGACGGGGTGAAGAGGACGCGATGGGTCTCCGCCAGGGGCTCCAGAACCTCGGCGAGGGGCTCGATCCGCATCACCATCCCGGGGCCACCACCGAAAGGGGCGTCGTCTAGCTGCTTGTGCCTCCCGAGCCCGTGGGGGCGGAGGTCGATCAACTCCACCTCGAGGATCCCGTCCTCTATGGCCCGCCCCACGATGGAAACACCCAATGGCCCTTCGAACCACTCGGGGAACATGGTGACGACCCTGATCTTCACCCCGTCAGGGTAGGTCAGTGATCAGGTTCTCCCCCGTGGAACGGCAGTGAAACGGCGGAGAAGTGCCAAAGGCCGGGAGGGTGCGCGAGCGAAGCGAGCCACGAAACAACCGTCGACTCATGGCGGTCCTCCGGACCGCGCCCCCTCGGCCCTGACGGGCCACTCCCCCACTCCGCTAACCGCTCCGTGGGGGAGAAATCCAAAGAGAGACCGGGTCAACAGGACTTCTCCCCCGTGAAACGGCAGTGAAACGGGGGAGAACGGCCAAAGGCCGGGAGGGGGCGCGAACAAACGGACTTCTCCCCCGTGGAACGGCAGTGAAACGGGGGAGTACGGCCGAAGGCCGGGAGGGGGCGCGAGCGAAGCGAGCTCTCCGCTGACCGCTCCGTGGGGAGAACTATCTGTCAGGAGAGGCGTTCGACGATCATCGCCATGCC
>JAGFIR010000126.1 GCA_024103415.1 Acidimicrobiales bacterium
CTCCCCCAGCTCTGCTGGGGGAGTACCGGCGAAGCCGGGGAGGGGGTCGGTGCTCCAGACGTAGGCGTCTCGCGGGTTTGGTGACCCCCTACCCGCAAGCGGGTCCCTTCCCCCATCCCTTCGCTCTGGGGGACAGATCCAGCGAGTACCGGCGGGGCCGGGGCGGGGGGTGGTACTCCAGACGTAGGCGGCTCGGGGGTGCTCGGGGGGGTTTGGTGACCCCCTACCCGCACGCGGGTCCCTTCCCCCATCGCTTCGCTCTGGGGGACGGATCCGGTGAGTACCGGCGGAGCCGGGGAGGGGGTCGGTTCCACACAAGGATCTCTCCCCCAGCTCTGCTGGGGGAGTACCGGCGAAGCCGGGGAGGGGGTCGGTGCTCCAGACGTAGGCCTCGCGCGGGTTTGGCGACCCCCTACCCGCAAGCGGGTCCCTTCCCCCATCGCTTCGCTCTGGGGGACAGATCCGGTGAGTACCGGCGGAGCCGGGGAGGGGGTCGGTACTCCAGACGTAGGCGTCTCAGGGGTTCTCGCGCGGGTTTGGCGACCCCCTACCCGCAAGCGGGTCCCTTCCCCCATCGCTTCGCTCTGGGGGACAGATCCGGTAGCACCTTCGGTTGGGGGACACATCGAGTACCTGAGTACCCTTGCGGTTCGAGTGCCCCGTCGCATCCTCATCGCCAAGCCAGGCCTGGACGGTCACGACCGCGGTGCGAAGGTGATCGCCCGCGCGTTGCGTGACGCCGGGCACGAGGTCATCTACTCCGGTCTCCACCAGACACCGGCCCAGATCGCCGAGACGGCGGTGCAGGAGGACGTCGATGCGGTCGGCCTCTCCTCTCTGTCGGGCGCTCACAAGACCCTCTTCCCCCAGGTGATAGAAGAGCTGCGTCGGCGTGAGGCCGACCCGGTGGTGTTCGGCGGGGGAGTGATCCCCGAGAGCGACATCTCCGAGTTGATGGAGGCCGGGATCGCTGCCATCTTCACGCCCGGCACACCGCTCGACGAGATCACCGCCTGGGTGGAGGCCAACGTGCCGGCCCGTTAGGCCCGGACGATTCGACAAGGAGAACCAAGTTTGAAGATCCATGAGTACCAGGCCAAGGAGCTGCTGGCCGCGCGGGGCATCGCCGTCCCCGTGGGCCGGCCGGCGACCTCGGTCGAAGAGGCGGTGGCGGCGGTCCGGCCACTGATCGAGCAGTCCGGCAACCCCGTCGTCGTGATGAAGGCGCAGATCCACGCCGGCGGCCGGGGCAAGGGCACCTTCCAGGAGAACCCCGAGATCCGGGGTGTCAACGTGATCACTGCCGGCATCGACGGCGGCGTCGAGGCGGCCGAGGCCGAAGTTCGCCGCCTGGCCACCGAGATGCTCGGGAACACCCTGGTCACCCTGCAGACGGGACCCGAGGGCAAGACCGTCAACCGTCTCTACGTGGAGCAGGGCATCGACATCGCCCGCGAGCTCTACCTCGCCGTGCTCCTCGACCGGGCCAGCTCCCGAAACATCGTGATGGCATCCACCGAAGGTGGGATGGAGATCGAGAAGGTGGCCGAAGAGACACCCGAGAAGATCCTCCGCCAGGAGATCGACCCCGGGTTCGGCCTGCTCAACTTCCAGGCCCACGAGCTCGCCATCGACCTGGGGCTCAGCGGCGACGCGGCAACATCGTTCATCGGGTTCGTGCGCTCGCTCGCCGACACCGCCATGGAGCTGGACACGGACCTGATCGAGATCAACCCCCTGGTGGTCACCGGTGACGGCCAGGTTCTCGCTCTCGACGCCAAGATGGCGATCGACGACAACGCCCTCTTCCGTCACCCCGATGTGGCCGCGATGCGCGACGAGTCGGAGGAGGACCCGGCGGAGGTGCGGGCGAAGAACGCCGGGCTCAACTACATCAAGCTCGACGGGACCATCGGCTGTCTGGTCAATGGCGCCGGCCTCGCCATGGCCACGATGGACACCATCAAGCACGTCGGCGGCGAGCCCGCCAACTTCCTCGACGTCGGGGGCGGCGCCACCGCCGACCAGGTGACGACCGGGTTCGAGATCATCACCTCCGACCCGGCCGTGAAGGGCATCTTCGTGAACATCTTCGGCGGGATCATGCGCTGTGACGTCATCGCCACCGGGATCGTCGAGGCGGTCAACCGGGTGGGTCTGGAGGTCCCCCTGGTGGTGCGGCTGGAGGGGACGAACGTGGAAGAGGGCCGTCGCATCCTCGCCGAGTCCGGGCTGGCAGTGGTCACCGCCGACAGTCTGCGGGACGGCGCCGAGAAGATCCTGGAGTTGGCATCGTGAGCATCCTCATCGACTCATCCACCAAGGTCCTGGTCCAGGGCCTCGGCAAGACCGGACAGTTCCACACCGACAAGGCCATCGCCTACGGCACCAACATGGTGGGCGCGGTCCACCCGTCACGCGCTGGTGAGACCTTCACTTTCCAGGGCGAGACCGATCACTCGGGCGTACCCGGCCGACCCGACACCTACGAAGTCGATCTCCCGGTGTACGCCACGGTCCGGCAGGCGGTCGAGGAGACCGGGGCCACCGTGTCGGTGGTCTACGTCCCGCCTCCCTTCGCCGCCGACGCCATCATGGAGGCCGCTGCCGCCGGCATCGAGTTGGTGATCGCCATCACCGAGGGGATCCCGGTCGCCGACATGATCGTCGCCAAGCGGTATCTCCAGGGCACCGACACCCGGCTCGTCGGCCCGAACTGCCCCGGTGTGATCACCCCGGGGGAGTGCAAGATCGGGATCATGCCCGGCTACATCCATCAGCGGGGCAAGATCGGCGTCGTGTCCCGTTCCGGCACCCTCACCTACGAGGCGGTGCACCAGCTCACCCAGCTCGGGCTGGGGCAGACCACCGCGGTGGGCATCGGCGGCGACCCGGTGAACGGGACCAACTTCGTCGACGTGCTCCAGATGTTCGAGGCCGATCCGGAGACCGAGGGCGTGATCATGATCGGCGAGATCGGTGGCTCGGCCGAGGAGGAGGCCGCCGAGTTCGTCAAGAGCATGAGCAAGCCGGTCGCGGGGTTCATCGCCGGCACCACCGCCCCTCCGGGCAAGCGGATGGGCCACGCCGGAGCGATCGTCTCGGGCGGTTCGGGCACGGCCGAGGCCAAGATCGCTGCGATGCAGGCAGCCGGCATCGTCGTCGCGGACACCCCCTCGGAGATGGGTGAGGCCATGGCGAAGGCTCTGGGCTGACGCGCCTCGTGCCCAGGTGACGCGTAGAGTGACCGCATGACTCCCTGGATCATTGGCGGCGCTGTCGTCCTCCTTCTCGTCATTTTCATCTCCATCTACAACCGCCTCGTGGTGGCGAGGAACCGGGTGGACAACGCCTGGGCCCAGGTGGAGGTGCAGTTGAAGCGCCGGTACGACCTGATCCCGAACCTGGTCGAGACCGTCAAGGGGTATGCCTCGCACGAGCGGGCGACCTTCGAGGCTGTGACCCAGGCGCGGGCGGCGGCGCAGAGCGCTCAGGGCCCGGCCGAGCAGGCTCAGGCCGAGGGTTTCCTCACCCAGGCGCTTCGCCAGTTGTTCGCCGTCGCCGAGGCGTACCCGGAACTGCGGGCGTCGGAGAACTTCATGTCGCTCCAGGGTGACCTGACCGACACCGAGAACAAGATCCAGGTTTCGCGTCAGATCTACAACGACACCGTGCTGACCTACAACAACCTGATCCAGCAGATCCCGACCAACATCGTGGCCGCCATGGCCGGTTTCAGGTCCCGGGAGTACTTCGAGGCGGGACCGGAGGCGGAGACCGCCCCCACCGTCGACTTCGGGTGAAGCGCCGGCTCCTCGCCGTTGTCGTCGTCCTGGCCGCCCTGGCGGTCCCGGCCCTGCCCGCGCTCGCCCGCTCCTACTGGATCTCCGACGCCCAGGTCGACATCGAGGTCAACTCCGACGGCTCGCTGACCGTCACCGAGATCCTCTCCTACTCCTTCGACGGCTCGTTCTCCGGCGCCTATCGGGACATCCGGGTCCGGGGTGGGGAGGAGGTGGAGGTGATCGCGGTCGGCGACGAGGACGGCCCCTACAGCCCCGGCGGTTGCACGACGCTGGGTTGCTCCTCGCCACCCGGCACCTATGGGGTGGAGAAGATCCCCGGCTATGTGCGGGTCGTCTGGCACCACCAGAGCAATGACGAGGTGCGCAACTTCGTCATCCGCTACCGCTTCGAGGGTCTGGCCGTCGCCTATGACGACGTCGTCGACGTCAACCTCCAGGTTTGGGGTGACAAGTGGTCGGTGGGGGTCGACCGGCTCTCCGCCCGGATGACGATCCCACCGGGTGCCCAGGCCGACGAGGTTCGGGTGTGGGGCCACCCGCAGGGGATCGACGGCGAGACCTCCCTGGGTGCCGACCGGATCAGCCCGACCCTGCAGGCTCGCGGGATCCCGCCCGAGCGCTGGGTCGAGTTCCGTGTCGTGTTCCCGCGCCGGCTGCTCACGTCGACCGACGGGGCGACGGTTGTCTCGGGCAACGGCCTCGGTCCCATCGTCGAGGAGGAGATGCGGTGGGCGAACGAGGATCAGATCCAGCGGGAAGCGCGCCGTCAGGGGGTCATCTACGGCCTCGCCACGGCGCTCGCCCTGTCGCTGGGTCTCGGCGGTCTCGTCTATCTCCGCTTCGGGCGCGAACCGAAGGTCGCCTATGACCGCGAATACGAGCAGGAGCCGCCTACCGACCTGACCCCTGCCGAGGTCGGCGCCCTCCTCAGCCAGGGCTACGTCAACGAGAACGAGTTCACCGCCACCCTCTTCGACCTGATCCGGCGCAAGCACATCGTGGCGGTGCCCACCCAGGTGGAGCGCTCCACGTGGGCGGGGCTCCGCAGGGAGACCATCTCCGACTTGATGCTGTCCCTCGGTGATGGCGGGGACGACCCGCTGAGGGACTTCGAGCAGTCGGTGATGACCGTCATGAAGCGTGTCCTCGCCGACGGGCCGCAGCCCCTCCACGAGTTCCGGAAGCTGATCCGGGAGGATGCCTCCGCGAACGCCAGCACCTATCAGACTTTCCGGTCCCGTGCGATCGGTGCCGTGCGTCGCGCGGGGCTGCTCAACACGACGGGCTCGGGTGTGGCCGCGCTCGTCATCCTGGGCGTGATCGTCCTGGTGTTCGGGACGTTCTTCCTCCTGCCGAGGGTCATGGGCGACCCGGTGACGGGCTCCATCATCCCGGTGTCGATCGGCTTCGGGATGGTGATCGGGGCGATCCTCCTCACCGTGATCCTCGCCTTCCGCAAGGTCCGGGTGAAGCGGTCTCCCGAGGGCGCCCTCGAAGCGGCCCGATGGGAGGCGTTCCGCCGCTATCTCACCGACTTCTCCCGTCTCGAGGAGGCGCCGGTGATCTCCCTCGACCTCTGGGACCGCTATCTCGTATACGCCATCGCGTTCGGGGTGGCCGAGGAGGTTCTGGAGCAGGCCAGGCTGCACGCGCCGCCAGAGCTCGAGCAGACGTCGTCGATCTACTGGTACGGCAACTACGGCTACTCCGGTGGCTCGACTCAGAACGCCTTCGCCGGGATCACCTCGGCCCTGTCAGGAGCGTTTGTGCCGCCTCCCTCCTCGTCCGGCTCGGGTGGAGGCGGTGGCTTCTCCGGCGGTGGCGGCGGTGGCGGAGGCGGCGGAGGCGGGGGCGCCTGGTAACCCCATGAGGCGGCTGCTCGCGGCCGCGGTGGTGCTGACGGTGTTCGCCACGCCGGCCGGTGCCGCCTACGACGATCTCCCCGAGTACGACGGGGAAGGCTTCGTGGCCCTCTACGACCACGCCGTGGCCAACACCCTTCCCCATCTCGCCTATCTGGACGAGCGACCCCACGTCACCCGGGATCCCGAGCTCGACGACCGGATCTGGGAGCTGGCCCTCGAACGCGGGTATCGCCTGCGACCGGTCGCCACCGGGGAGCTGGCGTCGGTCGGCGGGGTACGGATGCAGGCGCCCGTCGCCGAGGCGTGGAGGGCACTGCAGGCCGAGATTCGCGCCGACGGCCACGGGTTCACGGTGACCTCCGCATACCGGTCGCCCGACTCACAGCGGACCAACTTCCTGTCGCGGCTGAGGGGCTCTTCCGACGAGGCGATCGATGAAGCCCTTCGCTGGTATTCGATCCCCGGGACCTCGAAACACCACAGTGGCTACGCCCTCGACTTCCGGTACCCCAACGGCACTTTCGGCCAGTTCCGCGCCTCGCCGGGCCACGCCTGGATGTCGGAGGGAAACTTCGCACGGCCGAAACGCCACGGCTTCGTTCCGTCGTACCCGGACGACGTCGAGAACCAGGGGCCCAACCCCGAGCCCTGGGAGTACGTGTGGGTGGGGCGGGAGTTGATCGTCTGCGGGGTGCCCCAGGAGGTCGGCCCCGTCTTCGGTCCGGCGGCTGCGCTCACCCGCGATCTCGCCCGCTGCCCGGGTGGTCAGGAGCCGGTGACGGTTCCCGACTGGCTCGCTCCCTAGTTTTCGTCACACAGGCCGGACGATTCGCGAGAATCGGCCCGTGGCCATCGACTGGCGCACGGAAGATCCCGGTCTTCCCGTCCACTTCGGCCAGTGCTCCAACGGGGAGTACGACCCGGAGCCGGTCACAGTCGTGCGTCGTGAGATGGCGGAGATCGCACTAACCGAGGTGGACCGGGCCATGGCCCGCACCGCGATGAGTCGCCGCCATTTCCTCCGATCCGCCAGCGCACTCGCCATCTGCCTCATCGCCGTGGATCAGGCGGTGTCGGCGGCACGGGGCCTGAAACCAGGCGGGTTCTACCCCTTCGACCCAACGTCACGTCTGGATACCGAGGCGGCACGGGCGGCCCTCGGCCCACCGGCCTGGGTGTTCGACGTCCAGGGTCATCTCCTCGAATACGACCTCGACCCCTCGACGAGGGGCAACTGGTTCTGGGGATCGCAGTTCCCCCAAGCGAGGTGTGAGGACGAGGACGATCCCAGGGCGTGCTTCGCCACCAACCACTTCCTCGAGGAGCTGTTCATCCGGTCGGACACGACGATGGTCGCCCTCTCCGGTCTCCCCATCAACCCGGAGGGCAGCCCGCTCTCGAACGAGCTCATGGAGGAGACCCGCCAACTCGTGGTCGCTCTCTCCGGAGACGAGAGGGTCGTGGTCAACGCCCTGGTCCTGCCGCAGACGGCCCCGGTCCAGTCGGTGCTCGATGAGATGTCTCGGACGGTCGCCGAACATCGGGTTGCGGGTTGGAAGACCTTCACCCACTTCCCCGAGGGCATGGGTTGGTGGCTCGACGATCACGATCCCAACCTGCCCCAGGTGGGTGATCGGCTGCTCGAGCACCTGGTGGCGATCGGAACTCCGATCCTGTTCTGCCACAAGGGTCTCTCCAACAACACCCGATTCGGATCCCCGATGGACGTCGGTCCTGCTGCGGCCCGGCATCCGGGGGTCTCTTTCGTCATCTACCACTCCGGATTCGAGGTCGGTACGCGCGAGGGTCCGTACACGGACGCGACGGCCAACCTGGGGGTCAACCGGTTGATCGCGTCGCTCCGCCAGGCGGGCATTCGGCCCGGGTCGAACGTCTACGCCGAGTTGGGCTCGACCTGGTGGCACCTGCTCCGTCGCCCCGATGAGGCGGCGCACGTCATCGGCAAGCTGCTGCTCGCATTCGGTGAGGACAACATCCTGTGGGGCACCGACTCCATCTTCTACGGGTCGCCCCAGGGGCAGATCGAGGCGTTCCGGGCGTTCCAGATCCCCCGGGCGATGCGTGAGGAATTCGGGTACGCGGAACTGACCGATCGGGCGAAGGCCAAGATCCTCGGGTGGAACGCCGCACGTCTCTACGACATAGAGCCGATCACCCAGCCCGTCGGGTTCACGACCGAGGACCTGGAATTGGCCCGCATCGAGCATCCCGTCCCCACCCGGCCGTGGGGGCCGACCACCCGACGCGAGGTGCGTGAGTTCCGTCTCCATCACCAGGGCTGGCCGTAGCTCGCTTCGCTCGCGCTCCGGCTTCTCCGGTGCTCCCCGTTCCGCTACCGCTGCACGGGGGAGAAGTCCCGATCCGGCCTAGGGTCGCAGCACGAAGAATGCCGAGAAGCGGTTGGTGATCTCCTCCAGAGGCTGAAACGAGGAGAAGCCTGCCTCCCGGGCCAGTTCCTCCGCCCGCTGCCGCCCCCACGCCGCCCCGAAACCCGCGCCACCGATGGCCAATGACTGAGTCATGCAGTGGAGCAGGGATATCCCGTAGTTGATGACTCCGACGTCATCGACGTTGTCATCCAGGTCGGACGACATGTTCGGCTCCATCATCAGGTACACCCCGTCGGGGCGCAGCGCTCCTCGAATATGACGCAGGGCTGCCGGTGGGTCGGCGAGGTCGTGGACGACGTCGAAGGTGGTGATCAGGTCGTACTCGCCGGGGAACTCCGTGGCCGCCGCCCGCGCGAACTCCACGTTCTCCAGGTCTTCGCCGCGCTCACGGGCCATCGCCAGCGCCTCTTCGGACACGTCGAAGCCCGTGAACCTCGAGTTGGGGTACGCCTGTGCCATCGTCAGGGCTGCCGTGCCGGTGCCGCAGCCGACGTCGGCGACATCGATGCCCTCCTCGAGACGCTTGACGAGGCCTTCGACGGCGGGCAACCATTTCCTGGTGAGGAGTATCCGCTGTGACGGTCCGTTGGCCCGGTCGAGGCCACGGAGCATCTCCGGCCCGAACTCGTCGAAGCGCACGCCACCGCCATGTCGCGCCGCCTCGGCCACCCGGTCGATGACGGCGTAGCCGGCGGGGAGCATGTCGAACCAGCCTCCCATGTAGTACGGGCTCGAGGAGTCCGACACGAAGAGGGCGTGCTCGGGTGGGAGGGTGAAGACGCCGGCCTCGTGATCGAGGACCCCGGCGGCCGTCAGCCCGGCGAGGATCTCGGTCGTGTAGCGCTGGTCGAGGTTTGCGCCTGCCGCGATCTCGGCGGCCGTTCCGCCATCGTGCTCGCCGAGCCAGGCGAGGAGACCGCATCGGTCGGCGACGGCGAGGATGCCCAGGGCCGCGGCACCCGCGGTCATGCCGACGAACCGGTCGAAGAACGCCTCCACCCGTGCCCGATCGGTCACGACTCACCATCCACGACAGACCCGCTCCGGATGACCCGCCATGTCAGATCCGTCGCCGGCCGGTAGGGGATGTGGGCGGGGTCGGGTGCGTCGAGGACCACGAGGTCGCCCACGCCCCCCTCCGTCACGAGCCCGCGGTCGGGGAGCTCGAGGGCAAGTGCCCCGCCCCGGGTAGCGGCCCAGATGGCCTGTTCCACCGTGAGACCCGTCTGCACGACCGCAAGCGACACGATCGGCGCCATCGACTCGAAGAACGAGGTCCCCGGGTTGCAGTCGGTGGTGATCGCCACCGTGCATCCGGCATCCCAGAGCATCGGGCCAGGAGCCTGTGAGCCCCGCAGCATGTAGGAAGCCCCCGGGCAGAGGACGGCGGCCACACCCGCCTCCGCGAGGGCGGCCGCGTCATCGGGCGTGGCGTGGTCGAGGTGGTCCGCCGACACCGCACCGATCTCGGCGGCCAACGCGGCTCCTCCCGAGCGGGTCAGCTGCTCGGCATGGATTCGGGCCTTCATCCCGTGCTCCGACGCCGCGTGGAGGATGTGCCGGGCCTCGTCGACCGAGAAGACGCCCTTCTCCACGAATACGTCGCAGTAGTCGGCGAGACCGGCGGCGGCCGGGATCATCTCGTCGACCAGCAGTTCGACGTAGCGCTCGCGGGTCAGATCAGGAGCCACGGTGTGAGCCCCGAGGAACGTGGTGCGGACCGTGATCCCCAGTTCCTCGCCGACCCGGCGGGCCACCCGCAGGAGACGCAGCTCCGTCTCGGTGTCCAGGCCGTAGCCGGACTTGATCTCCACCGTGGTGGTGCCGGTGGCGATCATCCTCCGCACCCGCTCGGTGGCCAGGTCGAGCAGCTCTTCTTCCGATGCGGCTCGTGTTGCCCGCACGGTGGCCTGGATGCCCCCGCCCGACCGGGCGATCTCCTGATAACCCTCGCCGGCCATCTTGCGTCGGAACTCGTCGGAGCGATCGCCGGCGAAGACGAGATGAGTGTGGGCGTCGACGAAACCGGGGATCACAGCTCTTCCCCCGCAGTCGAGGACCTCGCGGCCCTCGGTTTCCGGCGCATCGGCGGCAGGTCCTGCGTAGGTGATCAGCCCCTCGTCGATGGCGACGACGGCGTCGCGTACGGGGTCTCCGTCGTTCGTGGTGAGGTGGCCGATGCCCGTGAGGAGCAGGCTGCTCACAGGTCGATCAGCTCCCCGGTCTCGATCATCCGGGCGACGGCCTCGATCTCCCCTGAGAGCACCCGGTCCCCGGTGAGGGGTGGGACGACCGAGCGAACCCTCTCGACGACCGCCCCCGTCCCGGAGGCCGGCCGCAGCGGCTTGCGGTGCTCGATCCCCTGGACGGCGCACAAGATCTCAACTGCGATCACCCGACGCACGTTGTCCATCACGGGCCACAACTTCCTGCCCGCGCCCCAGCCCATCGAGACGTGGTCTTCCTGCATGCCGGACGTGGGGACGGAGTCGACGGAGGCGGGATGCGACAACACACGATTTTCGGCGACCAGGGCGGCCTGCGTGTACTGGGCGATCATGTACCCCGAGTTGACCCCGGGGTCGGGTGCCAGGAACGCCGGCAGACCGTTCGAACGAGCCGGGTCGAGGATCCGGTCCGTCCGGCGCTCCGAGATCGACCCCAGTTCCGAGGCGGCGATCGCCATGAAGTCGAGGGCGAATGCCAGCGGTTGGCCGTGGAAGTTGCCCGCGGAGATCACCTCGCCGGTCTCGGGGAAGACGATCGGATTGTCCACCACCGCCGACAGCTCCCGTCGCAGCACCGACTCGACGTGGTCCAGCGTGTCGGAGACCGCACCGTGGACCTGGGGTGCGCAGCGGAGCGAGTAGGCGTCCTGGACGGCGTGGTCGAAGTCGTCCGCGTGGGACTCGCCGATCTCCGACCCTTCGATGAGTCGGCGGATCCGCTCGGCAGAGGCCGCCTGGCCGGGGTGTGGCCGCAACTCGTGGACCCTCGGATCGAAGGGGCGGGCGGACCCCATCAGTGCCTCCACCGTGAGGGCGCAGGCGATGTCGGCGGCGCGGACGAGTTTGCGGCAGCGGTCGAGGGCGAGGACCCCCATGGCGGTCATTCCCTCCGTGCCGTTGAGCAGGCTGAGCCCTTCCTTCGTCCCGAGGCGGATCGGCTCGAGACCGGACTCGGACGTGGGCACCACCCGGCCCTCGAGCTTGACCATGCCCTCGCCGATCACCGGCAGTGCGAGGTGGGCGAACGGAGCAAGGTCGCCGGAGGCGCCCACCGACCCCTGGGAGGGGACCACGGGCAGGATGTCCCGCTCCAGCATCTCGAGGAGCTTGCCGACGACCTGGGGGCGGACACCGGAGTGCCCCTGGGCGAGGGTCCGCGCCCGGAGCAGCAGCATGGCGCGCACCACCTCGTCGGGGAGGGAGTCGCCGACACCGGTCGCGTGGGAGCGGACGAGGTTGACCTGGAGGGCTTCGGTCTCGCTGCGTCCGATGTTGGTGTTGGCCAGTGCGCCGAAGCCGGTGGTGATGCCGTAGACGATCTCGCCCGAATCGACCGCCCGTTCGACCACCTCCCTCGCCGGCGCCAGCCGCTCGGCGAGATCGGGGGAGGGGACGGCCCGTGCCTTGCGATGGGCCACGGATACGACCTGATCGGGGGTGAGCGGTCCGCCGTCGATGATGAGCGTGTCCACGGCCAGGACGGTACCTTGCCCGCCATGGCGACCGTCCAGAAGATCAGGTACAGCGATTGCGACCCGCAGGGCATTGCCTTCAACGGGAACTACACCCGTTACTGGGATGACGCCCTCACCGACTGGCTCTGGGAAGCGGGGTTCACCGGTGAGCACCTCGGGGTCGGGGCCGAGATGGTCACTGCCCGCATCGAGATCGACTTCCGCTCCTCGGCGCGTCTGGGCGACACCGTGGTGACGACGGCCGAGGTGGAGCGGATCGGCAACACGTCGATGACCGTGGCGGTGACGACGCGGCGGCAGGGCGACGACGAGGTGATCTGTGAGGGCCGTGAGGTGATCGTGTTCGTCGATCCCGACACCTTCCGCCCGGTGCCGGTTCCCGACCCGATCCGTGAGCAGCTGGGCTGAAGGAATCTCCAGGCGCTCAGAAAGGTTGTGAGATACATGAACGATCTGCGCAGCTACCTCGACGATCCCGAGACCTCGTTCGCCATCGTCGGGGCCACCAACACGCCGGGCAAGTACGGCGGCCGCATCTATCGGGACCTCAAGAGCAAGGGCTTCAAGGTCTACGCAGTGAACCCCCGCGCCGGGGAAGTGGACGGGGATCCCGCCTACGCGACGCTCAAGGACCTCCCCGAGAAGCCGACCATGGCCGTCATCGTGGTGCCCGCCAAGGTGGGTCTCGACGTGATCGACGACGCCGTCGAGATCGGTCTCGAGAACATCTGGGTCCAGCCGGGCGCCGAGTCGGAAGAGCTCATGGCCAAGCTCGACGAGAAGGGTCTGTCATGGATCGGCAATGGCCCGTGCGTCATGGTGGAAAC
>JAGFIR010000181.1 GCA_024103415.1 Acidimicrobiales bacterium
CTTCCACTACCGGATCGAGATCTACACCCCCGCGCCGAAGCGGGTGTACGGGTACTACGTGCTGCCCTTCCTGCTCGACGGCCACCTCGTGGGCCGGGTCGACCTCAAGGCCGATCGGGCCAATCGGGCGTTGCTGGTGCGGGGCGCATATGGGGAGCCCGGCATCGACCGCGTGGCGGTGGGCCGCGCCCTGCGTCAGGAGCTGGAGTCGATGGCCGTCTGGCTCGACCTGGACGACGTCGTGGTCGACGACAGAGGCGACCTGGCCAAAGTTTTGTCCCCCTGAGCCCTAACGAAGGGGGAAGGGCTCGCCGTGGGGTAGGGGGCAGTGCCCAACCCGTAGATCACCAGGTTTCTGAGAGACGGTCGGCGTAGAACTCCAGGGCGCGGCGGTATCGCAGGATCGACTCGGCGTCCGTGTGCTCGACGAGCACCTTGAGGAGCTGGGACACCGCCTCCTCGGGCGACCCAGGTTGTGCAGGGTCATGGCCCGGAACACCAGGAGCTCCGGTGCACCGGGGAACGTCTCCAGACCGCGATCGAAGGTGTCGAGGGCTTCCTCGTACCGGCCGATGGCGCGATAGGTGCTGCCCAGCCCGAGATGGGCGTTGCGCAGCTCGTCGCCGTCGAGACCCGTGGCGATCGCCTTCACATAGTGGGGCACGGCCTCATGCTCGAGGCCTTGGCCGTCGTAGGCACAGGCGACCAGGTAGTGGAGCCGGGCGTCGTCCGGCGCCCTCTCCAGCTCGGCGAGGAGCCCGTCGAGATCAGGCGAAGGCATCGAGACCGGTCAGGGACTGCCCGATCACCAGCGTGTGGATCTCGTTGGTCCCCTCATAGGTGTAGACGGTCTCGAGGTTGGCCATGTGACGGAACACGGGATACTCCAGGGTGATCCCGTTGGCGCCCAGGATCGACCGGGCGGTCCGGGCCACCTCCAGGGCGTGGCGGACGTTGTCGAACTTGCCGAACGAGATCTGCTCCGGTGTCAGGGTCCCGGCGTCCTTGCGGCGGCCGAGATGGAGGGCGAGCAGCGTGCCCTTCTGGACGGCCACCATCATCTCGACCAGCTTCGCCTGGGTGAGCTGGAAAGAGCCGATGGGCTTGTTGAACTGGACCCGCTCCTTGGAGTACTCGAGGGCGGTCTCGTAGCACGAGCGGGCCGCGCCCATCGCTCCGAAGGCGATGCCGAACCGGGCCTCGTTGAGACACGACAGCGGGCCCCGCATCGAGGCGACGCCCGGCAGGACGGCGTCCGCGGGGAGCCGGACGTTGTCCAGGATCAGCTCGGAGGTGACGGACGCGCGGAGCGAGGCTTTCTTCTTGATCTCCGGGGCCGAGAAGCCGGGGGTGTCGGTGGGGACGATGAAGCCGCGGATCCCCTCGTCGGTGCGGGCCCACACGATGGCGACATCGGCGACCGAGCCGTTGGTGATCCACATCTTCGAGCCGTTGAGCACCCAGTCGCTCCCGTCGCGGCGGGCGTTGGTGCGCATCGACGCGGGGTCGGAGCCGGAGTCGGCCTCGGTGAGGCCGAAGCAGCCGATGATCTCGCCTGTGGCCATGCGGGGCAGCCACTCCTGCTTCTGCTCTTCCGATCCGAACTTCCAGATCGGGAACATCGCCAGCGACCCCTGCACCGAGACGAAGGATCTGATGCCCGAGTCGCCGGCCTCCAGTTCCATGCAGGCGAGGCCGTAGGCGGTGGCCGAGGTGCCGGCGCAGCCGTAGCCCTCGAGATGCATGCCGAGCATGCCGAGCTCTCCGAACGCCTTTGCCAGGTCGGCGGTGGGGATGTGCCCCTCCTCCCACCACTCGCCGACGTGCGGGGTGATCTCCTTCTCCACGAAGTTCCGGACCGTGTCCCGGAGCAGCACCTCCTCCTCGCTGAGGAGGGCGTCTATGTCGAGGAAATCGTTCGGGTCGGGCCGGACGAAGGAAATCTCACTCATGACGGGGGATGGTATCCCGTCAGC
Organism: Acidimicrobiales bacterium; assembly: GCA_024103415.1. Lineage (GTDB taxonomy): Bacteria > Actinomycetota > Acidimicrobiia > Spongiisociales > ZC4RG35 > ZC4RG35. The sequence goes on from JAGFIR010000181.1 coordinate 1,977, forward strand.
CGGCCAGAGTCTTCGCCGCCAGATCGGCCCGGTAGGCGAGAAGCTTCTCCCTGAGGTCGGGGTCGGAGACGGCGAGGACCGCCACCGCGAGGAGGGCCGCGTTGTGGGCGGCGTCGACCGCTACGGTGGCCACCGGGATGCCGGTCGGCATCTGCACTGTGGACAGCAACGCGTCGAGCCCGTCGAGGGAGGCCGACAGTGGGACCCCGATCACGGGGAGGATGGTCTTCGCCGCCACCACCCCGGCGAGGTGGGCCGCCTTGCCGGCTCCGCAGATGATCACCTCGAAGCCGTTCTCAGCCGCCCGGGACGCGAACTCGAGTGTCTCGTCCGGTGTCTTGTGGGCGGAGAGGACCCGGATGTCGTGCTCGATGCCGAACTCCTCCAGGACCTTCCCGGCCTTCTCCATGATGGGACGGTCGGAGCCGGAGCCCATTAGGACGGCGACTTTGTGACTCACGGGCGCGACGGTAACCGAGCGGGTGATGAGGGGGAAGCGGGCAACGGCATAATGCGCCGGTGCGTGGGCTCCTCGTCGACCTGACGCCCCTGCGCACCAGCCGCGACTACCGCCACATCTGGTACGGCGGGGCGCTCACGGGCATGGCCAACTCGTTGTCGGCCATGGCCGTCGGGCTCCAGGTCTACGACCTGACGGGGGACACCCTGGCCGTCGGTGTGGTCGGCTTCGCATCGCTGGTGCCGCTGGTGCTCCTCGGCCTCTACGGAGGCTCCATCGTCGACGCCTACGACCGGCGCAAGGTCCTGGTCTGGACGATCACCGGCGGGACCGCGATCGCCATTGCGCTGGCGGTGCTGGCCTTCACGGGCACGGCGACCGTCGGCCTCCTCTACGCCCTGGTCGCCATCCAGAGCGGTCTGTACGCGATCCATCAGCCGGCGCGCTCGGCGGTGATACCCCGTCTGGTCTCGACCCGGCTCATCCCTGCGGCCGCGGCCCTCGGTTCGCTCGCAATGGGCCTGTCGATGATGGTGGGCCCGCTGTTCGCGGGCTTCCTCGTCGACCTGGGCGGCTACGGCATGGCCTACTCGATGCAGTTGGCCCTGCTCGCCGCCGCCACGGTCCTTCTCTTCACCCTCCCGAGCCTCATGCCCGAGGGCGAGCCGACGCGGGCCGGCCTGCGGTCGGTGATGGAGGGGCTGCGCTATCTCAAGACCCGTCCCACGCTGGGCATGACCTTTCTGGTCGACATCTTCGCCATGGTCCTGGCGATGCCGCGGGTCCTGTTCCCCGCGGTCGGTGTCGTCATCCTCGGCGGTGGCTCCCGGACCGCGGGGATCCTGGCCGCGGCGCTCGCCGCCGGGTCGCTCCTGGGCGGTGTGTTCTCGGGGCGAATCGGCCGCATCGATCGCCAGGGCCGCGCCATCGTGGTGGCCGTGGCCCTCTGGGGGTTGTTCATCGCCGCGTTCGGAGTGGTGCTCGCCGTTGCCCCCGGCCCGCCTCCGGGCGGCAACCCTCATCCCCTCATCTGGCCGGCGGCCGTGTTCCTGGGCATGGCCGGGTTCTCGGACACCGTGAGCGCGATCTTCCGGTCGACGATCCTCCAGGTGGCAACCCCGGACGCATATCGGGGGCGCCTCCAGGGGGTCTTCACGGTCGTGGTTGCCGGCGGGCCGCATCTCGGGGCACTCGTGCTCGGCTCGTTCGCGTCCCGATTCGGGGAGGACATGGCTGCCGTCGTCGGAGGGATCCTGTGCGCGGTCGCCGTCGTGGTGGTAGCGCTCCGGCAGAAGGGGTTGCTGGCTTACGACGCCCGCGACCCCGGCGCGGAGGAGCTGCAGCCGGCCTAGGCGGCCTGGTCGACGGGCTGTGGGTCGGTGACCCGCGGTGAGCGCATCCGCGGCCTGGTCGCCACCAATGCAACCGAGGTCAGGATCAGCGGCAGGGCGAAGAACACCGCACCGGTCAGGGTCTCGTCGCCGAGGGTGACCCCGAGGATGACCGCAACGATCGGGTTGACGTACGCATAGCTGGTGGCAAGTGACGGGCGCACGTTGTGCATCAGGTAGACGAACGCGGTGTAGGCCAGGAGCGACCCGAAGACCGCCAGATAGAGCATGGCGGCCCATGCCTTCATCGAGGGCATCTCGACGATCCACTCACCGCCGACCAGCCCGGCCAGCGTCATGACGAGGCCACCGGCCAGAAGCTGGACGGCGGTGTTGGACAGGGGGTCGGGCAGGTCGATCTTGGTGCCCCACACGGAGGCGAATGACCAGATCATCGGCGAGATCACGATGAGCGCCAGACCCAGCGGGCTCGCCTGGAAGTCGCCCTCGCGGGCCAGGATGAGGACTCCGATGAGGCCGATGGCCAGACCGATCCACTCGCGCCGCCCCGGCCACGACCCGAAGATCCCGGCCGACACTGCCACCCACACCGGGGTGACGGCGATGGCGCTGGCGGCCACCGCCGAGCCGATCCCGGCGTGCTCGGCGAGCGTGACCAGGCCGACCCCACCCATCAGCATGACCGAGCCGACCTTTGCCGCGTTGACGATCTGGCTCCTCGTGGCGGAGAACCGTTTGCGGATGAACAGCCACAGCAGCGCGCCGGCGAGGAGGAATCGGAGACCGTTGAGGAGGAAGGGCGGGAATCCCTCGAGCCCGAACCTCAGGGCGAGATAGGTGGACCCCCACACGAAATAGAGGGTGACGATGGCGGCGACCACGAGCGTCTTGTTCGGTGTGGGGGAGGTGGACATGGGCGGTCCTGACGTCGATTCGAGAGTAAGGAGTGTAGCCGCGTTTGGTGCTTACAGTGCAAGCCCGATGTCGGTCCGCATCTGTCGGCCCGGCCATGTGATCACACCAGCGGCGTCGTAGGCGCGCCCGCGAGCGTCGGCCAGGTCATCGCCACTCCCGACCACAGCCAGCACGCGGCCACCGTCGACGAGGATCTTGCGTCCCTCCTGTCGTGTCCCGGCGTGGAAGACGAGCGCGTCCGCCTCGGCATCGGAGATGCCCCTGATCTCGGCATCCTTGACCGGTGAGTCGGGGTAGCCCGCGGCGGCGAGGACGACCGTGACCGTCGCCCGGTCCGACCAAACCGGGTCGGCGCCCTCGATGACGTCGATGAGGTCGTTGTCGAGACGGGGGAGGACGGTTTGGGTCTCCGGGTCGCCGAGACGAACGTTGAACTCGAGGACCTTGGGGCCGTCGGCGGTGAGCACCAGACCCGCATAGAGGAACCCCCGGAACGGGGTCCCCTCGTCCTCCAGTTGGGAAAGCGTGGGCTCGATGACGCGTCGCATCACGTCGTCGACGAGACCCGGCGGGAGGTCGTCGACGGGCGAATAGGCCCCCATCCCACCCGTGTTGGGGCCGGTGTCGCCATCGCCGAGCCGCTTGTAGTCGCGGGCCGGCTCCAGGGGGCGGGCGCCGGAATCGGTGCACACGGCGAACACGGACACCTCGGGCCCGTCGAGGAACTCCTCGATCACCACGGGCCCCTCGGAGAGCCATCTGTCGGCCCAGGCGATGGCGTCCTCGCGTGAGTCGGTGACGAGGACTCCCTTCCCGGCGGCGAGGCCATCGGCCTTGACCACGTACGGCCCGGGCCGATCCTCGAGGTGGCGCTGCGCCTCCTCGGGATCGGTCGTCGTGACCGCCCAGCCCGTGGGCACGCCGGCGCGTGCCATCACGTCCTTGGCGTGGCTCTTGGACGCCTCGAGCCGGGCTGCGGCGCGGGTGGGACCAAAGACGGGGATGCCGTGTCTCTGCACCGCGTCGGCCACACCGGCTGCCAGGGGAGCCTCCGGGCCTACCACCACCAGGTCGAATCGTTGCGTGGCGGCCATGGCGGCGACGGCCCCGGCGTCGGTGGCGTCGATCCCTTCGATCACCGGCCCGAGTTGCGCCAGACCGGGATTGCCCGGCAGTGAGACCAGCTCCCTCACCCGCGGGGAGGAGGCGAGCTTCCAGCCGAGTGCGTGCTCCCGCCCCCCGGAGCCGATGAGCAGGACCTTCATCCGACCTCGACCAGCTGGCTCCGCTCCGGGCCCACGGAGACCCAACCCACCGGGACCCCGACGGTGTCGGCGACGAACTCGATGTAGGCGCGGGCGTTGGCGGGGAGATCGGCATACTCGCGGACGCCGGTGATGTCCGTGCCCCAGCCGGGGAGCTCGACGTACTCCGGGGTGCAGTGATAGAGGACCGACTGCTGGGCGGGGAACTCCTCGTGGAGGGTGTCCCCCTCGCGGTACCCGACGGCCACCTTGACCGTCTCGAACGCGGAGAGGATGTCGAGCTTGGTCATGAAGATGTGGCTCAGACCGTTGACCCGGGCCGCATAGCGCAGCGCCACGAGATCGAGCCAGCCGCACCGGCGCCGTCGACCGGTCACGGTGCCGTACTCGCCACCGAGCTCGATCATCCGGTCGCCATCTGCATCGTGGAGCTCGGTGGGGAAGGGGCCGGTCCCCACCCGGGAGATGTAGGCCTTGGCGACGCCGACCACCTGGTCGATGTCCCGGGGGCCGATTCCGGAGCCGACGACTGCACCGCCTGCGGTGGGGTTCGACGACGTGACGAACGGATAGGTGCCGTGGTCGATGTCGAGCAGCGTCCCCTGCGCTCCCTCGAACAGGACCGTCTCGCCGTCCCGGATTGCCTTCCACAGCAGCAGCGAGGTGTCGGTGACGTGGGGGCGAAGACGCCCGGCGTACTCCAGGTACTCCTCGACGATCTCCTCGACGTCGATGGGGAGGGTGTTGTACACCCTGGGGAGGAGCTTGTTCTTCTCCTCGAGGGCGACCTCGACCTTCTCCCTGAAGATCTTCGGGTCGAACAGGTCCTGGACACGGATGCCGGACCGGGCGTACTTGTCGGTGTACGCCGGGCCGATCCCGCGCTTGGTGGTGCCGATCTGGTTGCGACCCAGGTACCGCTCCATCACCGCGTCCAGCTTGCGGTGATAGGGCATGATCAGATGGGCGTTGGCCGACAGCCGGACCCGGGAGGGATCGAGGCCCTGGGAGGCCACCTTGTCCATCTCGTCGATGAGGACCTTGGGGTCGATGACCGTGCCCGACGCGATCACCGGGATGCAGTCCGGGTAGTGGATTCCCGACGGGATCAACGAGAGCGCCAGGTGCTGGTCGCCGACGATGATCGTGTGACCGGCGTTGTTGCCGCCCTGGTAGCGGACCACGTAGTCGGCCCCTGCTGCGAAGTAGTCGACGACTCGTCCCTTGCCCTCATCGCCCCATTGGGCGCCGAGGACGATCGTGGCTGGCATGACGTGCCGTGACGCTAGTCGGCCGACCGGCCGCCCCGGACCAGGAAACACAGCGTTCACACTTCTGCAACGGACGAGCAATCGACCCCGGATACAACAAGCCCGTCAACCTGAACCGAAAGGGGCAACAAACGTGACCGAGACCGCCGCCGACGTCCTATCCCTGGTGAAGTCCGAGGGGTACGAGTTCATCGACCTTCGCTTCTGCGACCTGCCCGGCCAGGTGCAGCACTTCACCGTCCCCGCCTCCCAGCTCACCGAGTCGTCCTTCGAGGACGGCTTCGGATTCGACGGATCCTCCATCCGCGGCTTCCAGTCGATCCAGGAGTCGGACATGATCCTGGTCCCGGACCCGACGACTGCCGTCGAGGACATCTTCCGGACCCGGAAGACCCTGATCCTGTACTGCTTCGTCCACGACCCGCTCACGCACGCCCCCTACGAGAAGGACCCGCGCTACGTGGCCAAGAAGGCCGAGGACTATCTCCTCAGCACCGGCGTGGCCGACACCTCGTACTGGGGCCCGGAGGCGGAGTTCTACATCTTCGACGACGTCCGCTTCGGCCAGAACCAGTACTCCGGCTTCTTCTACCTCGACTCGGTGGAGGGCGCCTGGAACTCGGGCAAGGCCGAGGACGGCGGCAACCTCGGGTACAAGCCCCGTTACAAGGAGGGCTACTTTCCGGTGCCCCCGACCGACCACTTCCAGGACCTCCGCTCGGAGATGGTGCACAACCTCGAGGCGGCCGGGATCGAGATCGAGGTCCAGCACCACGAGGTCGGCACCGCCGGCCAGGCCGAGATCGACATGCGGTACGACACGCTGCTCCGCGCCGCCGACAAGGTCACCCTCTACAAGTACATCGTCAAGAACACCGCCTGGGAGATGGGCAAGTCGGTGACGTTCATGCCCAAGCCGATCTTCGAGGACAACGGCTCCGGCATGCATACCCACCAGTCGCTCTGGCGGGGCGGTGAACCGTTGTTCTACGACGAGAGCGGCTACGCCGGCCTGTCAGACCTGGCCCGTTGGTACATCGGCGGCCTGCTCGAGCACGCCCCGGCGGTCCTGGCGTTCGCCGCGCCGACGACGAACTCCTATCACCGCCTCGTCCCGGGATACGAGGCGCCGGTCAACCTCGTGTACTCGAGCCGGAACCGCTCGGCGGCGATCCGGATCCCGCAGTACTCGCAGAGCCCCGCGGCGAAGCGCCTCGAGTTCCGGTGCCCCGACCCGGCGTGCAACCCGTATCTGTCGTTCGCGGCCATGCTGATGGCGGGTCTCGACGGGATCGCGCGACGGATCGAGCCGCACGAGCCGGTGGACAAGGACATCTACGACCTGCCGCCGTCGGAGCTCGCCAATCTGCCGACCGTGCCCGGCAGCCTCGACGCGGCGCTCGACGCCCTCGAGGCGGACCACGAGTTCCTGCTCCAGGGTGGTGTCTTCACCCAGGAGCTGATCGACGCCTGGATCGACTACAAGCGGTCGCACGAGGTCGACGCGGTGAGGCTCCGTCCCCACCCGTACGAGTTCCACCTCTACTACGACGTCTGAGACGCCGAGCCACTGACCCCCGGCTCCGGCCGGGGGTCAGGCGTTGCGCTCGAAGAACTCCATGACCCGGCGCCAGGCGTCGGCGGACTCCTCGGCGAACTTCTCCTGCTGGCGGTCGAAGAACGAGTGCGGGGCGCCCTCGTACACGACGATCTCGTGTTCCACACCCTCCCGCTGCAGGGCCTCGCGGAAGGCATCCACGACATCGAGAGGGATGCCGGGGTCGTCACCGGCCTGCAGGCAGAGCACCGGTCCGCGCATCCGGTCCACGACCTCGATCGGCCCGACCGGCGGTCGCTGCGGGTTGCCATAGAAGCCGACCACGCCGGCGAGCCCCAGGTCCTGGGCGGCCATGTGCCAGGCGTTGGATCCACCGAAACAGAAGCCGAGCGCGAAGACCGGGCGGGTGGGGTCGTCGGCGCGCAGGACGTCGATCGCTGCCGCGGCGTCGGCGGCGACGTGGTCGACGGTGACCTGCGGCACGTGCTCCTTCCAGTCGAAGCTCTCGTCACGACGGCCGACGCCGGCCGTGCGCCCGAAGTAGTCGATGGCCACGGCGTCGTACCCGTGCTCGGCGAAGCGCACTGCAAGCTCGGCGTAGAAGTTGTGAAGGCCCCTGATGTCGGGAAGGATCACCACACCCGGGCCCTTCGGCTCCGCCGCATACGCCGAGTAGGCCGCGAACTGGTTGCCGTCGCGGGCCTCGAGCACCAGGTCTTCCTGCCGGGAGGATCCGCCCTCGATCACCGGGACGGGCGGGTTGGCGTCTGGCGAGTAGCACATGGCGGGGAAACTAGCGGGCGCGCTCAGCCGTCGGGCATGGTGCCGGACATCATCAACCTGTCGGATGGTGCCGGGCCTTCGCCTTCGTCCTGGAGGGTGATGTGGACCACCGGGTAGTCGGACGGTGAGACGCCGGCCCACAGCGCCACCGGCTCGGTGCTGCGCATGTGGAAGGTGCCGATGCTCACCCCTTCGCCCTCACGCCAAAGCCAGCCTTCGTAGTAGGAGCCCTCGGGGGCGGGCGGGAGGCCGCGGACCTCGAGACGGATGTACCAGCCCGAAGGTGTCTCCCGGACCATCGCCTGGCCCCGCGCCGCCGGGGCGAGGACCGTCCCCTCCATGGCGACCATCGTTCCCTCTTCCTCCACCTCTCCGTTCCCCAGGATCAGGATCAGGCCGACCAGGACCAGCGCGAGGATCGCGGCCACTCTCATGCCGGGGTGGGAGCGGCGTGGCGACCGGGTGGGGAGGGGGGTGACGTTCCTGCCGGTCTCCCGGAGGATGTCCTCGAGCAGGTCCGCGGGCGGCTCCGCCCAGGTTTCCTCCCGCCCGAGGACCGTCCTGATCCGGTCGATGCGGTCGGCGCCCTCGATCCCGTCGCCCGCGCCGGTCTCCAGATAGGAGCTTCGGTCGTCGGTGCTCATCGGTTCATCTCCACTACGGCTCGGTCCATCCGGCGGTTCTCCATCATCAGGTCTCCAGCAGGTGCTCCAGCAACTCGAGCAGGTGCTTGTGGGCGCGATGGGAGCGCGACTTCACGGTGCCCACGGGGATGCCCAGCCGCTCGGCGATCTCGGGGTGACTGAGGCCCTCGAAGTGGCTGAGACGGATCACCTCCCGCTCGTCGTCGCTGATCGAGTCGAGCGCCATCCGGACCTCGAACGCCTCCCAGACGTCCTCGAGACCGGGACCCGCCGTGGCGTCGTCGATCTCGGTCAGCTCGGCGGTCGGCTTCTGCTTGCGGTAGATGTCGATGGCGGTCCGGCGGGCGATCGCATAGATCCAGGGAGCGATCTCCCGCTCCGGGTCGTAGGTGGATGCGGCCCGCCACGCCTTCACGAACGTGATCTGGGTGGCATCGGCCGCCAACCCCCGGTCACCGAGGATGCTGAGCGCGACCGTGTACACGGCGCCCCCGTACCGCTGATAGACGGCCTTGAACGCGGTCTCGTCCCCGGCGCGGAAGCGCTCCAGAGTCTCACGATCCACGGCTGAATTGTGGCAGGGCACCGAACCGGGTGGGGGTAGGTCTCCGTACTGGAGGGGTGATGCGACGGGAAGGAGCCCCGATGAGACGCTTGACGACCCTGGTTGCCGTGACGGTGCTCGTCGCCGCCTGCGGCGACGGCGGCGGTGCGACCACGACGACCGCCGCGGCCGTCACCACGACCGCCGGCCCGGCCGGGACGACGACCACCGGGCCTGGCGCGACGTCCTCCACCGGGGCGGGCGGTGAGGAGATGGGGGAAGGCGTGCACCTGGCCGACAGCTCTCTCGGCCAGATCCTGGTCGACGCCGAAGGGATGACCCTCTACGTGTTCACGGTGGACAACGGCGGCGAGAGCCAGTGCTACGACTCCTGTGCCCAGAACTGGCCCGCGGTACCCGGTGACACGACCGCCGCCGGTCTCGACGCGTCTGCATTCGAGTTCGGCACCACCGAGCGGACCGATGGGACCACCCAGCTCACGGTGAACGG
>JAGFIR010000200.1 GCA_024103415.1 Acidimicrobiales bacterium
GGCGATGTTGATCGTCGTACCGGCCGAGACCGCCCCCGAGCGGAGGGTGGCCCTGACCCCGGCCGTCGTCACCAGACTCACCGAGCAGCGTCACCGCGTCGTCGTCGAGACCGGCGCCGGAGCGCGCGCCGGTCTGTCCGACGACCGCTACCGGGAGGCAGGGGCCACGGTCACGCCCGACCCGTTCGCCGAGGGCGCCGACCTGGTGCTGGTCGTCGGGCCCCCGTCGCTGGAGTTGATCGGCCGCATCCCGCACGGAGCCGCCCTCCTCGGCTTCATCGACCCGTTCGGCTCCAGGGAACTGATGGACGCCGTCACTGCCCGCCGCATCACCGCTTTCGCCGTCGAGGCCATCCCGAGGACCACCCTCGCCCAGAGCATGGACGCCCTCTCGTCACAAGCGACCGCCGCCGGTTACGCCGCGGTGCTCGCCGCCGCCCACGCCTCGCCGCGCATCTTCCCGATGCTCACCACCGCCGCCGGGACCATTCCGCCGGTCAAGCTGCTGGTCCTGGGCGCGGGTGTCGCCGGTCTCCACGCGATCGCCACGGCCCGCCGTCTCGGTGCCGTCGTGTCCGGATACGACATCCGGCCCGCGGTCAAGGAGCAGATCGAGAGTCTGGGCGCCCGCGCCGTGGATGCGCCGGTGGACGAGTCTGCTGCCACTGCTGGCGGCTATGCGAAGGGAGTCAGCGACGACACCCAGCGCCGCCAGATGGATGCCCTCGCCCCGCATGTCGCCGACTCGGACGTCGTCATCACCACCGCACAGGTGCCCGGCCAGGCGGCACCCCTGCTCATCTCCCGGGAGATGGTGGAGGCGATGCGACCCGGATCGGTCATCGTCGACGTCGCTGCTCCTGGTGGGGGCAACTGTGAGCTGACCCGGCCCGGAGAGACCGTGGAGCACAAGGGCGTCACCATCCTCGGCCCGCTCGATCTCGCATCACGGGTGCCGATCGACGCCAGCAGCATGTACGCCCGCAACCTCGCCAACTTCATCCAGCGGATCGCGGGCGAGGAGGGCGAGCTCACCCTCGACTTCGACGACCCGATCGTCTCCGAGACCTGCGTCAGCCACGCCGGCCGCATCACGCATCCCGTGGTGAGACGGCTCCACGGCCTCGAGGAGGAAGAGGAATGAGCGATCTTCTGGTCGGGATCACCGTCTTCGTGCTGGCATCGTTCGTCGGCTTCGAGGTGATCTCCAAAGTCCCCCGGACCCTTCACACCCCCCTGATGTCGGGGACCAACGCCATCTCCGGGATCACCGTGCTGGGAGCGATCGCAGCGGCCGGGCTCGGGGCCACGACGGCTGCCCAGGTCCTCGGCTTCCTGGCCCTGGTGGCCGCCACCATCAACGTGGTGGGCGGTTTCGTGGTCACCGACCGGATGCTCGAGATGTTCCGCAGGCCGAGGGACGGTGAGAAGTGATCCACCTCTTCTACCTCGCCTGCGCCTCGGCGATGATCGTAGGTCTCAAGAAGCTCGGTCATCCCCGCACCGCCCGCTCCGGCAACCGGATCGCCGCAGCCGGCGTGCTGGGCGCGATCGTCGCCGCCCTCGTCGACACGGGGATCCTCAACTGGGCGATCGTGATCGCCGGTCTGGTGGTCGGCTCGGTGATCGGCGTGGTCGTCGCACTGAGGATCCAGATGACCTCCATGCCTCAACTGGTGTCGGCCCTGAACGGCCTGGGTGGTCTGGCGTCGGCGCTGGTGGCAGCGGAGGTCGTCACCTCGACGCGTCTCGAGGCCGTCACCGTCGACGACGGCGTCAACATCGTCCTCTCCACGCTGGTCGGTGCCCTCGCCTTCACGGGCAGCCTCATCGCCTTCGCCAAGCTCCAGGGGATCATGCCGGGCCGACCGATCCTCTTTCCCGGCCAGCGGGCGTTCAACGCCATCGTGGCCCTCGCCATCTTCGGGCTCGCGGTGTGGGTCGTGGCCGACGGGTCGACGGGTGCCTACTGGGCCATGGGTAGCCTGGCTCTGCTCCTGGGCATCCTGGCCGTGATCCCGATCGGCGGCGCCGACATGCCGGTCGTGATCTCGCTGCTCAACGCCTTCAGCGGGCTGGCGGCCGCCGCGGCGGGGTTCGTGGTCTCCAACCACGCCCTCATCATCGGTGGTGCCCTGGTCGGCTCGGCAGGCTTCATCCTCACCATCCAGATGACCGAGGCGATGAACCGCTCACTGGGCAACGTCCTGTTCTCCGGGTTCGGTGCGGTCACCGCGACCGCCGACTCCGGCGAGCAGAAGCCGGTGAACACCGCAGACGCCGTCGACGTGGCCATCACCCTGGCCTACGCCGACCGGATACTGTTCGTCCCCGGGTACGGCCTGGCGGTCGCCCAGGCGCAGCACGCCGTGCGCGACCTCGCCAACGCACTCGAGGCGCGGGGTGCGACCGTCAACTACGCCATCCACCCGGTGGCCGGACGCATGCCCGGGCACATGAACGTGCTCCTCGCCGAGGCGGACGTGCCCTACGAGAAGCTCCTCGACCTGGAGCAGGCCGACCCGCAGATGCCCCAGACCGACGCCGTGTTGATCCTGGGCGCCAACGACGTGGTCAACCCGTCGGCGCGGGACGACCCTGGCTCGCCGATCTACGGGATGCCGATCTTCAACGCCGATCACGCCAAGAAGGCGATCGTCATCAAGCGGAGCCTGTCCCCCGGGTTCGCCGGGATCGACAACCCCCTGTTCTACAAGGAGAACACCCTGATGTACTTCGCCGACGTCAAGCAGGCGCTCGAGGAGATCCTCGCCGCGCTCGAAGAGGTCTGACCCCGGGTCAGGTCCCCCACTCGGCCGGTGGCTCGTGACGCCCGGGCTCGAAGAGCCAGTACTCACGGAGACGGGTGCACTTCCAGTCGTCGTCGAAATCGAGGAGCAGGCAGCCGGGGAGGGTGGCGTCCTCCCCATCCACCTCGAAGTTGGTCCAGAACTCGACGGCCACGCGCTTGCCGTCGACGAAGGGCTTGCCCATCCGGACCTGGACCTCGCTCTGGGGCCGGGTCACGTTCGCCCAGTACGCGGCCACACCGTCAGGCCCACGGTGGGGCTCGTCGAAGATCCGGTCCCGATAGGTGGCGTCCTCCGTGAACAGAGCGGCTGCCGCATCCGGGTCACGGCTCTCCCAAGCCTGCCGGTAGGCCTCTACCCACGCTTCGACACTGCCCGCCAATCGATCCTCCTTGTCGCTCCCGGCGGAGCCTAGGCATGCCGGACCGAAGCCGGATCAGATCTCCTTGGGAGGCCGCTGAAACGTCCCGACCGCACCCGCCGCCTCCGCAGCTTTGACATAGGTCGGGCGGAGACGCACCGGCTCCGGCTTCTCGCGGGCGCGCTTCGCCCGGAGGTTGAGCGCCTCGACGAGCACCGAGAAGCCCATGGCGAAGTAGATGTAGCCCTTGGGGATGTGCAGCTCCCAGCCCTCGGCCACCAGGGAGGTGCCGATCAGGAGCAGGAAGGCCAGGGCGAGCATCTTGACCGTGGGATGACGGTTGACGAAGTCGCTGATCTTCCCCGCGGAGAGGAGCATGACGCCGATCGAGATCACGACGGCGGCGATCATCACGCCGAGCACGTCGGACATGCCGACGGCGGTGATCACCGAGTCGAGGCTGAAGACGGCGTCGATGAGGACGATCTGGGTTACCACCGCGCCGAAGGTGGCGACGCCGGCAGCATGACCGTTCTCCGGGTCGTCCCCTTCCAGCTTCTCGTGGATCTCGAAGGTCGCCTTGCCGATCAGGAAGAGGCCGCCGAGGATCAGGATCAGGTCACGACCGGAGATCTGGTTCCCGAACACCCCGAAGAGGGGGCTGGTCAGGCCGATCACCCAGTTGATGGCCAGCAGCAGTGCGATCCGCATCCCCATGGCGAGGGCGAGGCCCACTGTCCGGGCCCGCGGCTGCTGATCGGCCGGGAGCCGGCCGGCGAGGATCGAGATGAAGACGAGGTTGTCGATCCCCAGGACGATCTCGAGGCTGGTCAGGGTGAGGAGGGCTACCCAGATATCCGGGTTGGTGATCCAGTCCATGCCCGCACGATACGCGGAGCTATGGCCCCCACCGTGGGAAGCCCTGTCGGGTCAGGCCTCGGCGGCCCGGACCGAGCGGGCGAGATGGAACGCCGCGCCGGCGATGATCACGGCGTTCACGGTGTGCAGGGCCGCGACGAGCTCCGGCCGCGCCGCCGCGGTCCCGTACTGGAACCCGATGAGCAGGAAGGCGATCAGGGGGAGCCACCGGGGCAGCCCGGTGAGACGGGCCGGGAAGGAGAGACCGAAGAGGATCGCGGGGATCAACTCGAAGAAGTGCACGAAAGTGGTGTGCTGTGACCAGTACGAGGGGTCGGTGAAGGTGCCGAGACCGGCGAGGAAGATCTGGATCATCACGGCTGCGAACAGTGCCCAGGCGAGCACGATGTAGATGCGTCTGGAGAGAATCACGGCGTGCGACTCTAAACGCTCGCTCAGAGAACCAGTGAGGCAGCGAGGAACACGACCGCAAGTGAGACCCCGGCGCCGATGATCCCCAGGACCCGGGACATCGACCGCGACGCCCGGGCAGCCACGAAGCCGTGAACCCCGGCCAGGGCGAAGGAGACGAAGGCCAGGACGACCTTCACCGCCAGAGTCGTGCCGTAGCCGGGCATGGACAGCACCGAGAGCTCCACCCCGCGGTGATAGGCGAGGGCCAGACCCGATCCCAGGAGCAGCGGCATGATCACGATGAGTCCGATTCGGCCGAACCGCTCACCGGCGGCCACGAACACCTCGCGTCGCCTCTCCGCGTCCTCGACCGATCGCTCCAGGGCCTGACGGACCACCAGCGCCAGTGTCAGCTGGCCTCCGACCCAGATCACGGCGCCGAGGAGATGGAGGAATCTGACGACGGTCCACCAGTTCACGGGCCCTTCGTACTCCTTCCGGGTCGCCCCGGTCAAACCGGCAGGTAGGGCCTTTCGACCCTCCGGAGGGCGGCGACACGCGGGGTACGGTGCGCTGGACAGAAGGGAGTCCCATTGGCCTTTGTCATCCCCGACCTCGAAGCAGAGGTCTCCGTCCCGCAAAACGGGACCCTGAGCCGGGTCCTCCATCAGGACGACCGCATCCGCCTGGTGCTGTTCGCCTTCGACGAGGGCCAGGAGCTCACCGAGCACCGATCGAGCTCGGGAGCGATCGTCCAGGTAGTGAGCGGCCGGATCAGGTTCCGGGCGAGCGGTGAGGACCACGACCTCGTCCCGAATAGCTGGCTCTACATGGCTCCCGGCGAGGACCACGCCCTGGTGGCCACCGAGCCCAGCCTGATGCTGCTCACCCTCATCCGGAACTGACCGGCGACAGCCGGACCCGACGCAACAACTGGGCGTTGAGCGCCACGATCACCGTCGACGCGCTCATCAGGATCGCCGAGGCGGCCGGGGCGAGACTGATCCCCGCCCAGGCCAGTGCGCCGGCGGCTAGGGGAATGGCGAGCACGTTGTACCCGGCGGCCCAGGCGAGGTTCTGGACCATCTTCCGATAACCGGCCTCCGACAGCTTCCTCACCCCGACCACGCCCCGCGGGTCGTCGGATGCGAGCACGACGCCGGCGGTCTCGATGGCCACGTCGGTGCCCGCGCCGATGGCAATCCCCACATCCGCCTGGGCGAGGGCCGGAGCGTCGTTGACCCCGTCACCGACCATGGCGACCTTGTGACCGGTGGCCTGGAGCTCGGCGATGCGTGCGTGCTTGTGCTCGGGCAGGACCTCGGCGAGGACGTGGTCGATTCCGAGCTCGGCGGCGACCGCGTGGGCGACCTGGGACGCGTCACCCGTGATCATCCCGACGCTGAGACCCATCAGGTGCAGCTCCGCCACCGCCTGACGTGACTCGGGCCGGACCTCGTCTTCGGTGGCGATGGCTCCGGTGACCCGACCATCCTCGACCACGTAGAGGATCGCTGCTCCCCGCGCCCTCCATGGGGTGGTGCGCTCCTCCATCCCGGCAGGCACGTCGATGCCCCGCTCCCGAAGTAGTGCCGGGCCCCCGACCGCGGTGACCACGCCCTCGACCATGGCCTCCACACCCCGCCCGCTCATGGCCCGGAACGCCGTCGCCTCGGCCACACTGCCCCGCTTCGCCGCCTCCGCGACGATGGCGCGTGCCAGCGGGTGCTCCGAGTCGGACTCCACCGCGGCCGCGACGGCGAGCAAGCGATCCTCGTTGCCGTCGAGGGGGATGATCCCGCGCACGGTGTGTCGGCCGAGGGTGAGGGTCCCCGTCTTGTCGAACAACACCACGTCGACCTGACGCATCTCCTCCAGGGCGAGCCGATCTTTGACGAGGATGCCGTTGCGGGCTGCCATCCCGGTCCCGATCGAGATGACCAGGGGTATGGCCAACCCGAGGGCGTGGGGGCAAGCGATAACCAGCACCGAAACCGTGCGGGTCACCGCCTCGTCGGCCTGCCCGGCGACGGACCACACGACAGCTGTGATCAGGGCAGCGCCCGCCGCCACGTAGAAGAGGAGGGCGGCTGCCCGGTCGGCGAGCACCTGGGCCCGGGACCGCGACTGCTGGGCCTCACTGACGAGACGCTGGATCCCGGCCAGAGCGGTGTCCTCCCCAACCGCGGTGATCTGCACCCGGATCGCACTGTCGGTCGCCACCGTCCCCGCCACGACCGGCTCTCCTGCCTCCCTCGGGACCGGGGTCGCCTCGCCGGTGATCATGGACTCGTCCATGGCGGCAGCGCCCTCGACGATGATCCCGTCCGCCGGCACCCTCCCGCCCGGGCGGACCAGCACGAGATCCCCTGGCACCAGCGAGCTGATCGGAACACTCTCCGCCTCGCCGTCCACCAACCGTTCGGCCTCGTCCGGCAACAAGTCGGCAAGGGCGGTGAGAGCGCTCTGCGCCTGGTCGACCGCCCGCATCTCCATCCAGTGACCGAAGAGCATCACGGTGATCAGGGCCGCCAACTCCCACCAGAAGTCGAGATGGAAGCGGTCGAAGGTCGTGGCGACCGATGCCGCGAAGGCGACGGTTATCGCCATCGCGATGAGCAGCATCATCCCGGGCCGGCGGGACCTGATCTCGGCGATAGCTCCTGTGAGGAACGGTGCCCCACCGTAGGCGAACACGACGGTCCCCAGGACTGGCGCCACCCACTCCGATCCGGGGAACGACGGTGCGGTGTAGCCGAACCAGTCCTGGACCATCTCCGAGTAGAAGATCACGGGGAGGCTGAGGATCAGCGAGACCCAGAAGCGATCCCGGAACGCAGTCGCATGGTGGGAGTGGTCGCCGTGACCGTTGTGGCCGTCGTGGGAGCCATGGCCCTCGTGAGAGCCATGGCCCTCGTGGTCACCGTGGTGGTGGCCCGTGCTCCGGTTTGGTTCCCCGCCCTCGGGGTAAGCGTCGTTCGTCATGACCTGGTCCTGTTACCCCGGGTCGTTCGACCCTACCAACGGCCGTCGGCCTGGCGATTGACTCGGTCTCGAGACCGCAGAAAGGATGCGAAATGAAGGCGCTTCGTCTCAATGCGTGGAAGTCCGAGCCGGAGCTCGAAGAGATCGATCAGCCGCAGCCCGGGCCGGGCGAGGTGGTGATCAGAGTTGGAGGCGCCGGTGCTTGCCACTCCGACATCCATCTCATGGACGAGTTCGAGCCGGGGATGATGCCCTGGGATCCGCCGTTCACCCTCGGGCACGAGAACGCCGGGTGGGTCCATGAGCTCGGAGAGGGCGTGAGAGGACTCGAGATCGGGCAGCCCGTCGCCGTCTACGGGCCCTGGGGGTGCGGCACATGTGCCCGTTGCCGGCTCGGCATCGAGACCTACTGCGAGAACCTCGCGGAAGCCCCCGTGCCTGGTGGCGGTGGTGGGCTCGGTCTCGACGGCGGCATGGCCGAGTACATGCTCATCCCGGATTCGCGCTTCCTCCTGCCCCTGCCCGACGGGCTCGAGCCGGCCCAGGCGGCGGCTCTCACGGACGCGGGCCTCACGCCGTATCACGCCATAAAGAGATCGCTCCACAAGCTGACACCCGAGTCGTACGCCCTCGTCATCGGGGTCGGCGGCCTCGGACACCTCGGTGTCCAGATCCTGGCCGCCACCAGTTCCGCCTCGATCATCGCCGTCGACATGCGCCAGGAGGCGCTCGACCTGGCGACAGAGCACGGTGCGACGCAAGTCTTCCAGCCCGGCGACGGAACCGCCGAGGACATCAGGAAGCTCACCGGCGGACGCGGCGTGGACGTCGTCCTCGACTTCGTCGGGGCCGACCCGACCATCGCCCTCGGAGCCGCAGTGGCCCGTCAGATGGGCGACCTCACGATCGTCGGAATCGGCGGCGGCAGCTTCGAGTTCTCGTTCTTCAGCATCCCCTACGAAGTGAGCACCCAAACCACGTACTGGGGCACCCGCCCGGAACTGGCAGAAGTGCTGGCGTTGGGCGCCCGGGGTGAGATTGCCACCGAGGTGACCGAGTACGCGCTGGACGAGGCACTGCAGGCGTACCGGGATCTCAAGGAAGGCAAGATCCGCGGCCGCGCGGTCGTGGTCCCGAACCGCTCCTGACTAACCCGCGCCCAGCGGGCGATGGGTGCGGTGGAAGAGCCGCCCCAGCTTGGGGCGGCTCGCCCCGAAGTAGGCCTCGATGAGCTTGCGGTCGGTGAGCACGCCGCCGGCGAGGACCCGCTCGGGCCGGGACGCGACACGGACCGTGATCTCGAGCAGGTGGGCGAGCCGATCGGCGCTCTCGGGGTTGATGCCGATGGCGTGGGCTCCCCGGCGCCGGGCGTCGTACTCCACGTCGGGGTCGAGATCCCTGAGCATGGCATCGGCGGTTTCGGCGATCGCCTCGGGGTCTGTGTCCGGGGTGTCCCTGGCCGCCAGCACCTCACTCTCGCACACCACGGACACCTCCGAGCCGTCGGACCGCACATCGACGACCAGGTTCGGCGTCGCCGAGTCGACGTCGAGGCCGAGACCCGTGGCGACGGTTATGGGTCTGAGCAGGATGGCGGTCTCCCCCGGGAGACGGTCTCCGATCGATCTCCACTCGTACTGGGAGCTGGTCGGGACGACGAGAGCGGTCGTCGCCCGGCGACCCGCATGGGGCGCATGGGTGACCAGCCAGGTCATGTACGACAGAGTCAGCTCCACCGAGGACAGCTCCATAGCGGAGAACGGGCTGACCAGCTCGAAGTCGTCCCATTGGCCGGCGACCGACGACAGCACCTGTTCGCCGAAGAAGCGCGGCCGACCATCGCGATCGACCGCGACCAGGGTGGGATGGAAAGAGAGCTCCCGACCGACCCATCGGAGCGTGTTCGGCCCGGGGACCACCACGACGAGGCGTTCCCGAACCATCCCGCCGCTCTCCTGCTATCTCGCGGGTCGGTGGGTCGTCATCACTTCGAGGCGCAGGAGACGCAGAAGCGTGTCTGCGGGACCGCTTCGAGACGGGCGGTCTGGATCACGGATTGGCAGCGCTCACAGATGCCGTAGACCCCGGCGTCCATCCGCTCGAGGGCGGCATCGATCTCCTCCAGGGCCTTCTCGTTGATCTCGCGGAAGGCGTAGGAGACATCGTCCTGTTCGGGTGCTTCATCGAGCTGGGTCTGGCGTGCGTCACGCGCCGCCTCCAACTCCTCACGCAAACGCGCGAGTAGCTCGGCGGGTATGACATCGCCAACGGTGCGTTGGGGTGCGGTCATGAGGAACCTCCAGTGAGCGGAACGCTCTTTGGTGCATATAACTCCACGCTGCAACGCAACCTGATCCGGTATTAGCATCGCTAATAGATGACCACTACCTCCGGGGATCTTCTCAGCACCGGTGACCCGGGCCTCGATCGTCTCCTCGGAGGCCTCCTCCCCGGTGACAACGTCGTGTGGATCGGGGACCGGGACGACATCCACGATCACGTGGAGAACGCCCTCATCTCCACCGGGGCCACGACCGTCGTGCAACTGGCCGACCATCTCGAGATCCCCATCGGGGCCGAAGTGGTCGACGCCCGACCCGGCAAGCCGCATGCCGACCTGAAACTCGCCGAGCGCGAGATCGTCAGGCGGGGAGCCGAGCCCGGAGCACGGGTCGTGATCCGCGACCTCGACACCCTCGTCCGCCGTCTCGGAGCGGAGGCGGCGCTGGCCTTCTTCACCCGAACCTGCCCCCGGCTGTTCGACCTCGGGGCGATCGCCTACTGGCGGGCAACCCGGCGCGGCAGCGGCGCCATCCTCGAGGGCGTCCAGCGGGTGACCCAATGCGTCATCGACCACACCGGTGGGCGGCTCCGCGTGCTCAAGGCCGAGAGCAGGCCCGCGGCGGTGGGACGGATCTTCGAGGTGGCCGTCACCGACGATGCGTTGGAGCTCGAAGAGGTCCGGGCCGCCAGCCGTCTCGCCGAAGGTCTGCGACGTCTCCGCACGGCCCGGAACCTCACTCAGACCGAGTTGGGGAGGCTCGCCGGCGTATCACCGAGCGCCATCTCCCAGGCGGAGGCCGGCCGGCGGGGCCTCAGCCTGGACACCCTCCTCACACTGGCCCAGGCGATGAACGTCTCCATCGACGACCTCCTCACCTATCACCCCGATCCCGGCTACGTCCTCGCCCGCCGCGACCGGATCCCGGCCCGCAGGGGCGTGGTCCCGCTCCTCGACGACCCCAACGCCGGCCTGCGCGCCTATCTGGTGGTGCTGGGACCCGGCGAGAACGGGGAGCCCGGGAGCGTCCACAAGGGCGCGGAGTTGGTGCTGGTGGGCAACGGGGTGGTCCAGATCATGCTCAACGAGGAGACCCCGGTCCTGCGCGGCGGCGACGCGGTGCTGGTCACCCAGGACGCCATCAGGGGCTGGCGCAACCTGCTGCCCGAAACGGCGCGTCTCTTCTGGATCGTCCGCGACTAGATGTAGGACCCCCTTCCCGGCTTCGCCGGTACTCCCCCCAGCAAAGCTGGGGGAGAAATCCAAACCGCCGCCGAAGGCGGGGGCTACGCCAGCTCTCTCTCGTATCGCTCCAGATCGTCCGCACCGAAACAGACGAAGAGGATGCGATCGAGTGCGTCGGGATGCTCCTCCACCCATTCCCGCACCGCGGCCACGGCCGTGGTTGCGGCGAGGTCCTTGGGGAACCCGTAGACGCCGGTGGAGATGGCAGGGAACGACACCGATCTGCACCCGTGCGCCATGGCCTGGTCGAGCGAGCTCCGGTAGCAGCTCGCCAGCAGCTCCACCGCCTCCGCCTCGGTGTGTTGACCCCAGATCGGACCCACGGTGTGGATCACATGACGGGCCGGCAGGTCTCCGGCGCCGGTGACCACGGCCTGACCCGTGGGCAACGGGCCGCGCTCGGCGACGATCCTGCGGCACTCCTCGAGGATGGAAGGGCCTCCGGCGGCGTGGATGGCCCCGTCTACACCGCCTCCTCCCGCGAGTTGGGCGTTGGCCGCGTTGACGATGGCGTCGACCTCGATCGTGGTGACGTCCCCCTGCACGGCTTCGAGTCGGGTCATGGGCCCGAATCTAGGGATCAGGGAGAGAGCATTGCTCTCTGTCGCTCGAGGGAGCTGAGCTCGGGCGACAGGTGCCTGGCCACCACCGGGAAGAGGTCGTACTCCTCGACGGCGATGTGGTGATGGAGCTCGTCGAGCAGGGCTTCGAACTCGCGCCGGGCAAGCTCCGGATCGGTCAACGCCCCGTCGAACTTCCGATGGTCCTCTTCGAGCTCCTCGACGTACTGGTAACGCAGCCCGATCTCGTCGGCGACCCGGAACACGCCCGACTCCTCGCCGCGAACGTGCGGGACCAACAGCTCTCGCAGGCGTCGCGCCGCGCCCCCCACGGTCTCGGTCCCGGCAGCCACCTCGGCCATCAGCTGGTCGGCCAGGGCGGCGATGGCGTCGTGCTCCGCGCCGAGCCTCCCGATCTCGGGGTTCTCCCGGCAGCCGCAGTGTTCACACATGGTTCCTCCTCATATTCGAAGTCTGCGCCCGACGCCGAGCGACCGCGCCGCGTCGACGTTCATGCGCTCGGGGGTCCATGGCGGATCCCAGACGATCTCGACCCGGACCGGCCATTGCGGAAGCGCTTCGGCCACGGCCCTCCGCGCCTCGGCGGGGAGGGCGTCGGACACGGGACAGCCCGGCGTCGTCAGGGTCATGTCGATCTCGATCCCGTCGTCCTCGTCGACGCGAACGTCGTAGACGAGGCCGAGGCTGACGATGTCGACGGCCAGTTCGGGATCCCAGACCCCGGACAGGGCCTCATAGACGCGATCGGTGATCTCCGTCATGCTTGCCTCCCTGCAGTTGCCGGTTCGGGTGTGGGGCCGCCGGCGGCGAGCCGCGGCCCGAATGCGAGATTGAGCCCGATCACGATCCCGGAGATCCCCAACGATCCCCCACCGAATGCCGCCAGGGGGACCGAACCGGTGAGCATTCCGGCGAGGATGAGCCCGAAGCCGACGGTCAAGAGGACGAGGGTCGCCCGGGCGGGGGCCTTGCGGTACAGGTCGCCGAACAGGAGGGGCCGGCCCGACGGGTGGCGGTCCACGCCCCTCGACCGGAGCATCGTGTACTGGATGAACGGGACGATCTTGTGAGCGTGCCCGGCCACGGCGAGTGACAACCAGGCGATCAGGGCGCCCACCTCGACCCCCACGAGGATCATCCGTGTTCCGGTGTCCACGTCTGCGAATCCGGCCGCGACCCCGAACCCGATCCCGATCACCAGATAGAGGGTCGAAGCGGCGAGATAGGCGTGGAGCATCTCGAGGGGGCGACGTCGGTGCTTGACACTCGACGCCAGCGATACGAGATGGGCGCCCAGACCGACCAGTGCGAGGGCACCACCGACCATCGCGAGCCATGCGACGGAGAAGAGGAGCCCCAGTGCGAGGGGAAGCGTCCCGGATCCGAGTGCGACGACGGCCACCTTCCCCGAGCGCGCGCCGGGGCGGTGCGCCAGGAGGAACATCGGCCACAGCTTCTCGGCCACGGAAACGTAGGTGAGGCCGAGCCAGCCGAGGAGCCCGAGATGGGCATGAGCGAGGACCCGGTTGGGGAGGAGCGGGAACCAGGCGGCCTGGCGATTGAGGACGTAGACGACCCCGAAGGCGACGGTGAGGACCAGATAGGTCACCGAGATGCGAAGACCCAGGATGGGGACTCCCCCGGTCCGGGACGAGAGCGGGCCGGAGAGGTTCCATGCAGCGACCAGGGCCGCGGCCGCGCCGGACACGCCACCAGCCAGGATCATCCACTCCGGGCCATGAGCGAAGCCGTTGGGCAGGAGCCAGCCCGCCGCCACCATCGCCACCATCGTGAACCGGCCGGCCATCACCGAGCGCAGTCTCTTGTTGGACACCACCGGACCGAACTGGTGGAGGGCACCGAGCACCGCGACGCTGAGGAACGCGAGCACTCCCATGTGAACCGCCGACACCGCGGCCGGATGATTGGGCACCGTCACCAGCTTGTCGCCCGCAAACCACGCAACAAAGCCGAACCCGAACAAACCGATGGCGGCAGCGGCGAGATACGCGAGCGGGACCGAAGGCGGAGGGGTCATGGCCGTCGGGCCACCCGGGATCATTGGCTTGCCATCCATTTTTTCTACTCTATGCTAGAAAAATCAGAAGGCAAAAGGGTCTTTCGACCCGGCGAAAGGACTGAGATGACCACCATCGATCTCGATGTCAGGGAGATGATCCCCCGCGAGCGTCACAGCAAGATCTTCGACCTGCTGGCCGGCCTCGGCGCAGGCGAGACCCTCAAGCTGATCAACGATCACGACCCGCTGCCGCTCCGCTACCAGCTCGAGGCGGAACGACCCGATCACTACCGATGGAACTACCTGGAGCAGGGGCCCGAGCGCTGGGTGGTCGAGATCACGAGTCGTGCCCACGTCTTCGACGCCCGACCCATCCTGAGATCCGGGGGCGAGCCGTTCTCCGCGATCATGGAGGCCGTGTCCAAGGTAGGTGACGACGAGATCTTCGTCCTCTATGCGACGTTCGACCCCGTCCCGCTCCAGGGCGTGCTCGCCGAGCAGGGGTTCCGGTACGTCAGCGATCAGATCGGAGAGGATGACTGGCGGGTCATCTTCATACGGCAGTGAGCACCGACGTCCAGCAGCAGGCCCGCGCCCTGGGTGATCCCACCCGGCACCGGATCTTTCGGCTCATCCTCGAATCCGATGAGCCGGTCTCCGTCGGCCATCTGACAGAGTTGCTGGACCTCAACCACAACGCCATTCGCCAGCATCTCTCCAAGCTGGAGAGGGCGGGCCTCGTGGTCCGCACCCAGGCACCGCCGCAAGGCCCCGGTCGGCCGCGTCAGCTGTTCCAGGCCCATCCTGATGCGATCACCGACTGGGGCACCGGCGGTGCCTACCAGCGTCTCAGCCTCATGCTCATGGACATGCTCCGGAGCGGTGACCCGGCCGTCGAGGTCGGCCGCCGGGCCGGACGGAGCACCGATCCCGGCGACGGGAAGGACCCGGTCGATCGGCTCGAGGACGCGTTGACCAAGGGCGGCTTCGCACCCGTCCTCATCCGGGGCGAGGGCCGGGCGGAGTTCTCGTTGGAGCGTTGCCCCTTCGTGGCCGCAGCCGAGACCGACCCCGACACCGTCTGCTCCCTCCACCTCGGCCTGGCTCAGGGGCTCGCCGAGCAGCACGGGGTCGTCGTCGAGACGCTGGAGCGTCGCAATCCGAGACGTGCCGGATGCCGTCTCCGCTTCCGTCTCGAGGCCTCCTGAGCCTTCCGCTCTCTAAAACAAACGGGTCTTGACAATACAAATCCGACTGATCTAAAGTCGATAGTGGTCATATTTAGAAGGAGGGAGCATGACCACGACAACCGCCCGACCAGTCCAGGCCGACTCCACGACCGCCTACCGGATCCTCCATCTCGGGTTCACGGTCGCCCCGGTCCTCTTCGGTCTCGACAAGTTCGCCAACCTGATGGTGGATTGGACCCAGTATCTCCCGGGCTTCGTCACCGAGCGGATCGACGGGGCCGTCGTGATGGGCATCGTCGGCGTGATCGAGATCGTCGCCGGAATCGGGGTGTGGCTCCGTCCGCGGATCTTCGCTCCCGTCGTTGCCGCGTGGCTCGGACTGATCATCGTCACCCTGGCCCTGGCCGGGGGCTACTGGGACATAGCGCTTCGCGACTTCGGGCTGCTCCTCGCCGCTCTCGCCCTCGCTCAGCTGGCGCGCACCCACAGCTGAGCACACGACGGACGGCGCCTCCCCCGCCGATTCTGCAGCCTCACGGCGGCGGGAGGGGCCGTCCGACGCGTCGTACCCCGAGCGACGTGTAGAAATCCGTGCGACTGATGGGTCGCCCCACTTCCCGACCCGTGCCGGCCCGCCTCCGACGGGTGCGTTTGTTCGCCGGGTCCGCCGACGAGCCCCGGTCGCGACGCGCCATCATCCCGATCTTCAACCGGCTCGGCGTGACGCCACAGACCGTCCTGGCCGCCTACCGCGTCGGCGACTCGCCGATGAACGTTGTGACGCCGCTGATGGTGTACCTGCCCTTCATCGTCACCATCGCCCAGCGGTACAAGCGGGACGCGGGGATCGGGACCGTGATCGCCCTGATGCTGCCGTTCGTGGTCGTGATCTTGATCGCCTGGATAGCCCTGTTCGTGGGCTGGTTCCTGCTTGGCGTCCCGATCGGCCCGGGCTATCCGATCAGCGGGTGATCGCTAATTGGCACCGGTGCCGGTCGCCGAAGGAGAGACGCGCCAGTGTCTCAGAAGAGGATCAGCATGGGGAGACCCATCTTCCAGTGGCCTATCGATCGCGGCCCGCGCCGTGTCGGGTCACGAGCGACGTCAGGACGCCAGGGTCTTTCGACCCTGTGTGGCGCTTCGCCGCCTGACGGATACTGCGGGAATGGTCCCGAAGACGATTATCGAACCGTTCCGCATCCACTCGGTCGAGCCACTGCGCATCACCACCGAGGCAGAGCGAAGGGCTGCCATCGACGCCGCCTGGTACAACCTCTTCTCGCTGAGGAGCGAGGACGTCCTGATCGACCTGCTCACCGACTCGGGCACGGGAGCGATGTCCAGCGAGCAGTGGGCCGGGATGCAGAGGGGCGACGAGTCGTACGCCGGTTCCCCGTCGTGGTTCAGGTTCGAGGAAGCCGTCAAGTCGCTCTGGCCCCTGAAGCACGTCATCCCGACCCACCAGGGGCGGGCGGCGGAGAAGATCATCTTCAGCGTCCTGGGCGGCGCCGGGAAGGTCGTCCCGTCCAACACCCATTTCGACACGACCCGCGCCAACGTGGAAGCCACGGGCGCCGAGGCCGTGGACCTGGTGATCCCCGAGGGTCTGGACCCCGCCGCCGATCACCCGTTCAAGGGGAACATGGACCTGGAGCGTCTCGAGGCCCTGCTCCGCGACCAGGGCGACCGGATTCCGGTGGTGTTCGTGACCATCACCAACAACTCGGGTGGCGGGCAGCCCGTGTCCCTCGAGAACATGCGCGGCATCCGGGAGATCTGTGACCGCTTCGGGAAGTTGCTGTTCGTAGACGCCTGCCGCTTTGCCGAGAACGCGTGGTTCGTCAGAGAACGCGAACCCGGCCAGTCCGACCGTGACGTGGCAGACATCGTCCGTGAGTTCGCCTCGCTCGTCGACGGCATGACGATGAGCGCCAAGAAGGACGGACTCGCCAACATCGGCGGCTGGCTGGCGCTGAACGACGACGATCTCGCGGCCCGATGCCGCGAGATCCTGATCCTCACCGAGGGTTTCCCGACGTACGGTGGTTTGGCGGGCCGCGACCTCGACGCCATCGCACGCGGTCTCTCCGAGGTGGTCGATCACGATTATCTGAGGTACCGCATCCGGTCAACCGACTACCTCGGTAAAGGGTTGAGCGACGCGGGCATCCCCATCGTGAAACCGGTCGGCGGGCACGCCGTGTACATCGACGCCCGGGCGCTGCTCCCCCACATCCCGCCGCTGCAGTACCCGGGGCACTCCCTCGCCGTGGCGCTCTATGAGACCGGTGGCATCCGGTCCTGCGAGATCGGGTCGGTCATGTTCGGCCGGCGACCGGATGGCACCGAACAGCCCGCCGCCTTGGAACTGGTCAGACTCGCCGTGCCACGTCGCACCTACACCCAGAGCCACATCGACTACGTGATCGAGGTGGCCGCCGACGTGGCGTCAAACGCTGAGGACCTGCGTGGCTACCGGATCGCCTGGGAGCCGCCGGCACTGCGTCACTTCACGGCGCGCTTCGAACGTATCTAGCCCCACCAAGGATCAGTCCCCCACGAAGTGGGGGAAGGTACCGCCGCCGAAGGCGGGGGTAGGGGGCCGAGTCGCCGGCGGTACCTAGTCCCCCATGCTGCGCTTGGGGGACGAATCCGACCAGGCAGCCGGGGGTAGGGGGTCTAAGCCGCCGTGGACCGCAGCATCCAGGCGGTCTTCTCGTGAACCTCGATGCGACCGGTCACCAGATCGGCCGTCGCCACGTCGTTGGCCTCCTCGGCGGCGGAGACCAGTTTCCGGGCACGTGCGACCAGGGCCTCATGACCGTCGGCCAGATCCTTCACCATCTCCATCGCCTCGGGGACGCTCTTCGCCTCGGGGATCTCGCTCAGCGAGGCGAACTCCGTGTACGACGCCGGGGCATATCGGCCGAGGGCGCGAATGCGCTCCGCGATGTCGTCGACGGCGGTGGCGAGCTCCTGGTACTGCTCCTCGAACATGAGGTGCAAGGTCCGGAACATCGGCCCCTCCACGTTCCAGTGGTACCCGTGCGTCTTCAGATAGAGCCCGTAGGTGTCGGCGAGCAACTCGGCGAGCCCCTCTGCCAGCTCCTTGCGGGCCTCGTCGGTGATCCCGTTCTCCATAGTGCGCCCTCCTTCTCGAGCGTATGCCTGGCCCGGTAGATGAGACCGAACCTAGCGAAGCGTGTCGGCCGGTGATTCCCCCGGAGCCTCACGCGGGATCTACCCGTGACGGACGGGAGGGCAAACGGTTTGGGTGTGCCACGCGGGGGTATTCCGGGAACACCAACCTCCGAGGAGAAGAACATGAACTGCCCACACGGACCCTGCCACTGCCTCACCGAGGACGGCGGCTACTGCAGCCGCCATTGCGAGGACATGTCCACCGCCGGGGTCGTCGCCGAGCAGTGCCAGTGCGGCCATCCGGCCTGCACCCAAGCCTGAGTTGACCGGATTCGAGGAGCTCGCCGAGAGCGCGGGCCTGGAGTACGTCTTCGACGACATGCCCGGCCTCCGGCGGGTCCGCAGGGGGAATGGCTTCGTCTATTTGGACCCAGCCGGCGAGCAGGTCGATGACGCCACCCGGGATTGGATCCGGAGCCTCGTGATCCCACCCGCCTGGACCGACGTCTGGATCGCCCCGTCCCGCAAGGCACACATCCTCGCCACCGGTCGCGAGCAATACCTGTACCACCCCGACTGGTCGGAGGCGGCAGGTGACCTCAAGTTCTCCAGGATGAAGACCTTCTCCCGTCACCTCCCATCACTCCGCCGCAGGGTCGAGGCCGACCTGCGTCGCCGCGAGCTCGACCAGGGGAAGGTGGCGGCGATCGCGGTGCGCGTGCTGGACCAGACACTGATCCGGGTCGGCAACCGCCGCTACGCCACGGAGAACGGATCGTTCGGCCTGACCACACTCGAGGCCGATCATGTGGAGGTATCGGGCTCCCGCGTCGAGTTCGAGTTCACCGGCAAGGGCGGCGCGGAGCACAACCTGACGATCCACGATCGCCGGCTCGCCACGCTCGTCACCCGGTGCCAGGACCTTTCGGGCGACACCCTCTTCTCGTTCCAGGGCGGCGACCAGGTGGTGTCACTGACACCGGGACACCTCAACGACTACATCGCCGGTCTGGGACGCAACCGTTTCACGGCGAAGGACTTCAGGACGTGGGGCGCCAGCGCAGCCGTGACCGAAGCCATGGCAACCGGCGAGTGCGAACTGATCGCGGCGATCGACGTTGCCGCAGAGCGACTCGGGAACACGCGGGCCGTGTGCCGCTCCTCGTACGTGCATCCGATCATCGAAGAGGCCGCTTCCGACGGACGGTTGGAGAAGGCGTGGCGGCAATCCCGTGACGGCCGCTGGCTCAATCGCTCCGAGTCGGCGCTCCGTCGTCTCGTCTCAGCCGACGGCTGAGGCCGCTCGATTCAGGCCGGGCGGGAGTTCGAACCGGCGAGCACCTGCTCGGTCTCCCCGGTCTCGGTGCCGGGAGCCTTGCTACGGGGGAAGTCGGTCGCCTGATGCAGCAGACCCTTGGCGCGGCCGACCTGATAGCGGGCCTTCTTGCCGACAGAGCGACCCGCACGCCGCACCCGTGCCGCAGCCTGATCGCGGAGCCTGGTGCGTCGGCCACGGCCCGACACGGGATCGAAGTAGTACGCGGCGGTGGCACCTGCTGCACCCGACACCGCCGATCTGATCAGTTTTCTCATGACCCGTCCCTACCCCACCACCGGTCACCGGAAACGATTGGGGGCGACGCCGGGCGGGGTAGGTACCCCCATGAACACCAGACTCGGCTACACCCTCTCATCCGAGGAGCACGAACCCGCGAGACTCGTCGAACTGGCCGTCATGGCCGAGGAGCGCGGGTTCGACTTCGTCTCCATCTCCGACCACTTCCATCCCTGGATCACCGAACAGGGCCACTCTCCGTTCGTGTGGTCCGTCCTCGGTGCGATCTCGGCCGTGACCAACGAGATCGAGGTCGGCGTGGGCGTCACCTGCCCCACGATCCGCATCCATCCGGCGATCCTGGCCCAGGCCACGGCGACGACGGCGAACCTCCTACCCGACCGCTTCTTCTGGGGTGTCGGGAGCGGCGAGGCACTCAACGAGCAGATCCTCGGCGACGGTTGGCCCCCTGCCGACATCCGACTCGACATGCTGGAGGAAGCGGTGTTCCTGATCCGCAGGATGTGGGAGGGCGAGAGCACCACGTGGCGGGGCGAGTACTACCTGGTGGAGGATGCCACCGTCTTCGACCCGCCGCCCGGAGAGGTCCCGATCATCGTGTCGGCTTTCGGCGAGAAGGCGGCCGAGGTCGCCGCCCGCGTCGGCGACGGGCTATGGATCACCGGACCCGGCAAGGAGTCGATCGACCACTATCGGAATGCCGGCGGGGAGGGGCCGGTCTACACCCAATTGCACGTGTGCTGGGCCGAGACCGAGGACGAGGCCGAGGAGATCGCACATCGGGTCTGGCCGAACACGGCACTGCCCGGCCAGCTGGCACAGGATCTCCGCACACCCCAGCACTTCGAACAGGCGGTCGAGGTGGTCACGCCCGAAATGGTCGCCGAGAAGATCCCGTGCGGTCCGGATCCCGAGCGGATCGTCGAGTCCTACCGGAAGGCCATCGACTCCGGCGTCGACCACGTCTACTTCCACCAGATCGGACCCGATCAGGAAGGCTTCTTCGACTGGTGGGAGTCCGAGGTCAGACCCGAGCTGACGGCTGCCTAGCCGACGAGCCCTTCGAGCGTCTGCTGATCCCCCGTGGCCAGGGCGTGCTCTGCGATGAGGTTCTCCCGGTCCCGATAGATCGACGACACCGCCCGGATGACGCCGTTGGCGCGGTAGGCGACCAGCACATCCCGTCGGGCCGGGTCACCGGACACCTCCGCCCGGTCCCAGCCGACGAGGAGACCGGTCACGTTGATCGGGACGTCGTAGTGCTGACTCCAGAAGAACGGAGGATCGGTGAACGGCTCGTCGTGGCCGAGGATGTTCCGGGCCGCCTGCTGACCCTGACGCTGGGCGTGGACCCAGTGCTCCACCCGGACACGCTCCCCGTCCGGGCCGGGATAGCTGGCGATGTCGCCTGCGGCCCAGATGTTCGGGTCGCTGGATCGCAGCCGGTCGTCGACGAGCACTCCCTGATCGACGTCCAGCCCCGCCTCCTCGGCGAGCCCGACTCGGGGGACCACCCCGATGCCCACGACGACGAGGTCGGCGGGCACGGAAGAGCCATCGTCCAGCACCACGGCGTCTTCGGTAATGCTCTCCACGCCCCGGCCCAACCGGAACTCGACGCCGTGCTCACGGTGCAGGTCGGCGACGAACCGGCCCATCTCCTCACCGATGATCATGGCCAGTGGCACCTCCTCGGGGGCAATGACCGTCACGGCGATGCCCCGGTGCCGCAGCGAGGCAGCCACCTCCAGGCCGATGAAACCCGCCCCCACGACGGCGACCCGCTCCACCCCGTCGAGCCGGGAGATGATGTCCTCGCTGTCCGCCATCGTGCGGAGGTAATGGACGTGGGCCAGATCGCCTCCCGGCACCGGCAACTTTCGGGGCTCGGCACCGGTAGCGAGCAGCAGGGCACCGTATGACAGCTCTCCACCATCCTCGAAGACGACCTTCCGGTCGCCCCTGTCGATGGACGCTACGGGTCGCCCCTCGACGAGATCGATCCCGTGATCGGTGTAGAAGCCGGCCGATCGCAGGGGCATCCACTCCCTGGGTGCCGTGCCCGCCAGATAGTCCTTGGAGACGTTGGGGCGGTCGATCGGGGGCTCGACGCCGATGAGTGTGATCGGGCCGGTGTACCCGTAGCGGCGCAGCTCCTCGGCGGCGGCCGACCCGGCGGCGCCGGAACCGACGATGACCACCGACTCCGGTATGGCTTTCGGCGGGGGTGGCTGGAACGCCGCTTCCCTGACACCGGTGACGAACACCTTGCCCTCCCTCACCTCGATGTCGTAGACCGGGATCGGATTGAGGGCTGGCGTGCCCACGGCCTCGCCACTCTCGATGTCGAAGGCTGCGTGGTGCCAGGGGCACCGGATACGGCCATCGGCACAGAAGCCGTCACCCAGTGGGCCGCCGTAATGGGTGCAACTTCCGCCGACGGCTCTCGGGCCGTCGGGCGTCGTCACCAGCACCACCGGCTTGCCGTCGAAATGGCCGACCGCGGGCACCTCGGGGCCGATCCCGTCGATCGGCATCCCCTCGCTGGCGAGATCGGGCCCGGAGAGCTTCGTTTCGCCTGCCATGTGAGACCTCTCTGTCGGTGAGCGTCCCCGGTTTCTAAAACTGGGCTTATCTCACTTTACAGAAGATCAAGCTGGTGCGCAGTGGGTGATCGTTCAGCGCTTCATCTCCCCCAGCGCGG
>JAGFIR010000210.1 GCA_024103415.1 Acidimicrobiales bacterium
GCGCGGGTCTTCCCCGACCCCCAGACCCTCGACCCGTTCAGTGCCCTCTGGACGACCTTCTTCATCCTGCTCACGGTGCTGCTCGTGCCTCTCGAGCAGTACGTGACGAGAGAGGTCGCCAGGGGCAGGCGTTCCCTTCCACACGACCTTCGGACCATGGCCGCGATGGTTTCCATCTGCTCGGTCCTGGGTGTGGGTTTCGTGGCGGCGACACTCGGTGACGTTTTCGACGGGAACCCGCAGTACATCGCGCTCATCGTCCTGCTCTGCGTGGTCTACGGCTTCCTCTATGTCGGGAAGGGGATCCTCGCCGGGTCGAGGCGCTTCCGGGACGTTGGCTGGGTCATGATCATCGAGTCGGCCGTCCGCCTGCTCGCCGGAGTGATCCTGGTATCGCTGATCAGGACTCCCACCAGCCTGGTCTGGGCGATGGTCGTCGGCCCGTTGGCCCTGTTCGCCATGGCCTGGTGGCGGCACGACCACGGGACACTCGACGTCGAAGCGACATCCCCCTCGAAGTTCCTCCGCGGTTACGTGGCGGGGAGCGCCCCCGCGCAGTTGCTCCTGGCGGGTGCCCCACTGGCAGTCCTCGCCTTCGGTGGCGACTCCGGTCTCCTCTCGGTTCTCTTCTTCACCTTCACGCTCTATCGGGCTCCGATGACGCTGATCATCTCGCTCCAGGGCCGCCTGCTTCCCTATCTGGTTGGCCTCTCCGTCGGCGGGGAGCACCAGAGCCTCGGGCGGATCGTGCGTCGCGTCGGTATCGGAGGGAGTGTCCTCACGGTCTTGGGAGCCCTGGCCGGATGGCTGATCGGGCCCGAGGTGGTGGCGCTCACCTACGGGGAGGCATATGAGCCCGCCCGGACGGTCGCCATGCTGGTGGCGGCCGGTGTGGTGGCAGCGACGACCGCGCAGGTCGCGTCACAGGTGTTGGTCGCCGAGGGCAGAACGATGCGTCTCGGTCAGTCCTGGGGCGCCGGGCTCCTCACGGCCGCGGTGGTGGCCGTCCTGGTCGGAGGGGCATCGGATCTCCGCGTGGCGATCGGTTTCGTCTGTGGTGAGGTGGTGGCGCTCGCCGTGATGACGTTCCAGGCCATGCGGCGCCCACCTGCAGTCGCCTAGTTCACGCCTCCCATCCAGCGCCGATGCTCTGCCGCCAGAGCCGGCGGGAAACGCCATCTCAACTCCTCGGGAACCGGAGGGAGCATCGGGGCGACGGCGAGCGACCCATCGACGACCTTGACCAGACCGGTTCTCAGCAGTGCGGGGAGATTGCGGGGGAGACGCACCTCGTCGCCCCGCTCGGCAGCACGGACCAATCGGAGCAGTTCGGCCACGGTCGATGGGCCGAGGGCTGCGACCCAGAACCGACGCACGTAGGGGTCCGATGGATGCACCGGGCCGGCGGGCTCGAGGAGCCGGGTAGGGACGGTCGGTCTCACCCGAGCGGTGGGTCGCACGGGAACGTCTCCTGCGGCGAACGGAGGACGACTCGGGCTTTCGGCTGACGTTCCCGTGCTCATGCCCGTATATCTACGGAGAGCGTCGGATATCGTCAAGTAGCGTCAACGGAGGACGCGAAACATTGCCTTACGGGGCGCGGCCGACGTACACGGTGATCGTCGTCGATCCCGTGACGGCGGTCCCGGGATTCGGAGTGGTGCTCACGATCAGCCCGACCTGGGACAGGTCCTCGACCTCCACGGACTGCTGGAACAGGCTGATCTTCACGCCCGTCTGCGTCTCCAGGTCCTTCACCAGATTGAGGGCTTGCTCGAACGACATGCCAATCAGGTTGGGGACCTGAGCCGTCGGTGTCTCCCCCGTGGAGACATAGATCGTGATGACCGACCCCTGGCGGACCTGGCTCCCCGGCTCGGCCGACTGGCTGACGACCCTCCCGGCCGGCTCCAGCGAAGGGATCTGCACCGCGTCGCCACGCAGGCCGGCAGCACCGAGGGCCTGCAGGGCTGCGCCCTCCTCCAGTCCGACGACCACGGGGACGGTTGCCGGCGGCGGCACCAGGTAGTCAGACACGTTCGGCGGGTCCGGCGGGAACTCGGTGACAGGCAAGCCTTCCATGACCCGGGACATGAAGTCCGCCCAGATGGGGGCCGGGACCGTCCCGCCGAAGACCTGCGAGTAGCGGGTCCCCTTGATGGTCACGTTGCGCAGCGGTATTTGCTCGGCCTCGTAACCGACCCAGACGGCAGTCGAGAACTCGGGCGTGAAGCCGACGTACCAGGCGTCGAGATAACTCTGGTGGGTACCGGTCTTGCCGCCTGCGGGCCGGCCGATGTTGGCCCGGGTCCCGGTCCCGATCGTCGGGACCTTCTCGAGCGCCTTGCGGGCGACGGCGAAAATGGCGGGGTCGCTGACCTGGGTCGTCTCCGGCCGGTGCTCATAGACCGTGTTCCCGTTGTGGTCGATGATGCGATCGATGATGTAGTCGTCGGCGTGGAGACCGTTGGTTGCGAAGTTGGAGTAGGCCGAGGCCATCTCCAGGGTCGACACGGACGACGAGCCCAGAACGATCGAGGGGACCGGTTCGAGGTCCGCCTCGGTGATCCCCATCCGACGGGCGACGTCGACGATCTTGTCCGGACCGACGGCCAGGGACAGTTGGGCGAAGACCACGTTGGTCGAGGCGTAGGTGGCAGCCTCCAGGCTGATCGCCCCCCCGGAGGACCCTCCCCGGACCCGCCATATGTTGGAGCCGTCGGGCCCGCACGGGTAGGGGCATTCCAGATCCATGGGGCTGGAAGCGGGGAAGTGGTGGCCCATCGTGAAGCCGTTCTCGAGGGCCGCGACGAGGCCGAATGGCTTTGCGGCCGACCCCGTGTTCCGGCGGCCCTGGATGGCGAGGTCGAACTGGTTGAACTCGAAGGGCAGGCCGGACGCCATCACCATCACGGCGCCGGTGAAGTTGTCGACCATCGAGATGGCACCGGTCGGACGGCACGAGTGGGTCTCGGCGTAGGTGCGGTAGTACGCCTCCTTCTCCTCGAAGTCGGGGAAGAGGGCCGCGCATGCCGCCAGGTTCTCCTCGTAGGGGAGTAGGGGAAGCCAGTCGTTGAGGACCTCGTTCGCCATCCCCTGGAGGCGGAGATCGATCGTCGTGTAGACCTGGAGACCGCCACCGCCTTCGCATTCCGAGTCGTCGGCCGGGCATCCGAAGATCGCCTTCTTGCGTTCCTCGAATGTCGAGCCGAGGAATGAGAACTCGTCGGAGTAGAGAAGTTGCTTCTTGACCTCGGCGACGACGTGTTCCGCCGGCCCGCGACGGATCGGTGTGTCGACGACCCCCAGGGGCTTCTTCTTGGCGCGCTCCGCCTCGGCCTCGGTGATCCAGCCTTCGTCCGCCATCTCGTCGATCACCTGGTTGCGGCGATCCAGGGTGATCTCGGGTCGCACCCTCGGGTTGTACAAGCTCGGGTTGCGCACCTGGACGGCGAGGGCGGCCGCCTCGTGGATCTCCAGGTCCTCCAGCGGCTTGTCGAAGAACTCCTCGGCGGCGGTCTTGACGCCGTAGGCGCCCGAGCCGAAGTAGACCGAGTTCATGTAGTACTCGAGGATCCGCTCCTTGGGGAACCGGCGCTCCAGCTCGGCGGCGACGAAGGCCTCGTTGATCTTGCGCCGGATGCTGATCTCGTCGCCGACGAAGACGTTCTTCACGACCTGCTGGGTGATCGTGGAACCGCCACGGGTGACGTCATAGAGGATGTTGTCGATGGCGGCGGAGAAGATCGCCGAGAAGTCGATGCCCTCGTGTTCGAAGAAATCGGAGTCCTCGGCGGCCAGGATGGCGTGGACCATGACCTCGGGGATCTGCTCGTAGGGGATCGGCTCCGAATTGCGTCCGTCGTGCAGGTCCGCCAGCCACTCGCCGGAGCTGGCGTAGATGCGGCTGACGCGGCTGGGGTCGGGGAGGTTGAGGGGCATCGCCGACGTGTCCGGCACCCAGTCATCTTTGATCTGTTCGAAGCTCCCGTACGCCGAGTTGGTCCCCAGGAACATGAACAATGCCACCCAACCCGACATGAGTAGGGAGATGGAGAGGAGGGATGCGAGGGCGCCGAACCAGCGTCCCCGGCGTTCCCGCGCCTCGACCTGGTGAATGAGCGCTTTTCGGGCCATCGGGAGTATGTGACGTGCGGGGCGGGGGCGGAGTTCCCGCCTACCATCCCCGGACAGTGCCAGGATACGAGG
>JAGFIR010000049.1 GCA_024103415.1 Acidimicrobiales bacterium
GATCGAGGAGGCACGCAAGGTATTCGAGGACGTAGCGCTGAGCGATCACTTCACCGACTTCCTGACACCGACCGCATACGAACTGATCAACTGAGGAGAGAGGAACCATGGACCGCATCCAGAACGCCGCCGAGGAGCTCGCCCGTGAGTGGGCGACCCACCCCCGCTGGGCCCACGTCACCCGCGACTACACCGCCGAGGACGTGATCCGCCTGCGGGGGAGCTTCCAGGAGGAGCGCACGCTCGCCCGCCGCATGGCCGAGAAGCTCTGGGAGGATCTCAATGACTCCGACTACGTGAACGCCCTCGGCGCCCTCAGCGGCGGACAGGCGGTGCAGATGGTCAAGGCCGGGCTCCGGGCCATCTACCTGTCCGGCTGGCAGGTGGCGGGTGACGGGAACCTCGCCGGCGAGGTCTACCCGGATCAGTCGCTCTACCCGGCCAATTCCGCTCCGGCCATGGTGCGGAGGATCAACAATGCGTTGCGTCGGGCCGACCAGATCCACTGGTCGGAGGGTGACGGGAGCATCGATTGGTTCGTCCCCATCGTCGCCGATGCCGAGGCCGGCTTCGGTGGTCCGCTCAACGTGTTCGAGCTGACCAAGGCGTTCATCGACGCCGGGGCCGCCGGCGTCCATCTCGAGGATCAGTTGGCTTCTGAGAAGAAGTGCGGGCACATGGGCGGGAAGGTGCTCATCCCGACCAGCCAGCACGTGCGCAGCCTCCAGGCCGCCCGTCTCGCCGCAGACGTCATGGGGGTCCCGACGATCATCGTGGCCCGCACCGACGCCAACTCGGCGACACTGCTCACAACCGACGTCGACGAGCGTGACCGACCGTTCATCGTGGGAGAGCGGACTCCGGAGGGGTTCCACCGCGTGACCGGCGGGATCGAGTCGGCCATCGCACGCGGTCTCGCCTACGCCCCGTACGCCGACTTGCTCTGGTGCGAGACGGCGACGCCCGACCTCGACGAGGCCCGTCGGTTCGCCGAGGCGATCCACGCGGAGTACCCGCACATGATGCTGGCGTACAACTGCTCGCCGTCGTTCAACTGGTCGAAGCACCTGGACCCGGACACCATCGCCTCCTTCCAGAAGGAGCTCGGCGCCATGGGTTACCGCTTCCAGTTCATCACCCTGGCGGGCTTCCACGCCCTCAACGCCTCGATGTTCGAGTTGGCCAGGGGTTACGCCGAGTCCGGCATGACCGCCTACGTCGAGCTCCAGAACCGCGAGTTCGAGATGGAGGCCGAGGGCTACACCGCCACCCGTCACCAGCGGGAGGTCGGCGCCGGATATTTCGACCTGATCAGCCAGACCCTGGCCAACGGCCAGTCGTCCACGCTGGCGTTGGTCGGGAGCACCGAAGAAGCCCAGTTCTGAACGAGCAGATGGCGTCCCGGCCCGACAGGTCTCGGGCCGGGGCACCGGTCGCAGGTGTGAGGAAATTCGGCGGTCGCCCGTACATGCCGGCCTACGGTCGGAGTCGCTGGGGCGCGGGCTTCAGCTCACCCGCCCGGGCTGATCACTCCGGCGTGATCAGCCCGTAGTGCCCGTCGTAGCGCTGGTACAGGACGTTGCCTCGACCGGTCTCGGTGTTCACGAAGAACAGGTTGCGTTGACCGGTGGTCTCGATCCGCTGGATGGCGTCTTCGACGCTCATCTCGGTCGGGGTCACGTCCGTGAAGACGAAACCGGGAGGCGGGTTGTCGGGCGTCGGGCCGGCGAAATGGACGCGGTATTCGCCCTCGCCGCGCCGGACGACGGCGTCGAGACCCGAATTCAGGTCCACGAACAGGTAGAAGTCGTGGTCGAGCTGCTCCATGTCGAAGGCCGCTTCTTCGGGGGTCATGGCTCCGACGGGGAACGTCTTGCGGCGAACCAGTTCGCGCTCCTCGGGCGGCAACTCGATGTACTCGGGCCGACGCGTCTCCTGCCAGCGGGGAAGGGTCTCACCTCTGCCGATCTGACGACGATGAGAGCGTTGTTCCAACTGGCTGCGGAGCCGCTCCCTCAGCTCGTCTGTGGCATGGCGGACCGTCTCGCCGGCCGTCTGGGCCCGGACGACGTCGCCGTTGATGTCGATGGTCGCCTGGGCGAGAGCGGGGAGGGCGCGCCCCGAATCGGGCAGATGAGTGAACTTGAGACGGGCGAAGAGGATCGGCTCGTCGACTTTCTCGAGCAGGCTGCGCACCCGCTCGATGGCGTGATCGACGTCGTGGTCACGAACGTCGCCTTCCCTGACGATGGCGAACTCCGGCATGCCGGTTGTCTCGGTGGTCATGGATCCCTTTCTTCTGTGAACACCAAACATACGGATGGCGTCACAGGAGCGCATCGGCCGTTCGGCCCTAAACGACGTTCCGGACGGGCTAGTGCCCGTACGGGCTCAGGCGGCCCGGAGCTCTTCGACGTCGGCGAGCTTCTCGGCGAGGAGCTTGGTCGCCTCGGTGATGAGCTGGCGCACCTGGTGCTCGGGCATGTCCACTTCCGTGGCGATGAATGACACCGTGGCGGGCGCCTCACCCGTCATGCCAAAGCGGAGCTCCAGCACCTGACGATGCAGTTCGGGGAGCTCGGCGAGAGCCCGATGGACGGCCTCGGTGAGCACCCTGGCCTCGACCTCGGCGGCCGTGTCCTGGGTCTCGTCGTCGGCGATGAAGTCGGCGAGGATCGCGCCGTCCTCACCGACCGGGGTCTCCAGCGCCACGGTGCTCACCGCAGAGGCGGCGCGCTCGACGTCGGAGACGGTGAGACCGGTCTCGTCGGCGATCTCCTCGTAGGTCGGGGTGCGTCCGAGCTTGCCCCTGAGCTCGTCGATCGAGCGACGAACCGTGGGGATGATCTCGAACACCCCGGTGGGGACCCTGATGTTGTCGCTCAGGTTGGCCTGGGCGCGCTGCATCGCCTGGCGGATCCACCAGGTGGCGTAGGTGGAGAACTTGAAGCCCTTCCTCCAGTCGAAACGCTCGACGGCGGTGATCAGGCCAAGGTTTCCCTCCTGGATCAGGTCGAGCATCGAGACACTCCCGCCGGCGTACCGACGGGCGTTGGCCACGACGAGCCGGAGGTTGGCCTCGACGAACCGCTGCCGGGCCTGTTCCCCGGCGCGGACGAGCCTCTTCAGACGGGCGCGTTCGGCCGTGTCGAGCTTCTCGCCCGACTCGAGCTTCTGACGCGCCTCATTGCCCGCCTCCATCGCCTGGGCGAGCTGGACTTCCTCGTCGGCGGTGAGCAGGTCATGCCGCGAGATCTCGTCCAGGTAGAGGGCGAGATGGTCGGACGTGAGGGCATCCTGTCTGTGCGTGTTTCGGTTCATTGCAACCATGCATCCTTACGAACGCCTGTTCGTGGAAAGTGATTCCCTGTTTCTTCGATATTTCGCGGCGTTCGAGGGCAATTTCCGTACCCTGATGGGTGAGACGCTAACCGTGCCTGGACGGTTCCACCAGAGGATTTCGTCCCTTCGGCGGTCCGTGCGGCCTAGGCACAATCCACGCAGTGGGCGGTGGCCGGAAGCGCCTCCAGCCGGGCCGGAGATATGTCTCCACCGCACCGGTCGCATACCCCGTAGGTTCCCCCGGCAATCTTCTCCAGGGCCCGGTCGATGTCGGCGATCGAGGCGGCCAGGGAACGCGCCGTGGCGGTGGTGGCGAGCCGCTCCACTGCCTCGGTGGTGCCGTCGCCGACCCGCTTCCCGAACGACACCGAGGCCCCCGTCTCCGGGGGCTCGGTGAGACGATCCAACTCCGTCTGCAGCTGGGCGCGGCGGGCGCGAAGCCCGGCGGCGACGTCTTCGGCCATGGGCCCGGAGGGTAG
This sequence comes from Acidimicrobiales bacterium, assembly GCA_024103415.1. Taxonomy (GTDB): domain Bacteria; phylum Actinomycetota; class Acidimicrobiia; order Spongiisociales; family ZC4RG35; genus ZC4RG35. The sequence goes on from JAGFIR010000049.1 coordinate 3,822, forward strand.
GCCCCGCCTCTGACATGTCGCGCGCCAGGCTCACGCCGCGGACACCCCCGCCCCCAAGCTCTCTTCCACATCTCCGGCGTAGGCCGGTTCGCCGTGCTGGGCGACGTCGAGACCCGACGTCTCCTCTTCGCCGCTCACCCGAACACCGATCGTGGTGTCGAGCACCTTGACGATCACAACCGTGACCACGAAGCAATAGGCGATGGTCCCCAGGTTGCCGAGGAGTTGAGCCACCAGCAGCTCGGTCCCGCCCCCGAGGAACAGCCCGGCGAGGAAGTCCCCGCCGAAGAAGACCGGGTCGGCGAACAGGCCCACCGACAGGGAGCCCACCAGGCCTCCCACGAAGTGGATCCCCACCACGTCCATGGCGTCGTCATAGCCGAGTTCCGGCTTGATGCTGACGGCGTAGGAGCAGGCGACTGCGGCGAGGGCACCGATCACGACCGGTGCCATGCCGGCGACGAACCCGGCCGCGGGCGTGATGGCGACGAGGCCGGCGACGATCCCGGACGCCACTCCCAGGTTGGTGACGTGGCCCGTGCGCGCCTTCTCCACCAGGCCCCAGACCAGCCCGGCGGCGGCCGCGGCGACGAACGTGTTCAGGAACGCCTGGATCGCCTGGCCGTTGGCGGCGAGAGCCGACCCGGCGTTGAACCCGAACCACCCGAACCACAGGATCCCGGCGCCCAGCATGACCAGCGGCATCGAGTGGGGAGGGCTCGCCTGCTCGGGCCATCCTCTGCGGCGTCCCAGCACCAGGACCGCGGCCAGTGCAGCCACCCCGGCATTGACGTGGATCGCGGTCCCCCCGGCGAAGTCCAGCGCGCCCAGATCCGAGATCCACCCGCCGTAGACCCACTTGAACACCGGTACGAAGACGAGGACGAACCAGGCGACCGAGAATGCCATCCATGCCCCGAATCTCATTCGACCGGCCACCGCACCCGAGATCAGTGCCGGTGTGATCACGGCGAACATCCCCAGGAACGCCACCGTGAGGAGACCGGCGCCGCCGTCCTCTCCGGTGCCGAAGCCCCGCAACCATGCGGCGTCGAGGTTGCCGATCAAGGCACCGTCACCGGCCTGGGCCAGCGAGTAGCCGAATGCCACCCACAGCACGGGTATGGCCAGCAGGCACCAGAAGTTCATCGCCAGCATGTTCCCGACGTTCCGGGAGCGATCCATGCCCCCGTAGAAGAGTGCGAGACCCGGCGTCATGAACAGGACCAGGGCGGCCGAGGCCAGGACCCAGGCGATGTCACCAGCAGACATTGCTCCTCCTTCTCGGTGTGGTGGGGGAGCGTGCCAGTCGGTTGTTTCCAGTCTGTTGCCCGGGTCCTAAGGATCGGTTTCGTCTCTGTTTCCCCGATTGCAGAAATGTTTCGAGAGGGGGTTGACAGACGGCCCGATCCCCTGCGTGATTCGGTCGAACGACCGAACAGGGGACACATCCACATGACCGCCACCGAGCAGAGCACGCGTTCCGCCATCCTGGAAGCCGCCAAGCACGTCCTCCTGGGCAGCGGGTATGCGGGTCTGTCCACCCGGAAGATCGCCGAGATCGCCGGGGTCCCGCTGTGCCAGATCCATTACCACTTCGGCTCCAAGCAGGGCCTGGTGCTCAGCCTGCTCGCCGACGAGAACGAACGGCTCCTGAAGCGTCAGCGCTCGATGTACGCGGAGGACCTTCCCCTGTGGAAGCAGTGGGAGCAGGCGTGTGACTTCCTCGAGGACGACCTGGCGTCGGGCTATGTGAGGGTATTGCAGGAGATGACGGCCGCCGGCTGGAGCGACCCGGAGATCGCAGCCGCGGTCCGGCAGATGATCGAGAGCTGGTTCAAGGTCATGTCCGAGGTCGCCGCGCGGGCCGCCGAGCGCGTCGGTGGTCTGGGGCCGTTCACGCCCGACGAGGCGGGGGTCATCGCCGGCGCCCCGTTCCTCGGCATCGAGTCCCTGATCCTGCTCGGCTTCGAGGAGAAGGTGCTGCCGATGCGCTCGGCCCTGCGGAAGTTCGGCGAGCTCCTACGAAGCCTGGAAGAGGGCCGATGAGAGCGGCCTACCCCGACCGAAGCGGCCCGGGGAATCGACCTCACCCGGGTCAGCTCGACCGTGCGGGGCGACATCGACCTGATGGGCCTGCTCGGGCTCGACGAGACGGTCCGCAACGGCTTCAGCGGCATACAGGTGGACATCACCATCGAAGGCGGCGCCGAGGCCGGGGCGCTCCGCCAGGTCGTGCAGCGGTCGATCGCCCGCTCGGCCGTCTACGACGTGCTCACCAACGGGACCCCGGTCTCGATCGACGTCACGGTGGCCTGAGGCCCGACGGGAGAGGAGCATCATGAGTCGTGACGTGGACGTCGTGGTGGTGGGGGGCCGCGTCGCTGGCGCGTCCACGGCGATGCTCCTCGCCCGCCAGGGCCACCGGGTGCTCGCGCTCGACCGGGCCGCCCTGCCCTCGGACACCGTCTCCACCCACGCCCTCCTGCGAAGCGGGGTGCTGCAACTGCGCCGGTGGGGTCTCCTCGACCGTGTGGTCGACGCGGGGACCCCGCCGGTGCGGGCCGTGACCCTCGGGTTCGGAGATCAACGGGTTTCAATCGAGATCCGGCTGGAGAACGGGATCGACTTCCTGATGGCGCCCCGCAGGGTGCTCCTGGACCGGATCCTCCTCGATGCGGCCATCGACTCCGGGGTGGTGTTCCGGGGGTCGACCCGCGTGGTTGACCTGATCCAGGATCGCCGGGGCTCGGTGCACGGGGTCCTCTTCGAAGGCGAGGACGGCGCCGTCGAGCCGGTGACCGCTCACATGGTCGTCGGCGCCGACGGGGTGTGGTCGCGAACCGCTGCTCTCGTCGAGGCCGTGACCCACAAGAGTCACCGGCCCACGAACGCGGTCCACTACGCCTACTACCGGGGCGTCCCTGCGGATGGCTTCTGGTTCCAGTTCACGCCCGGGGTCAACGCCGGGATCATCCCCACCAACGATGGGTTGTGCTGTGTGTTCGCCGGGCGCGAGCGGTCGCGGCTGGCGGACTTCAAGGTCGACCCGGAAGCCGAGTTCGAGCATCTCCTAGGCATCGGAGGATCGGATCTCCTGTCGGCGGGACGCGAGGGCAGGCGGGTGACACCGTTCCGCGGGACCCCCGGTCTCCCCGGGTTCATCCGGCGACCCTGGGGCAAGGGGTGGGCGCTGGTCGGTGACGCCGGCTACACCAAGGATCCCATCTCCGCGCATGGGATCAGCGATGCGCTCCGTGACGCCGAGTTGTGCGCCCGGGCCGTGGACGCTGCCCTGGCGGATCCCCGAGACGCGGAAGGAGCCCTCCGTGCCTACGAGGAGCAGAGGAACACGCTGTCCAGCCGGATGTTCTCCGAGTCGGCAGCCCTGGCTTCTTACCGGTGGGACGCAGAGGAGGCCTCGGCCCGGATGCGGGTGATCAGCGACACCGTCCGCGACGAGTGCGCCTTCCTCGAATCCCTTCCGGCATGGGGCCCGGTGCTGTCGGTGGCCTGAGGCCCGTGTCCCGTCGACTCACGACGGGTGCCGCTCGACAAAGACGACTGGGATGATCCGGTCGGTGCGGGTCTGGTACTCGGCGTAACCGGGATAGGCGGCGACCGCCTGCTGCCACCAGTGGTCGCGCTCTTCGGGTGCTGCCGTGCGGGCGATCGCCGTCCACTTCCCCTCGGAGGTCTCGATGATGACGGCCGGATCGGCGACGAGGTTCTTGTACCAGTCGGGTGGCTCGGGCCGACCACCGTAGGACGCGATCAGCACGTAGCGGTCGCCGTCACGGAGATAGAGAAGCGGGACTGTGTGCTTCCTGCCGCTGCTGCGACCCGTCGTCGTCAGCAGGAGGATGTCGTTGTCGACGAGTCTGCGTCCGACCCGCCCACCGGTGATGCGGAAGACGACCCGGTGGAGAGAGGAGAGTCGTTTGACCAGGCCGACGCGCATCGCGCCTGTCTAGCAGTCCGGACGTCCCGGGAACATGTGCGTAGAGTCGGCATCCCCGAGAGCGAGGAGAAGCGATGGGGATCGGAGACCTGTTCAAGAAGGCCAAGAACGCGGCCGCCGAGAACAAGGACGCAGTCAAAGACGGCATCGACAAGGCCGGTGACTTCGTCGACGACAAGACCGGTGGCAAGTACGCCGAGCACGTGGACAAGGGTCAGGACGCCGCCAGAGACTTCGTCGACAAACTCGACGACGACGAATAGCGCAACGCCGCGTCAGGCGCCGACGTAGTCGGCCAGATGCTGGCCGGTGAGGGTGGAGCGCGCCGCCACCAGGTCGGCGGGCGTGCCCTCGAACACCACCCGGCCGCCTTCGTGCCCGGCCCCGGGACCCATGTCGATGATCCAGTCGGCGTGGGCCATCACCGCCTGATCGTGCTCGATCACGATCACCGACTTTCCCGAGTCGACCAGGCGGTCGAGCAGGCCGAGGAGCGTCTCGACGTCGGCGAGATGGAGACCGGTGGTCGGCTCGTCGAGGACATAGATGCCGCCGTCCTCCGCCATGTGGATGGCCAGCTTGAGCCTCTGTCTCTCGCCACCCGACAGTGTGGTGAGGGGCTGGCCGAGGCTGACGTAGCCGAGACCGACGTCGATCAAGCGCCGGGCGATGGCCAGAGCCGCCGGGATCTTGGCGTCCGGGGAGTCGAAGAACTCCGCTGCCTCGCTCGCCGGCATGTTGAGGACCTCGTCGATGTTCCGGCCGCCGAACTCGTACTCGAGCACGTCGGCCCGGAATCTCTTCCCCTCGCACTCTTCGCATGTCAACGAGACGACGTCCATGAATCCCAGTTCCGTGAAGACGACCCCGGCTCCCTTGCAGACCGGGCAGGCGCCCTCGGAGTTGGGGCTGAACATGGCGGGCTTGACGTCGTTCGCCTTGGCAAAGGCCTTCCGGATCGGCTCGAGCATCCCGGTGTAGGTGGCGGGGTTGCTCCGCCGTGACCCGCGGATCGGTGTCTGGTCGACGACGACCACACCTGCGTCCCGCGGGATCGAGGAGTGGATCAGGGAGCTCTTCCCCGATCCGGCGACACCCGTCACCACGCAGAGCACACCCAAGGGGATGTCGACGTCCACGTCCTGGAGATTGTGGGTGCTGGCTCCTCGCACCTCGATGTGCCCGGTGGGTGTGCGGAAGCCGTCCTTGAGCCCGACCCTGAGATCGAGATGTCGACCGGTGAGCGTTCCGCTCTTGCGCAGCCCCTCGAGCGGCCCTTCGTAGACGACCTGGCCACCCGCCGAGCCCGCGCCCGGGCCCATGTCCACGACGTGGTCGGCGATGGCGATCGTGTTCGGCTCGTGCTCCACCACCAGGACCGTGTTGCCCTTGTCCCGAAGCCGCAGCAACAGGTCGTTCATCCGGCCGATGTCGTGGGGGTGGAGCCCCACGGTCGGCTCGTCGAACACGTAGGTCACGTCCGTCAGCGATGACCCGAGGTGCCGGATCATCTTGACGCGCTGTGCCTCGCCCCCGGAGAGGGTCCCGGACGGGCGGTCGAGCGACAGATACCCGAGACCGATCTCCACGAACGAGTCGAAAGTGTGCTGGAGGTTTTCGAGGAGTGGCCCCGCCGACGGGAGGTCCAGACCCCTGATCCATTCGGCGAGGTCGGTGATCTGCATGGCGCAGACCTCGGCGATGTTGACCCCGGCGACCCGCGACGAGCGCGCCGTCTCGCTGAGACGGGTCCCCTCGCAGGACGGGCATTCCTGAAACGTCACCGCCCGGTCCACGAAAGCCCGGATGTGGGGCTGGAGGGCGTCTGGATCCTTGGAGAGGACCGACTTCTGGATTCTGGGGATCAGGCCCTCGTAGGTCACGTTCGTCCCCTGGATCCGGACCTTCGTCTGTTCCTTGTAGAGGAAGTCGTGGAGCTCGGTCTCCGTGTAGTCCTTGATGGGCTTGGCGGGATCGAGGAACCCGGAGGCGGCATAGATCCTCACCGGCCAGCCGTCCGGCGTGTACCCGGGAGCCTTGATGGCGCCCTCCTCGAGGGACAGGTTCTCGTCGTAGAGCTCGCTGAGGTCGATGTCCTTCACCGAACCGGTGCCCTCGCACTCCGGGCACATGCCGCCCAGGACGTCGAACGCCACCTCCTCGGCCTCCTTGTTCGCCGCCTGGACGGTGCCCGACCCCCGCACCGACGGGACGTTGAACGAGAACGCGGTCGGTGGCCCGATGTGGGGCTCGCCAAAGCGGCTGAAGAGGATGCGGAGGAGGGCGTTGGCATCCGTGACCGTGCCCACCGTCGACCTCACGTTGGGGGCCATCCGCTCCTGGTCCACGATGATTGCCGTGGTCAGACCCTCGAGGAGGTCCACGTTGGGGCGGGCCTGGGTGGGCATGAAACCCTGAACGAAGGCGCTGTAGGTCTCGTTGATGAGACGACGCGATTCGGCGGCGATCGTGTCGAAGACCAGGCTCGACTTGCCCGAGCCCGACACTCCTGTGAAGACGGTGAGCCTCCGCTTGGGCAGTGAGAGGCTGACGTCCTTCAGGTTGTTCTCCCGGGCGCCGTGGACCCGGATGCTGTCGTGGCGGTCGGCTGGGTGCATGGGGTCGGGCACGATACAAGCGGGAGGCGGACAGCTGAGGTCCGGATTTTCCCCTGCCGTCCGATTTCTACGCCCGTCCCTCTCGACACGGGATGCGTAGCCACTTCGGGTTGGCCGCGCCCCGTGGTGGTCTCCGTTGAGGACACCGCGGTGGTGAGCTACAACTCCGACTCACCCGGTAGCCGGTTCGGACCGCTGCGGGTGGCAGTAGCTTGGAGGGCATGAGCGACCTCCGGACCATCCCGCTGACCACCATCGAGGGCGACATGACGACCCTCGGGGCGTGGTCGGATCAGGTGGTGCTCATCGTCAACGTGGCTTCCCGCTGCGGGCTGACCCCCCAGTACGAGGCGCTGGAGGAGATGCATCGGCGTTTCTCCGACCGGGGGTTCTCGGTGCTGGGCTTCCCCTCCAACCAGTTCCGCCAGGAGCTCGGCAGCGAGGACGAGATCAAGGACTTCTGTTCCACCAGATATGACGTCACCTTCCCGCTGTTCGCCCGGGTGAAGGTCAATGGCAGATCCCAGCACCCGCTCTATGCCCGGCTCACCGAGACGCCGGACCCTTCCGGCAAGGCAGGCAGGGTTCGTTGGAACTTCGAGAAGTTCCTCGTCACCCCGGACGATCGCGTGATGAGGTGGCGTCCGACCACCGAGCCCGACGATCCGGAGATCGTTGCCGCCATCGAGAGCGAGCTGAAGGCCCTCGGGCGCTGAGGGGATGGGAGTGAGGTCGGCTCGGCGCAGGGCGATTCGGATCGTTCTCGCCCTGGTGGCGGTCGCGCTGCCCACCGCCACCGCGCTCCCGGCATTGGCCCACGCCACCCTGGTCGGCACCACTCCCGCACACGGCGTCACCGTCGAGACCGCTCCGGAGAGCATCGAGCTGCGGTTCGACGGCAGTGTCGACCTCGTCGAAGACGCATTCGTCCTCAGGTCGTCAGGCGCGCTGGTCGATGGCGAGGTCACCCTGGAGGGAACCACCGTCCGATTCACACCGGCGACGACGATCCCCGACGGGACCGCGGTGCTCGACTGGCGGGTGGTCTCGGATGACGGGCATCCGATCGGCGGAAAGCTCGTGTTCCATGTCCGGGAGGCGACCATCACCGATCCCGTCGACGAGGTAGTCGAGTCCTCGGCGGGTCCGGCCATGGGCTTGCTGAGCGCGATCGCCCACCTCGGAGTCCTCCTCGGCGCCGGCCTCGCCTTCTTCCGGGTGATGATCCACGACGGGGGGTCGGAGACACCGCGTCTGATGGGACTCTCCAGGGCACTGCTCACGGTCGGTGTGTTCGGGGCGCTGGCCTCCCTGTTCCTCCAGGGTTTCGAGATCGCTCGCCGGGTCGATCTCGGATCCCTGCCGGCCGGGTCATTGCCGATGATCGTGCTGCTGATTTCCGGTGCCGCACTGGCGGGGTTCGCTCCCGGGCGGGTTCCCGTCGTGGTCGGTGTCGCCCTGGCGGTCTCGTCGCTCGCCTTCGTGGGGCATACCCGAAGCTTCGAGCCGACCTGGATGGTGGCCGGGGCCGACGTGGTCCATCTCCTTGCCGGGACCGTGTGGACGGGCGGGTTGGCGGGTCTCGCGCTCGTCGCCCGTTCCCGGCGGCCCGAGGCGGCGGACC
>JAGFIR010000224.1 GCA_024103415.1 Acidimicrobiales bacterium
GGACCTTTGTGAGGTGGCGCCACTGGAAGACGCTCAGCGGGAGATCGCCCTCGGGCCACGGCGCCCCGACGATGAGATGCGGGACGTGCTTCACGTCCGGGCCCGGTCGATCCGTTCTCCACGGAGGAGGGCCCACTGACGGAGCAGCTCCTCCTCGTCGGGGCTGAGCTCCTTCGGGACCACCACGTTGACATGCACGAGCAGGTCGCCCCGAGAGGACCGGCCCAGCACGGTCAAGCCGAGCCCGCGCAGACGAAAGACCTCCCCGGGCTGGGTGCCGGCCGGGATTTCCAGATCGGTTGACCCGCCCTCGATCAACGGAACCTGAACGCGGGTGCCAAGTGCCGCCTCGGCGAAACCCACGGTGACCTCGTGCCACAGGTCGTTGTCGTGACGCTCGAATCGTGGATCGTCGGCGACGACGAGCTCGACGTAGAGGTCGCCCGTCTGAGCACCGCGTCCGGCCGCCTCACCCCGGCCGGCCAGACGGAGGCGACTGCCGGTGGTGACACCTGCGGGCACGTCCACCTCGACGGAGACTTCCTCGGTCACCGCGCCGGTGCCCGAACACAGCGGGCAGAAGCGCTCCACGATGGTGCCCTCTCCCCCGCACCTCCGGCAGTCGGTGGCGGTCATCATCGTGCCGAACACGGACCGTCGCGTGATCCGGACCTGACCCGATCCGCCACAGTCCGGGCATGTCACCGGGCTGGTCCCCGGTTCGGCTCCGGTCCCCTGACAATCGGGGCAGCGTGTCCGCGTGGTGTAGTCGACGTCGATCGGGCCGCCGAACGCCGCCAGCTCGAGCGGGATCTCCGTGCGGACTAGGATGTCGCGGCCGCGGCGAGCGCGACGCCCTCCCGAGCCGGATCCGAACAGACCGTCACCGAACACCGACCGCAGCAGGTCGTCGAAGCCGGTGAAGCTCCCGAGGAGGTCTTCGAGGTTGATGGTGTCGCCGCGGTCGTAGCGGCGACGCGTCTCCGGGTCGGAGAGGACCTCATAGGCTTCGGCTGCCTCCCGGAACCTGGCGGCGGCCTCCGGGTCATCCGGATTCATGTCCGGGTGGGTCTGCCGGGCGATCTTCCGGAACGCCTTCTTGACCTCCTCGGCAGTCGCGTTCCGGTCGACCCCGAGAACCCGGTAGTAGTCGCGGGCCATCAGTCCGTCCCCGAGCCGATCTGGCTCTCGAGCTCCCTCGACACTTCCTCGACGGCGGAGATGGCCCGCCGATAGTTCATGCGCATCGGCCCGATGACCCCGACGGAGCCGGCCTCACCGGACGCGTCGAATGTCCGGGAGACGACGGCCATGTCCAGCGGCTCGTGCTCGAGCATCTCCGTCCCGAGTTGCACCGTCAACGCGGAGGCACCGGCGATGATCTTCATCAGCTCGGCCTCACGCTGCAGGATCTCGAGAACCCGGCTCATCGTGCTGGCGTCCTCCCAGACGGTCGCCATCTTCTGCGCGCCGGCAACGAACATCTCGGTGCCGGCGGTGGATGCGAGTTGGACGCATTCGACGAGCGTGTCGACGACTTCCCGCA
>JAGFIR010000233.1 GCA_024103415.1 Acidimicrobiales bacterium
TGACGGTTGGCTTCGGCTTCATCGTCGCCCTCGATTGGCCCTTGGACATCCGGGCCAGCGCCTGGCTCATCCCCATCGCCCATGCCCTGGTGGCCGTGCCGTTCATGGTGCGGACGACGGTGCCCACCCTGCGATCGATCGAGCCCGACATCCGGGACGCCGCCGCCGTGCTCGGGGCATCGCCGTTTCGCGTGTGGCGCACCATCGACCTGCCCATCGTCAGCCGCGCCGCCATGGTGGGCGCCGCCTTCTCTTTCGTGATCTCGCTCGGCGAATTCGGGGCGACATCCTTCATCGCACGCCCGGGAACGGGCACCATCCCCACGATGATCTACCGCCTCCTGTCGCGGCCCGGCGCCACCAACTTCGGCATGGCGATGGCACTCGCCGTGGTGCTCGCGGCGTTGACCGCGGCGACCGTCCTCTGGATCGACCGTGCCCGGGTCGGGGAGATCGGCAGGTTCTGATGCTGGAGGTCAGGGAGCTGGTGGTCGTGCTCGACGGCAAGACGATCCTCGACGGAGTCGACCTCCGCGTGGCCGACGGGGAGGTCGTCGGGATCCTCGGACCTTCGGGCTCGGGCAAGTCCACACTCTTGAGGGCGATCGCCGGCCTTGTCGAGGTCGCCTCGGGAGACATCCTGTGGGATGGTCGATCCGTGGTGGGTGTTCCCACCCACCGCCGCCGTTTCGGCCTGATGTTCCAGCGCTACGCCCTCTTCCCCCACCTCGACGTCGCCGCCAACATCGCCTTCGGACTGCGGATGCAGGGCATCGAGGACGTCGACCGGAGGGTGGAGGCGGCGCTGGAGATGGTCGGCCTATCGGGATTCGGGCCCCGCAAGATCGACGGCCTGTCGGGTGGTGAGCAGCAGCGGGTCGCCCTGGCCCGGACCCTCGCTCCGGAGCCCCGACTCTTGATGCTCGACGAGCCGCTGGGGGCGCTCGATCGCAACCTCCGCAAGAGGCTCCTCACCGAGATCGACGAGATCCTGGCCGGGCGTGCGGTCACGGCACTCGTGGTCACCCACGACCGCGACGAGGCGGCGGCGCTGGCGGATCGTCTGGCCCTGATGCGGGACGGGACCATCGTCCAGGTGGGGACGTTGGACGAGTTGACGGGCCACCCGGCCGACGACTGGGTGGCGTCCTTCCTCGCCTAGCCGCGCAACTGCTCGAGGTGCTCGGCGAAGTCGGCGGGGACCCGACGCGGCTTGCCATCGAGGTCGGTGAAGGCGGCGACGATCGTGAGGTGGGCCACCGGCTCGTCACCGCGGCTCATCACCTGCTTCCACTCCGACTTGACCCGGCCCGTCTCGTGCACCCAGGTACGGATCGTCAACTCGTCGCCGTACCGGGCCGCCACCAGGAAGCGGGCGTGCGCCTCGACCACCACCAACTGCCAGCCCTGCTCCTTCATCTCGACGAGGCCGAACCCCATCTCGTGCAGGTACTCGATGCGTGCCGTCTCGAAGTAGGAGAAGTAGTTGGTGTGGTTGACGTGGTCGTAGGGATCCAGCTCGTAGAAGCGGACCTTGACGCTCGTCGTGTGCACATGGCGGTCGGCGGGGATGTCCATCTGGCCAGTTGTAGCGGAAGGAGGCGAGGCTACCCTCGCCCGCATGAGGGCCTGGCAGCTCACCGATACCACCGGGATCGACGCCTACGAGCTCGTCGACGTGCCCGAGCCGGAGCCGGGACCGGGTGAAGTCCGGGTCGCGCTGAAGACGGTCGGGCTCAACCATCTCGACCTCTGGGTCGCCGAGGGCAAGCCGGCGCCGAAGGCCCTCCCCCACATCGGCGGGTCCGACGGGGCGGGTGTGGTCGACGCCATCGGCGAGGGTGTCGCTGGCTTCGAGATCGGCGACGAGGTGATCGTCGACCCGACCATGTCCTGCGGTCACTGCGCACGATGCCGCAACGACGAGCCGGTGTACTGCGACGAGTTCGAGATCCTCGGCGAGGGCATCCCGGGCACCCTGACCGAGAAGATCGTGATCCCGACCATCAACGCCATCCGCAAGCCGAAGAAGATCGATTGGGACGTGGCCGGGACGTTCGGGCTGGCCTCGGCCACCGCCATGCGGATGCTGGAGCGGGCCCGTCTCGAGTCCGGGGAGACCGTCCTCGTGGTTGGTATCGGGGGCGGGGTCTCCAGTGCCGCCTTCCATCTCGCCAAGGGCATGGGCGCCACGGTTTACGTCACGTCCCGATCGCCGGAGAAGATCGAGAAGGCGATCGCAGCCGGGGCGGCGGGCGGCTTCGACTCGGCCGGGGAGTTCGGCAAGGAGATGGCCGAGCTCGGAGGCGCCGACATCGTCATTGAGAACGTGGGGCCGGCGACGCTCAAACAGTCGATGCGCGCCGCCAAGAAGGGCGGCCGGATCGCCATCTGCGGGGCCACATCCGGCCCGAAGGTGGAACTGACCCTGCCGGTGGTCTGGTTCCGCCAGCTCGAGCTGATCGGCTCGTCGATGGGCTCGCACGCCCAGTTCCAGAGGGCCCTGTACCGGATCAGCCAGGGCCAGGCCCGGTCACCGGTCGACCGGATGTTCGACTTCGGCGACCTGCCCGAAGCCCTCCGCTATCTCGAATCGGCCGACCAGATGGGCAAAGTGGGTCTCCGCCTGAGCTGACCCGGTCCATGTTGAGCACCGGAGGGCACCGGCTACACTCAGGATCGTCGCCCGGGATCCCGGGAAGCACACGGGAGCGTAGAACAGTCTGGAGTGTTCGCCGGCCTGTCAAGCCGGAGGTCGCGGGTTCAAATCCCGTCGTTCCCGCCAGCCCCCTGATCGGGGGTTGACCTTTTGGTCGGGTAGCTCAGTTGGCAGAGCGCCGGTCTGAAAAACCGGAGGTCGCCGGATCGACGCCGGCCCCGACCACC
>JAGFIR010000005.1 GCA_024103415.1 Acidimicrobiales bacterium
TCTTGGGGTACATTGGGACTCGTGGAGACCCTGGCACCGGTAGCAGTCTTCGTCGCAGTGGTCGCCGCGGTGCGTGGCACCTGGTCGCCGTGCGGCGTTTCCATGCTCTCTTCGATCACACCGCTGACCGAGTCCGGTCGCGGCAACCGTTACTGGATCACGGTCGGTTGGTTCATCCTCGGCACCCTCTTCGGTGGAGCCACGCTCGGCCTGGTGGCAGCCGGCGGGGCTTTGCTCGTCAGCGCCCTCGGGCTCAGCCTCGAGGCGGCTCTGGCCGCTGGGGTCGTCGGCGCCCTGATCACCCTGGCGTCAGACCTGGGCCCCGGTGGATGGCGCCTCCCGTCCAACCCGCGCCAGGTGAATCGGACCTGGCTCGACCGCTACCGCTCCTGGGTCTATGGGCTGGGCTTCGGGTGGCAACTCGGGGTGGGCGTGGCCACGTTCGTGATGAGCGCCACCGTCTACCTGATGGTGGTCCTGACGGCCCTCACCGGTCGCCCGATGTTCGCCTTCCTCACTGTCATGGGCTTCGGGTTCGTCAGGGGCCTCGCCATCATCCCTGGCGCCCGGGTGAAGACCTCGGCCGACCTGATGACCCTGCACCGCACCATCGAGCGCTTCCGCCCCCACAGCCGGGCCATCGCCGTGGCGACGCAGATCGCCGTCCTCGGCATCTTCATCGGGACCCTGACCACGGCGATGGTCGGGGTCATCGTTGCCGTCGTCCTGGCAGGAGTCGCCTGGTCGATGCGGGACTCGCTCCGCGACCCGGCGCCGAAGGTCCGCCAGGTCGCCACCGCCTCCCGCTGACAGCTGCTACTGCAGCAGGTCCTTCATCTGCCTGTAGATGAGATGCGTCGATCGACGCGGGGCCAACCGGTTGAGCACATTCATCATCCGTGAGTCGCGTCCCACGAAGATGTGAAGGTCGTCGGACTCGATGCCGTCGAGGATGATCCGGCCGGCATCCTCGGGGGAGGTGCTTCGGACCTTCGCCGTCTCGGCATCCCCACCTGCGATCGGGGCGTCGACGCCCGAGTTCTCCGAGATGTTGGTGGCGACCGCCCCGGGCATGATGACCGAGACGCCGACGTTGGTTTCCAGGAGCTCGGCGTAGAGGCCCTCGGCCATCAGCTTGACGCCCGCCTTGGTGGCGCCGTAGATCGTCTGGCCGGGGAACGGGATGAACCCGCCCATGCTGGAGACCAGGGCGATGTGCGCCTCGGGTCTGCTGATGAGCGTGGGGAGGAACGCCTTGGCGATGTGGATCGTCCCCCAGAGGTTGACGTTCACCACCCTCTCGATGGCCGGGTAGTCCAGGTCGGCGAGCGGGACGAACGGCTGGATGATCCCGGCGCAGTGGATGACGGCGTCGACATCGCCCAGTGTCTCTGCGATCCGGGCCGGCAGCGCCTCGACGGCGGACCGGTCGGTCACGTCGACGGCGAAGGTGGCGAGACGATCGCCGGCATCCGCCTTCGTGGTCGTCTCGTCGAGGCCTTCCTGCCGGAGATCGACGGCTGCGACCCGGGCGCCGCGTCCGAGTGCCTGCAGTGTGACCTGCTGGCCGATCCCGGCTCCGGCGCCGGTGACGACCACGACCTTGTCCTCGAATCTCATGCGACTCCTTGGTTCTGCTGCCCGCAAGCTACCGGTCGTCGGAAGGGCGGGAGAAGGGTCGAAAGACCGGGCTCAGGACCCGTC
>JAGFIR010000057.1 GCA_024103415.1 Acidimicrobiales bacterium
TGCGTGGTGTGTCCCTCCAGGTGCCGGACGGCAAGATCGTGGCTCTCCTCGGCCCGAACGGCGCCGGCAAGACGACGACCCTGCGTGCGATCGGCGGGCTGCTCGATGTCCACAACGGCGAGATCACGAAGGGCGAGATCCTGCTGGATGATCAGCCCATCCACCGCCTCCCCCCGCAGAGGATCGTGCGTCTCGGTCTCGGCCAGGTACTCGAGGGCCGTCGCATCCTCGGCGAGCTGACCATCGAGGAGAACCTGCGTCTGGGCGCCCACAGCGCGCGAGGCGATCTGGAGGCCAACCTCGAGCGGGTCTACGACCTCTTCCCCGCCCTCGCCGAGAGACCGCGCTTCACGGCCGGCTATCTCTCCGGCGGACAGCAGCAGATGCTCGCCATCGGACGGGCCCTCATGTCGAGCCCGCGCTACCTGCTCCTCGACGAGCCCAGCCTCGGTCTCGCCCCGATCCTCGTCCAGCAGATCCGCGACATCATCGTCGAGATCAACAAGCAGGGAACGGGCGTCCTCCTCGTCGAACAGAATGCGATGATGGCGCTCTCCATCGCCGACCATGGCTACGTGATGGAGACCGGGAAGATCGTTATGGACAAGCCCGCCGCCGAGCTCGCCGAGGACGACGACGTGCGCGAGTTCTACCTCGGTCTCCACGGCGAAGAGGTCTCCTCCTTCGCCGAGGTCAAGCACTATCGCCGCAAGAAGAGGTGGCTCTCGTGAGAGCCCGTCTGCTCGGTGAGGTGCTGCCGCGCGCCGGGGGCAACGACCCCATCCTCGAGATCCAGGACCTCGAGCTCTCCTTCCAGGCGGTCAAGGCCATCCAGGGTGTCAGCCTCACGGTCCACGACGGCGAGATCTTCGCCGTGATCGGCCCCAACGGAGCCGGCAAGACGTCCGTCTTCAACTGCATCTCGGGGCTCTACAAGCCCGACTCGGGCTCTATCCGCTTCGGCGGCCAGGACCTGGTCGGCCTGAAGCCGCATCGCATCGCAAACCTGGGCGTCGCCCGCACCTTCCAGAACATCGAGCTGTTCCCGCAGATGACCGTTCTCGACAACCTGATGCTGGGCCGGCACCGTCACCTCCGCTACGGGTCGGCCGGAGCGATGCTCCGTGTCGGCCGGGCCATACGCGAGGAGGTCCGCAACCGCGAGGTCGTCGAGGCCATCGTCGAGTTCCTGGAGCTGGAGCCCCACCGGAAGTCGTATGTGGCCATGCTCCCCTACGGCGTCCAGAAGAAGGTCGAGTTGGGGCGGGCCCTGGCGACCGAGCCCCGGATCCTGCTCCTCGACGAGCCCGCCGCCGGCATGAACCTCGAGGAGACCGAGGACATGGCGCGCTTCATCACCGACATCCGGCGGGAGCTGGGGATCGGAGTCATCCTCGTCGACCACGACATGCGTCTCGTCATGGACCTCGCCGACACGGTCCTGGCACTCGAGTTCGGGCGTCCCATCGCCACCGGAAGCCCCGAAGCCATCCAGAACAACCCGGACGTGATCCGCGCCTACCTGGGCGAGGGTCAGCGCTCCGCGACGATCCCGGGAGGTACGACATGACCACCACGATGGAACCGAGGACGCGTCTGCGCACGCCCGCGGCCCTGCTCGCCGACCGAGCGGGGGAGACCCCGGCAAAGGTGGCCCTCCGGGAGAAGTACCACGGCGTCTGGCGCGAGATCACCTGGCGCGAGTACTGGGACCAGGTGGAGACATTCGCCCACTCCCTGATGTCGTTCGGCATCGAGAAGGGCGACCGGGTGGCCATCCAGAGCGAGAACCGGGCCGAGTGGCTGTACACCGACGTCGGGTGCATCGCCCGGGGCGCCATCTGCGTCGGCCTCTACCCCACGAACCCGACGGCCGAGATCGAGTACCTCCTCGAGAACTCGGGTTCCAGGGTGCTCGTGGTCGAGGACCAGGAGCAGGCCGACAAGGTGCTGGCCATCCCGGCCGAGAAACTGCCTGCGCTCGAGCACATCGTCTACATCGAGCACCGCGGGGTCGACACGGTCGACGACCCCCGACTCATCTCCTGGGACGACTTCATGGACGCCGGGCGCCGGCACAGGGAGGCCTACCCCGACGCCATCGACCGCTGCATGGACGAGGCCGAGCCCGACGACGTCATCTATCTGATCTACACCTCCGGGACGACCGGTCCCCCCAAGGGCGCCATGCTCACCATGGGCAATCTCGTCTTCGCCACCGAGCTGATCATGAACGAGGACGCACTGATCCAGCCGCCGGCCGGGCCCAAGGACCTCCTCGTCTCCTACCTGCCGCTCTGTCACATCTACGAGAAGGTCTTCTCGGTGCTGATCGGCATCGGCGCCGGGTCGACCGTCCATTTCGGCGAGTCCCTGGACACGCTGATCACCGACCTGCGCGAGGTGCAGCCCACGATCATGCAGGGGGTCCCCCGGATCTGGGAGCGCATCCACGCTGCCTCGATGGTGCGGATGGCCTCCGCCTCCCCGATCAAGCGGCTCAACGCCGGCATCTGGCTGGCCGCGGCCCGCTACATCGGCGCCACCAAGGTGAAGCGCGACGGTCGTCACTCGTTCCTGAGCCGGATCCTCGCCGGCCTCGGCGAGGTGTTCCTGTTCCGGGCCCTCAAGGATCGCAGCGGTCTGCGACGGGTGCGCAGCGCCATATCCGGTGCCGCGCCGATCGCCCCCGAGATCCTCGAGTTCTACATGGGCATCGGCGTCCCCCTCGTCGAGGCCTACGGGATGACCGAGAACACGGCCATCTCCACGGCAAACCCGCCGGACAACGTCAAGGTCGGGACCGTGGGCCCGCCCTACCGGGGCACCGAACTGAAGATCGACCCGGACACCGGTGAGATCCTGGTCCGTCACGGGGCCGTGTTCGTCGGCTACTGGAACATGCCGGAGGCGACGGCCAAGGTCCTCGAGCCGGACGGGTGGATGCACACCGGAGACGTGGGCGAGTGGGTCGACGGCACGCACGTCAAGATCGTGGACCGTCTCAAGGACATCATCATCACGAGCGGTGGCAAGAACGTCTCGCCTTCCGAGATCGAGAACACGCTGAAGGCGTCGCCCTACATCAAGGAGGCGATCGTCATCGGCGACCGGCGCAAGTACCTGACGGCGCTCATCGGGATCGACTACGAGGTCGTCTCCGAGTGGGCCCAGCGCCGCGGCATCCCCCACACCACCTATCGGGACCTCTCGGAGAAGCCCGAGGTGGTTGCCCTCGTGGAGAAAGCGGTCAAGGAGACCAACGACAAGTTCGCCCGTGTCGAGCAGATCAAGGCCTTCCGTCTCATCACCAAGGAACTGGATCACGAGGATGGTGAGCTCACCGCCACCCAGAAGGTGAAGCGCTCCATCATCGAGTCCCGGTTCGCCGACCTGATCGAGTCCATGTACCGATGAAGGGCCGTAGGAGGGGGACTTGACGCAACTGATCCAGACCCTGATCAACGGGGTCTCGCTGGCGGCGATCTACGCCCTGGTGGCGGTGGGCTTCGTGATCATCTTCAAGTCCACCCAGGTGCTGAACTTCGCCCAGCCGGCCCTGCTGTTGCTCGGAGCCTTGTGGGTGACCTACTTCACCACAGTGGTGGGCATCAACTTCTGGGTGTCGCTGATCATCGCCATCGCGCTCTCCGCGGCCACGGGCGTCTTCGTCGAGCGGACCGCGCTGCGCCCCATGGTGGGCAAGCCGATATTCGCGGTGGCGATCATGACCATCGGGCTCAACACCATGCTCACGGTGTTCGCGCTGGCCGGTCTGGGGATCGACCTCCGGCCCATCGGCGAGCCGTGGGGCTTGAAGACGATCGAGTTCGCCGGTTTCGTCATCGCACAGCGGCAGGTGGCCGCACTGGTCACCGCGGTCGTCCTCACCTCCGCGCTGCTCGTGTTCTTCAAGTACTCACGGATGGGCCTGGCGATGCGAGCGGCGGCGTTCGACCAGGAGGTCGCCCTGACCCAGGGTGTCTCGGTGGCCGCCGTGTTCGCCCTGTCCTGGGCGCTGTCGGCGGTGTTCGCCATGTTCGGCGGCGTGTTCGTGGGTGCCGGGGTCGGCATCGACCGCACCGCAGCCGTGACCGCCCTGAAAGCCTTGCCCGTGGTCATCGTCGGCGGCCTCGACTCCATCGGCGGAGCTCTCGTCGGCGCCCTGATCATCGGCATCGCCGAGACGCTCACCTCGACCTATCAGCAGCAGTTCCTCCCACAGTTGGGGACGGGCTTTGCCCAGGTGGTCCCCTACCTGGTGATGTTCGTCGTCCTGCTGGTCCGACCCACCGGCCTGTTCGGCACCGAGGAGGTGGAGCGGGTATGAGGCTGGGTCGCCCCGGGCTGATCTCCGACTACGCAACCGACACCGCCATCTTCCGGAGCAACGTCGCCCGGTTCTGGTTCCTGGTCCTGCTCGTGGCCACGGTCGTCCTCGGGCTCGGAGGTTCGATCCCCCTCGGGTTCATGACGCTCTCACTCGACGGGGAGGCCACGTTCTATCTGATCACCACCCTGTTCGCCGCGATCGCGGCCATCGGGCTCAACCTGGTGACCGGGGTCGCGGGCCAGGTGTCACTGGGCCACGCCTTCTTCCTCGGTGTCGGAGGTTTCACGGCGGCGGTGCTGGGCGGGCTCGGCGAGACCCGGCGGGTCTTCGACCTGGCGTCCGGCGACTTCGTGGAACAGGTGCTGCTGTTCGGCTTCGAGTTGGACATGCTGATCTGGCTGCCGGCAGCCGGTCTGATGGCCGCCCTGGCCGGGCTCATCGTGGCGCCGGTGGCCTTCCGTCTCCGCGGGCTCTATCTCGCAGTGGTCACCCTGGGTCTGGTCTTTCTCGGTGAGCACCTGTTCCGTGAGTGGGACGTGGTCAGCGGCGGGGTCGGCGTCGGCCGCCCCACACCCCCGCTGTCCCTGCTCGGATTCCGGTTCGACCAGCCCAGCGAGGTGCTGGGGATGACACTGGACCGGCAGAAGAAGCTGTTCCTGCTGGGCTTCGTGCTGCTCCTGATCTTCGGACTGGCCGCCAAGAACCTGATGCGGTCCAAGATCGGGCGGGCGCTCTCCGCGATCCGGGACCGGGACCTTGCAGCGTCGATGATGGGCATCGACCTCTCGCGCTACAAGACCGTCGCCTTCGTGATCTCGTCGTTCTTCGCCGGGGTAGCCGGGGCTCTCATCTACACCGTGATCGGTCGCATACTCCCGGAGTCGTTCAACCTGCTCCTCTCCGTGGAGTACATCGCGATGATCCTGATCGGCGGCGTCGCCACGGTCTCGGGGGCGGTGATGGGTGCGGCGTTCATCACGTTCCTGCCCCTCATAGTCCGCACACTGGCCGGATTCCCCCTCTTCGGGTTCATCTCCACCTCCCCCGGCGGCGGCTTCCCGACGGTGGCCCACATCGAAGAGATCCTGTTCGGTCTCCTCATCGTCGTGTTCCTGATCTTCGAGCCACTCGGGCTGTACGGCATCTGGATTCGCATCCGCAACTACTGGAAGGCTTGGCCCTTCAGTTATTGAACGAAGAGATAAAGTTGGCGGACGGTCTGACACGACCGCGTCCGTCTTGGACAACTAGGAGGAGAGACACATGAAGTCACGATGGCTGTTGAGCCTGGTGGCGCTGTCACTCGTGATCGCCGCCTGTGGCGGGAATGGTGAGACCACCACCACGACCGCCGCGTCAGGCACGACCACGACACAGGGCGGTGGGGATGACACCACCACGACCACCGAGGGCTCCGGGGACATTCAGTACGACGTCGGCGTCACACCCGCACCTTGCGACGATGCGGTGAACGACGGCAACGGTTGCATCTACCTCGGAATCATTTCCGACCTGACCACCGGCCCCTTCGCCGCACTCGGTGTCCCGCTCACGGCCGCCCAGCGCGACTTCTGGAACGAGGTCAACGAGGACGGTGGTCTCGACGGGTTCGACGTGATCATCCGCGACGAGGACGTGATCGACGCCCACTACAACGCTGAGGACCATGCCGCCGGCTACGAGCAGATTCGTGGCCGTGTCCTGGCACTGGCCCAGACGCTGGGGACGCCGCAGACCCAGGGAATCCTCGACCGCATGGCCGAGGACAACGTGGTCGGCGCACCCGCCACCTGGTGGTCCGGCTGGAACTTCGCCGAAGAGGGGGGTGACCTGATCCTCGAGTCCGGTGCCTCGTACTGCTTCGAAGGCATGAACGGCATGGCCTTCATGGCGTCGCAGCTTCCCGAGGGCTTCACCTGGGGCATGGTCCGCTTCCCGGGCGACTACGGGGGCGACTACGGCTCCGGTGTCGAGATCGCAGCCTCGCAGCTGGGTCTCGGTGACCCGCTGTTCGACCTCTACCCGTTCGTGCCGATCTCGGCCGGCGGCTCGGTCGACGAGGCAGTCGCCACGATCCTCCAGCACAAGCCGACTCTCATCGTGGTCGTGTCCGGCCCGGTGGAGATGGCCCAGATCGCGGCCGGTGTCTATCAGGGTGGCCACCAGCAGTTCCAGATCCTGGGCGCCAGCCCGACCTGGAACGTGGCCCTCAAGGGCAGCGAGGCCATGCCGCTCCTCGAGGGTGTCTACAAGGGCACCACTCCATGGGGTGGCTGGGACACCGACGCTCCCGGGCACGAGGCCATGCGCGCCTCCGCCGAGGAGAACTGGTTCGATGCGAGCCAGAACCGCGGCCCCAGCGGCGCGTACTCGGCCGGTTGGACCTGGCAGTACCCGATCAAGGCCCTGCTCGAGCAGGCAATCGCGTCGGGTGACCTGACCCGGGCCAACGTGGCCGCCATCGCCGCCGAGCTCGAGGGTGTCGACTACCAGGGCATCCTGCCCGAGCGGTCGTACGCAGGCACCGCCAACGACAACGCCGTCCGGCACAGCTTCATCATGAAGGCGGACGCGGCGTCGGCGGATGGTCTGACCAACATCTCCAACGGCGCCTTCACGGCGGACATCACCGCGAACTTCCCGTTCGAGGCTCCCTGCTTCACGAACTGATCGAAGTTCACGATCGACATGGGAAGGGGGCCGGCCACGCCGGCCCCCTTTCCTGTTGGTTCCCGGCGAAGGGCGTCGCGTAGGAACGACAGGACTGGCGAAGGGAGACATCGGTGACACTCCTCCGGATGGACAACGTCCTCGTCGTTGTGCAGGACCTCGACACGGCGATCGACTTCTTCATCGAGCTGGGGATGGAGCTCGAGGGACGAGCCGAGCTGCAGGGGAAGTGGGTCGACGACGTGATCGGTATCGACGGCGCCCACGACGAGATCGCGATGCTCCGGACACCCGACGGTCACTCACGCCTCGAGCTCACCAGGTTCCACAACCCCGCCGCCGTCGGTCCTTCACCTGGTGATCTGCCGGTTAACGCCCTCGGCTACCGCCGGGTCATGTTCGCCGTCGACGACCTGGACGACACCCTGGAGCGTCTCCAACTCCATGGCGCCGAACTGGTCCGGGACATCGTCGAGTACGAGGATCAGTACCGGCTCTGCTTCGTCCGCGGACCGGACGGGATCATCATCGGTCTCGCCCAGCCGCTCTCCTGAGGAGGCGCGCCAGAGGTCATGGCACGGGGCTCCCCCTACCCCAGCCTCCGCTGCGCTCCGGCTGCGGTACCTTCCCCCAACCTCCGGTTGGGGGACTGATCCGGCGCCTCGCAATTGCTCAGGGGGACAAAACTCCGGTTGCGGTACCTTCCCCCAACCTTCGGTTGGGGGACTCATCCGTCATTGCATCTTTCCTGCGTCGGGTGCCAGCGGCGCTACCCCCTACCCCCGCTTCCAGTTGGAAGACTCATCCGTCATTCCTGCTGGGCGAGACGCTTGCCCAGCGGGGAAGGGAACCGGGGCATGACCACCCGCTCACCCAGCCACTCCCCCAGTGCCTTAGCCTCGTCGGCGATGCTGGAGGCGGTGCGCTTGGGAACGTCCTCGAGGATCTCGTACACGACCGTGCCGTCGGGCTTCTGACCCCAGCCCCCGACGATCCGGCCACCCACCCAGATAGTTGGCCCCGCATTCCCGATGCTGTCGAACACCTCCACGCCGTGGGGTCCCAGATACCAGGAGCGCTCCTTCCAACCCATGGTCGACGAGTCGAGGGACGGCAGGAACGCCACCACTTCCTCGGTGACTCCTCCGGCCCCCGGGTCGTCGGCGAGTTGATAGCCGACCGAGCCGTCCTCGAGCGACACCTCAATGGCGTCGACGGCGACGAGAGCCTCCTTCGAGAATCTGGCGGTCCATCCGGTCCACCACCTGATGTCGGTGAGGGTGGCCGGGCCGTGACTCTCCAGATAGCGACGCAGGAGGTTTGCCCTGGCCTCCGTCGCATCGACGGCGGGAATCGGCCGGCCGAGCCACTCCTCGGTCAAAGCCCACCGATATTGGCTCGACTTCCAGGTCCCGACCGGTCGCGCCCGCACCATGAACCCCTCCATGCCGAGGACGAGGAGGAGACGCGTCCCCACCGGAACACTGTTCACCCATTTGCCTGATCCGATCTCGATCTTCCGGGCCAGATCGGGGACGGCCGCGATGATCTCGCTCGTCGACAGTGTCCGTCCGCTCAGGACCTGGCCGACCTCGCCGGTGAGGCGTTCGACGAATGGGGCGACCTCGTGCTCGGGCATCGAAGCCGTGAGTGACATCTCGAATCGGGCGCGTTCCTTGACGGCGATCTCCCGGGTGGCGCCGGCGTGAAACCAGACGGCGTCTTCGATGTCGAACAGGAAGAGGGTGCGCCGGATGGAGTGCATCCGGATCAGGCTCCGGTCCTCGTACAGCGCCGACTCCAGGTTCTCGATGTCGAGACCGGGCACACGCGCCCGGGACGAGATGTAGGGCGTCGCCGGGTCGGTGGAGTGCAGCGCGGCCACCGAACGGACCACTTCTTCGGGCGTGGACGCGGTGCAGCCGTGGTGGTGGCGCTCCACCACGCGCATCCTCCGCTCCCGGTCGGTGATCGTCACCGGCACCGGGCCAGCCTAAAGACGGCCGGCGACGGTTTCGCCTGGTTCAGACGGCCGGCTCGCGGCCCTGGGTGACACCCCAGAGCACGTCCTTGATGCTGAGGACGCCGAGGAGCCGATCGTTGTCGTCCTTGACGATGAGGTGGCGGTAGCCCGCGGCCAGCATCCAGTCGGCGGCGTAGCGGACGTCGACGTCGGGCAGGAGCGAGTCGGGGTCCGGGGTCATCACCTCGGCCACGGTCGCGGTCTCGGGGTCGCCCTCGTCGGCGATGATGC
Organism: Acidimicrobiales bacterium; assembly: GCA_024103415.1. Lineage (GTDB taxonomy): Bacteria > Actinomycetota > Acidimicrobiia > Spongiisociales > ZC4RG35 > ZC4RG35. The sequence goes on from JAGFIR010000057.1 coordinate 9,258, forward strand.
CGAGGATGTCCCTCTCGGTGACGATCCCCACCAGCTCACCGTCGTCGAGCACCGCCAGCGAGCCTGTTTCGTTGGCCACCATCATCCTGGCGGCCTCGAACAGGGTGGTGTCCGGATCGCAGCTTGCGATCTGTGCGTTGATGAGCTCGTTGACCTGCATGAAAACCTCCTTGTAGACCCAATCTTGGCCGGGGCGTCCTGGATCTCGTATGGCCGAACGACCCTAATTCCCGGTCCCGTGCGAAGGGGCGGGTGGGGCGCCATCTACATAGAAGAACAACGACTCGGGGTAGCACCACCACCAGTCCTCACCCGGCTCGTACGAGCGCACCACCGGGTGGCCCGTGGTTTCGTGATGGGCGGTGGCGTGCTTGCCCGGCGAGGCGTTGCAGCAACCGACGTGGCCACACGTCATGCAGATACGCAGGTGGACCCACCATCCCCCGGACTGCTCACACTCGTAGCAACCCTGGGAGGAAGGCTCGACCTCTCTGATCTCATCGAGATGTGCGCACTCCGCCACGACGGGCGGCACGATAACGCCCCCGGAGCGATCGATGGGCCTTCATACTGGAGACGTGACACGATCGCTCCTCCTCATCCCGAGCCCCGTGCTCGGACCGAGTTGCTGGGAGCCGGTGGCGACACTCGCCCGGCAACAGGGAAGGGAGGTCGCCATCGCAGATCTGAGGCCTGCTCTGGAGACAGATGGACCGCTCTGGCCCGAGATGGTCCGACTCGCCCGGGCCGCCGGACGCTCGCTTCCCTCGCCGGTCGACGTGGCTGCCCACTCGGGCGCGGGGGCGCTGTTGCCCGGGGTCGGCGCCGCCATGGGCGGATCCGTCGGCCGCCTGGTCTTCGTAGACGCCATCCTCCCGCCCCCGGGTGGTGCCCACCGCTATCCCGATCACGTCCGGGAACGCGCCCTGGAGATGGCGGCAGGCAACGACCTCCTCCCGTCGTGGCTCGACTGGTGGCCGGCCGAGACGGTGCGCCGGATGATCCCCGATGTCTCGATCGAAGCGAGGCTCAGGGAGGACATCCCGAGGATCCCCGTGCGCTGGTGGGAGGAGGACGTACCCGTGCCCATCGCCTGGGCCGAGCACGAACACCTCTACATCCGTCTCAGCGCGGCCTACGACCAGGAACTCGAGAGGGCTCGTGAACTGGGCTGGCGGACGCTCGAGGTCGATTCGACCCACATGGGAATAGTCATCGAGCCGGAGATCGTGCTCGAGACGATGACCGCCTAGAAGAACATCAGGACGAGGGCCACCAGCCACAGGAAGCCCTCGACGTTCATGGCGCCGATGACCCGCCTGGCGGCCGCCGTGGCCTCGGGACGATGACCACCGGAGAGAGCCGCACGCAGCGTTCGCCGCGCCGGCCGGGTCACGAGGAACGACATCACCACCAGTCCGACGGCCACGGCGGCGCCGACCCAGACGGTCAGATCCACATCGCCGAAGCCGCGGCGGTATACGAGGAGGCCACCGGTGACGAACACCCCCGCCGCGCCGACACCGTCGAGGCGCACCGACCGCCTGATCCGCTGTGCCAGCCCGTGCTCGGGGCCCTCCATCGCACGGATGGCGTCACGCATGTCGGAGGGCAACCCCAGCCTGTTGGCGAACCAGACGGCGGCGAAGGTCACATGGAGCACGAGGAGCACCAGGACGAGCACGTCCCCCGACGATGGCATGGGCGGATCATCGCAGGTCGGCGACGACCCCGTCGCCCATCCGGGCCGGCTTCGCCCCGCGTGAGGAATTCGCCGGGATCTTCCCGTACGCTGTCGGGCGAGATGTCAACACCGCGCCGGTCGGATCCTGCCCTCGGGGGCATCCTCGCCACAGATCAGTACCAGCTCACGATGGCCCAGCTCTACTGGAAGGAGGGTTGGAGCGAGCGAACCGCCCAGTTCGACTACTTCTTCCGCAGCTACCCCGACTACGGCGATCACCAGGCCGGCTACTGCATCGCCGCCGGTCTCGGTTGGCTGCTCGAGTGGATGGAAGGAGCGCGGTTCACCCGCGACGACCTCGAGATCCTGGCCGCGCAGCGAACGGTCACCGGTGAGCCCCGATTCGACCCCGAGTTCATCACCTGGCTGGAGAAATACGGCGACTTCACGAGCCTGGAGATCCGGGCCATCCCCGAGGGACGGGTGGTTCATCCCAACGCTCCCATCGCCTCGGTCGTCGGGCCCCTCGCCCTCGCCCAGATCCTGGAGACCCACCTCCTCAATCGCCTCAACTACCCGACCCTGATCGCCACCAAGGCCTCGAGGGCCAAAGAGGCGGCCCGCGGCGGCGCGGTCCTCGAGTTCGGCCTCCGACGTGGCCCGGAGCAGGGGGCCCATGCCGGCGGATACGGAGCTCTGATCGGCGGCGCCGACTTCACCTCCAACACCGCCCTCTCCACCGTGATGGGGCTCGACCCGAAGGGGACCCACGCCCACTCGATGGTCCAGGCATACATGGCGCTGGGCAAGGGCGAACTGGAGGCCTTCCGGAGGTTCGCCGAGCTCTACCCGGATGAATGCGTCCTCCTCGTCGACACCGTCGACGTGCTCACATCGGGGGTACCCAACGCCATCACGGTGTTCCGCGAGTTGAAAGAGAAGGGGTACCGGCCCGGCGGGATCCGCCTCGACTCCGGCGACCTCGCCTACCTCGCGATCCAGTCGAGCGTGATGCTGGATGAGGCGGGCTTTCCCGAGGTACCCATCGTGCTCTCCTCCGACCTGGACGAGCTGGTCATCTGGCAGATCCTCTCCCAGATCGACTCCGAAGCGCCCCGCTACGGGGTCGACCCCCAGAAGCTGGCCGCCCGGCTGGTCTACGGGGTGGGAACGCGGCTGATAACGTCGGAGGGCGACGGCGCCCTCGGCGGCGTCTACAAGCTCGTCGCCCTCGCCGACGACAACGGCGAGATGGTCCCGGCCATCAAGGTGTCCGAGGACGTCGCCAAAGTGCCGATCCCGGGCGTGAAGCGCGTCTTCAGGGTCTACGACCGACGCGGTCTCGCCACCGCCGACCTGGTCGCCCTCGCCGACGAGGACCCGGCGTCGATGCCCCAGCTCCAGCTGCATCACCCCCACCTCGGCCTGCAGCGCGTGCTGGCGGCGTCGGAGGTGTCGGAGATCGAGGAGCTGATGGTGACGGTCTTCTCGGGAGGACGGAGACTCGACGGATCACCGGACCTCGAGGAGCTGCGGAGGCGGCGCGATGCCGATCTGAAGCGTCTCGACACGGGGGTCCGCCGACTGGTCAACCCGCACGTCTATCACGTGTCGGTGACCCGGGCCATGCACGAGATGCAGAAGGGCCTCCTCGACGAGGCACTGGACGGCGCCGATATCTAGACGACTTCGACGCCGGCTTCGGTCATCTCGACCACGGCGCGGGCGCCATCACCGGGAGCCAGGTTCACCGGCCGGCAGCAATCGGCCAACACGGTGGTCTCGAACCCTTCCGCGACCGCGTCCAGGGCCGACGCCTTGACGCAGTAGTCGAGCGCGAGCCCGACCACCACCACCTTCTCGATCCCGTCTTCACGGAGACGGTCTGCCAGGCCCGTGGGCGTGATCTCACCCGTCACGGGGTCGCTCACGTTGAAGGCGGAGTAGCCGTCCTCGCCGCCGGTGCCCTTCTTGACGAACACGGCGTCCTCGTGCACCACCAACTCGGGGTGGAACTCGGCGCCCTTGGTCCCGCCCACGCAGTGGACGGGCCAGATGCCCCCGTCTTTCTCGAAGTGCGGCGTGGTGTCGGGATGCCAGTCCTGGGTGTAGACGAGGGTCGCCCCGGAGTGCCGGGCCTCGGCTAACTGGGCGTTGATGAACCAGATCGCCTCCTCGCCACCGGTCACGTAGAGACTCCCCTCCGGATCGGCGAAGTCGTTCTGCACGTCGACGACGAGGAGAGCTGTCTTGCTGTCGTAAGCCATCCCCGACGAGGCTACCCGAGGTCCTCGAACGTGTTGCACCGGGCGGGATCGCCGCCCTCCCAGCCCCTGGTGAACCACTCGACGCGCTGATCGGAGGACCCGTGGGTCCAGGTCTCCGGCGACACCTGCCCCTGGACACGCTCCTGGATGCGATCGTCACCGACCGTCGCCGCCGCGTCGAGGGCCTCCCTGATCTCACCCGCCTCGAACACGCCGGCGTCGCGGATCGAGTTCGCCCAGACCCCGGCGAAGCAGTCGGCCTGCAACTCGAGACGGACCGACAGGGCGTTCGCCTCTGCCTGCGACCCGGCAGCCTGTTGGGCTCGCTGCACCTCTTCCATGATCCCGAGGCGCTTCTGGACGTGGTGACCCACCTCGTGTGCGATCACGTAGGCCTCGGCCACGTCCCCGCCGGTGGCGCCGAATCGTCGCACCAGCTCGTCGAAGAAGGTCTCGTCGATGTAGATGGTCTCGTCGGGTGGGCAGTAGTGGGGGCCGACCGCCGACGAAGCCCCGCCACAAGCCGATTGGGTGGTCCCACGGAACAGCACCAGCGTCGGCTCGACGTACTGCTGGCCCCAGGCCGTGAAGATGGCGTTCCAGGTGTCGTCGGTGGAGCCGAGGACCGTGGACACGAACACCTCGTAGTCGTCCTCACCGGCGAACTCGTCGGGTTGCGGGCCCGACTGTGGCGGCGCCTGGGCCGGCTGCAGCTGATTGAGGATGTCCTCGAGACCGCCTCCCCCGCCGCCGAGGAGATTCATGAGCAGCACGATTATCAGACCGATGCCGCCCAATCCTCCGATGGCCGCGCCACCGGACATGCCGCGTCGGTCTTCGACTCTTCCACGGCTGCGTAGCCGGTCCCATCTGGCCAAGGTCCTTACCTCCCGATAACCATCCCAAGCTACCCGCTCAGGACCTACCCCAAGCCTGACATTCGGCCCTATCGCTCCGCCGGGTCCTCGTGAAGACTGGTGATATGAGCACTTTGGAGCCACGCACCGGCCTGGAGCGTGCCCGGGGACGTCGCCTGGACCTGATGCTCGCCATGCAGGGCCTGGAGAAGGCCGTCGCCTCGGCGGCCCCGGACCAGGAGACCTGGCTCGCCGATGTGAGATCGACGTCCTCCGACGTCATGGCCGCCCTTCGCGCCCACATCGACGAAGTGGAGGGCGAAGACGGTCTCCTCGCCGAGATCAGATTCGACGCTCCCCGTCTCACCCACATGGTCGAAGACCTGGAGCGGGAGCACCAGGATCTCCTGGCCGCCTGTGACCGGCTGGAAGAGGCGTTGTACGCCGACTCACCCGACATCCGCCGGGGGAGGAGAAGGGCACTGCGTCTGCTCGGCCAGCTCTCCCTGCACCGACAGGCCGGCGCCGACCTCGTCTACGAGGCCTACAACGTCGACATCGGCGGGCCGGGCTGAGCGAAGAACCAGGCTGCGTCCCGGAACACGTCGGGCTCGAGGGGCCTGGGATGGCTGCATGCCTCGATGATCCCGACGTCGGTCAGCTCCGTCCCCCGCACCGCCACCATGACTCCGGACTTGCCCGCCAGGGTGAGCTCGGCCGCGTGCAGCCCGAGGCGGGTGGCGAGGACCCGGTCGAATGCGGTGGGCGTCCCACCCCGCTGGAGATGCCCCAGGGTGACGACACGGGCCTCGTAACCGGTCCGACTCTCCAGTTCCCGTGCGACCACCTCCCCGGCGCCGCCGAGACGCTCGAAACCGAACGAGTCGACCCCCGTGGTGACGTAGCCATGCTCGGTGGGGATGCCCTCGGCCACGACCACCAGCGAGTAGGTGCGGCCGGCGTCGTGCCGGGCCGTGATCCGGCTGGCGATCTCGTCCAGGTCGTACGGGACCTCGGGCACGAGGATCGCCTCCGCTCCCCCGGCGATCCCGGAATAGGCGGCGATCCAGCCCGCGGTGCGGCCCATCGTCTCCACAACCATGATCCGGTCGTGGGACTCGGCGGTCGTGGTGAGACGATCGATTGCGTCGGTCACCACTTGAACCGCCGTGTGGAACCCGAAGGTGACGTCGGTCCCGCCGATGTCATTGTCGATGGTCTTGGGGATGCCGACGACCCGGATCCCCTCCTCCTCGAGCCGAGCAGCCGTGCGGAGGCTTCCGTCGCCGCCGATGACGACCAGCGCGTCGATGCCACGCGATTCGATGGTGGGCCGGATCGACTCGTAGCCCTGACCGTGGACGTAGGGGTCGAGCCTGGAGCTGCCCAGGATGGTCCCGCCCCGGCCGAGGATCCCGCGGACACTGTCACGGGTGAGCGGACGGGTCATCCCCTCCATCAGTCCCTTCCAGCCCTTCTCCACGCCGACCACCTCCCAGCCCTCGGTGACGAGACGGGCCACCACGCCGCGAATGGCGGCGTTGGTCCCGGGGCAGTCTCCCCCTGCTGTCACCAGTCCGACGGTCGGCATCTCAACTCTCCATGTTCGAGCGCACCCTTCCAGGGTATGCGCGCGCCGTGCCCACAGGCCGACGCAAGGGGCAGACGGAGGTCGATCCATATGCTGATCCCATGAGCGGCGCCGATCCCGAGCCCACCGGAATGCCCTGGCACCGCCGCGTCGTCGAGGAGGTCATCCGGGAACTGGCCACCGACCCCGAAGCGGGGCTCACCCGGGACGAGGCGCGGAGCCGGCTCGCCGACCACGGGCCGAACCTCATCACGACGCCCCGGCGATGGGTGCGGCTCCAGATGCTCGCCAGGCAGTTCGCCGACGTCCTCATCTGGCTTCTCGTGGCTGCTGCCCTCATCAGCGGGTTCCTCCTCGACTCCTGGCTGGATGCCGCCGCAATCGGGGCGATCGTCCTCCTCAACGCCGCCATCGGCTACTGGCAGGAGTCGCGGGCCCGCACCGCACTGGACCGGCTCTCCGACCTTCAGGCGCCGACCGCGAAGGTGTTGAGGGAAGGGGAGACGCTGGAGATCCCCACCTCCGACATCGTCCCGGGCGACATCGCCATCTTGGAGCCCGGTGACCGTGTGCCCGCCGACGGCCGTGTGATCGGAGCCATCCGCCTGCTCGTCGACGAGTCGAGCCTGACCGGCGAGTCCGCTGCAATCTCCAAGTCGCCCGAGCCCGTCGCCGGTACGACCTCGCTGGGTGACCGCAGCTCCATGGTTCACGCCGGCACCCTCGTCGTCGGCGGTCGCGGGCGGTGCGTCGTCACCGCCACCGGCCGGGAGACCGAGATGGGCCGCATCGCCGAGCTTGCTTCTGGCGAGGCGCCCCTGACGCCGCTCGAGGTTGCCGTGCGTCGCATCGGCCGGCGCATCGCGGTCCTGGCCGGGGGCACGGCCGGCTTGGTCTTCACCATCGGGCTGCTCCGGGGCTTCGACCCGGAGCCCATGCTCCTGGTCGCCATCGCCCTGGCGGTGGCGGCGATACCGGAGGGCCTGCCGGCAGTGATAACCGTCAGCCTGGCCGGTGGCCTGCAGAGGATGGCGAGACGATCGGCGGTGGTGAGACGCCTGGCCGCGGTAGAGGCCCTCGGCGCGGTCGACGTCATCTGCACCGACAAGACCGGCACCCTCACGGTCCCCCGTCTCGAGGTCGCCGACGTGCTCTTCGCCGACGGGCGGAGGGGTTTGGACCTCCTCGCGTCGGAGGACGAGGCGGCACGGCTGCTCGCCCTCACCGCAGCTCTCTGCAACGACGCCTACCGCTCCGGTGAGGGCTGGGCCGGTGACCCCGTGGAGGCGGCCTTGCTCGAGGCCGTTGCCGACTCCGGGCAGGATCCGTCGCAACTGAGGTCCTTACATCCCCGGCTCGACGAGGCGGGCTTCGACGGAAAGCGGAAGCGGATGTCGACGGTCCACGAGGTCGACGGCCGTCTCCTCCTCCTGGTGAAGGGCGCTCCCGAGGTCCTCGTCTCCCTGGCCGCATCGGTCTACGACGGTGACCGGCCGGTCGACCTGGACGACGCCGCCCGGGAGTGGGTGCTGGCGTCGGCACATGGCCTGGCCTCCGAGGGCCTTCGCACACTCGGCTTCGCCGTTCGCGAGCTGGGCAGCCGACCCACCGACCCGGCTTCGGCCGAGCACGACCTGGTGTTTCTCGGGATAGTGGCGATGAGAGAGCAGATCCGCCCCGAGGTGCCGGAGGCGGTGGCGGCCGCGGCCCGCGCCGGCGTCAGGACCGTGATGGTCACCGGCGATCACGCCACCACCGCCGCCGCCGTGGCCGACTCCGTGGGCATCACCGACGGGGAGGTGATGACCGGCGACCGTCTGGCGCGCACACCTGTCGAGGAACTGACGGAGGAGATCGACCGCTACCGGGTGTTCGCCAGGGTCGACCCCGTGGACAAGGTCAAGATCGTCGACGCCTGGAAGGGTGCGGGTGCCCTCGTGGCGATGACCGGTGACGGCGTCAACGACGCACCTGCCTTGCGAAGGGCCGACATCGGCGTGGCGATGGGCTCCGGGACCGACGTCGCCAGGGAGTCGGCGGCGATGGTGCTCACCGACGACAACTACGCCAGCATCGTGGCGGCGATCGCCGAGGGACGGAGGCTGTTCGCCAACCTCCGAAACGTCGTCCACTACCTGCTGTCGGCCAATGCGTCGGAGGTGCTGTACGTGGTGGCGGGCTTCGCCCTGTTCGGGCATCTCGGTGAGCCCCTCCTCCCCGTCCAACTGCTGTGGATCAACCTGGTGTCGGACTCCCTTCCGGCGGTGGCCCTGGGAGCCGACAGGCCGGCGAGCAACCCGCTCGAGGTCCCCCCGGGGACCGGCCGTGACGTCCTGTCCGGGAAGAACATGATCAGGCTCGCGATCCAGGGCGCGATCCTCGCCGCGGGAGCGATGGCGGCATTCCTCGGGGGGACGTTCGTGTTCGACCTCGGGCCGGCGGGGGCCCAGACCATGGTCTTCAGCACGCTGGTGCTCTCCCAGTTGCTGCACGCCCTCAACGTGCGCCACGACCCCTCGGGGTCCTCACCACCGGGTCGGTGGCTGATCGCAGCCCTGGCCGCTTCGGCGGCCATCCACCTCCTCGTGGTGTACACCCCCCTCGGGGCGAGCGTGTTCCGGACGGTGCCGCTCGCACCCATCCCGCTGGCCTGGACGATCGGGTCGTCGGTGGCGACGATGATCGCGGTACGAGCGGTCGAATCTGTGCAGCGTCGCTGAAGATCGGGCGCGATACTGCCCCGGATGCAGCACGCCGCCGGGCCCACCACCGACACCCCGACCCAGGATCCTTCGGCGCGGCGGCTGACGGGCATCCTCTTCACCGGCGTGGCGCTGTCATCCACCGCGTACATCGCAATGGCAACACTCTCCTCGATCGCCGTCGACGAGATCACGGGCTCTGCCTCGCTCGCCGGCGTCCCCGGGGCCATCGCCGTGATCGGCACCGCCGTGGGCACCAGCCTCCTCAGCGTCGGGGTGGCCAGACGGGGGCGACGCCCCGGTCTGATCACCGGCTACGTCCTGGCTTCACTGGGCGCCGTCGCCGGCGGTCTGGCGGTGGTCACCATGTCGGCGCTGCTGCTCTTCCTGGCAATGGCCTTCATCGGACTCGGTAATGCCGCCAGCCACCTCGCCCGGTACACCGCGGCAGACATGTTCCCGGTGTCGAAGCGGGCGACCGCGCTGGCGTGGGTCGTGTGGGGCTCTACGATCGGGTCGGTGGCGGGCCCGACACTGCTCGGGCCGGCGGGCCGCATCGCCGAGTCGATGGGCCGCACCGAGTTGCTCGGCGGCTACGCCATCGGCGCGGCGGGAATGGGCCTCGCCGCGCTGTTGTGCTTCATCGCCCTCCGTCCCGACCCGGCACGGGTGGCGCTGGAGCGACCCACCGAGCGGAAGATCGTCTTCTCCGAGGTCACCACGGCGTTTCGCCTGCCATCGGTCCGCGCGGGCCTGTCCGCCATGGTCGCCGGGCAGGTGGTGATGGTGATGATCATGACCGCCACCCCCCTCCATGTGCACCACCACGGCTCCGACCTCGGTTCGGTCGGCGTCGTGATGAGTGCTCACACTCTCGGCATGTTCGCTCTCGCACCGCTCGTCGGCTGGATGGCGGACAGGATCGGCGGGATGCGGGTGGCGTTGCTGGGAATGGCCGTCCTGGCCGTCTCCGCCGTGGGTGCCGCCTACGGCCCGAACGAGTCGGTGGGCGGCCTGGTCGTCATCCTCTGGCTCCTGGGGATCGGCTGGAACATGACCTTCGTGTCCGGCAGCTCGATGCTGGTCACCGGTCTCGACCCGAGCATCCGGCCCCGGGTCCAGGGAACCGCCGACTCGCTGACCTGGCTCTCCTCCGCCGGTTCCGCGCTCTCGGCGGGATTCCTCTACCAGGCGGCCGACTACCGGACGCTGGGGCTCATCGGCCTCGCCCTGCTCGCCGTGCCCCTGGTGGTCCTGGTGCGCCACCGTCCGGCGCCCGCGGTCTGACTCATCTCGTCTCCCGGAGACCCAGCTCGCCCACGCGGCGGACCCAGCGTGCCACGTCCCTCGGGGTGATGATCCCGACGATCCGGCCGTCCTCGACGACCAGGACCCTGCTCTCCGCGTCCTCACGCAACTGGGCGAGGACCTCGGTCATCGGCGCATTCGGCGCAACGGTGGCCAGGTCGGCGATGTCGGTCATCGCCGACCACACCTGCCGTACGTCCCAGTAGTCCCTCGGGATCTGGCGAACCGCCCGGAGCGTGAGGAGACCCGACCGGTCTTCGGACACGACCGGGAAGGCGGAGTGGTCGTAACGGAGGAAGAAGTCGTCGACCGCCTCGGCGATGGACGACTCGAACGGGATGCTCACGGGGTCGGGCGACATCAGGTCGGCGGCGGTCACGTCCTCCAGTGCCGACCGGACCACCACCGCACGGGCTTCCTGGGCCGCCGACTGCATCAGGAACCAGCCGATCGCCGCCATCCAGAGGCCACCC
>JAGFIR010000071.1 GCA_024103415.1 Acidimicrobiales bacterium
GTGGACTCCTCCCCGGCGGCGTGGAGCACCATCCCGGATGCGTCGGCGACCGTGACGTCGGCCCGATCGAGCCCCTCGACGGAGGATGAGACGATGGAGATGATGGATTCGACCTCGGCGTCGGTCAGGGCCCGCACGGGTGCCACCAGGACGGATGCGGTGGTGGGCTTCCGCTCCTGCTCGAACAGTGGCTCTTCGGGCATGACGAGATGGACGGTCGCTGACTGGATCGCCTTCATCGCCATCAGCGTCTTGGCGATCTCGCCTTCCAGAGCCCTCTGATAGGCGATCCGCTGCTGGAAGTCCGTGATTGTGAGGCTCTGTCCGTCGAGAAGCTCGTACCCCTGCGGGACCACGGCGCCCTGGACGCCGGCGGCGGCCAGCGCGGCCCGCACCTCGTACACCTGCGAACGGGGAACGAGGACCCGGGTACCCGCGGCCTCGAGACGGTAGGAAACGCCCTGGGACTCGAGCTCGTCGATGACCGTCTGCACCTGCGTGGCCTCGAGCTCCGAATACAGGACCGTGTAAGACGGGGTCGTCACCCAGCGGAAGAACATGAACGACGCCAGGACCAGGATGACGAGGGCGACGGCGATCCCGGCCTGTTGGGCTGGTGGGATCGAGCGGATCATCGCGCCGAGTCGCTGCCGGAGGTCCATCAGATCTGCATCCTCATGATCTCCTGGTAGGCCTCAACGGCCCGATTGCGAACCTGGACCGCCAACTCCATCGACAGGGACGCCTTGGTGGTGGCGATCATCAGATCGTGGACACTCGCCGAACCACCGGTGGCGACGTCGAGGGCAACGGCGTCGGCGTGCTTCTCGGCATCTGAGAGCCCCTGAAGGGCGTTGCCGAGGCCCTCCTCGAAACCCGGGGCGGGCTTGGGCTCGACCCGGTCGAAGGCGACCTGGGCGGTTGCTCTGATGGGCTCGATCGGGGGAATCATCGCTGACCGATCTTCAGGGCTGACTGGTACGCCTCACGCGCGTCCTGCAGGACCTGGACGTTCATCTGGTAGCTGCGGGTGGCGAGGATCAGGTCGGCCATCTGGCCGGCGAGGTCGACGAGCGGCATGGTCACGTAGCCCTGGGCGTCGGCTTCCGGATGGGCAGGGTCGAAGACACGGACGGGGTCGCCCTGCTGACGGATCACCGCGGACACCTCCACTCCCTGACCGGGTCCGCCGGCCGTGGAAAGACGCTCCCGGGCGACCACCATCTGGGCCCGGAAGGGCTCCTCGTCACCCGGCCGGACCGTGTTGGCGTTGGCGAGGTTGTGGGAGATCGTGTCCAGCCAGAACCGGGAGACGTGCATCCCGGAGCCGGCGATGTCCAGCGTGCCGAAGACGCTCACGCCATCACCCCCTTCATGGCGTTGCGCAGTTGGTTGGCCTTGAAGTTGTAGGCCGAGACCATGGCGTCGCGGAGGAGGCCGGTGCGGATCATCTCCACCATCTCGTCTTCGAGGGACACCTCGTTGACGCCGTTGAAGATGTCGGCCTTTCGGATCACCGCAGGACCGGGGGCGGAATCGAAGGATCCCCGCTCCATGGCCGAGGCGAGATGACGCTCGAAGGAGACGTGGGATGCGGTGAATCCGGGAACCTCGGCGTTTGCCAAGTTGTTTGCGATGACCTCCGAGCGCAGGTTGAGACCATCGAGTGCGTACTCGATGGCCCGCATTGTCACGTCGTTCATGGCGGCTCCTTCACCAATCCGTGAGGGGCCCCCATCCATGGAGGATCACACCGGCCTGTCCGTGGCCAATCGATCTGTCGGCCGTGTGGCGGCCGGTTTAAGGGATCGTGCGGGATTCGTGCTCTAGGTCGTGTACGCCCTGGCCGCGGAACGGCGGAGACGCAACTCTTCCAGTGCGCCTGCCACCTCGGTCTTGGCCGATTCGACCCGGGAGACCGTCGCCTGGATCCGGTCGATCAACGCCCGGACCCGGTCTTCCTCACCGGGCGTCAGATCTCCGTGAGGTTGGGCCCATTCCCCGAGCTCGAGCTCGTCCAGCCGGCCCTGAGCGATCGCCAGATCGATGCGATCGAGCTGTTCCTCGATCTCCTTCAGCGTGTCGCTCACTGCTCCAGCCCAAGCGCCGACGCTGCCCAGGCCTCCCGGAGATCACCAATGATGCGCGTCACGTGGTCGAGCGGCTCATGGTCCTTGGCCAGGTTGGCGTCGACGAGACGCTGTCGGGCGTACACGTAGAGACTCTGGAGCGATGCGGCGATCTGGCCGCCCCGCTGGTGATCGAGGGCCACCTCGAGCTCGGTGACGAGCTGCTGGGCCCGGGTCAGCTGCTGGCTCACGACGCCGAGGTCGGGCCGCTCCGATGTCAGAGCGGTCCGGGCGATCTCGACCGCGGAGAGCACTGCGTCGTACATGAGGAGGACGAGGCGGGCGGGGCTGACCGTGCTGACCTCGGTCTGGGCATAGTGATGTCCGGCGTCGACTGCGTACACGGGTCCTCCGTTCATCAGGTCTGGGGCTGGGTCAAGCCGGCGAGCTGGGCCTGGAGCCACATCTGCTGGCTGGCGAGTTGGGCCAGCATCGACTCCATCGCGGTGAATTGGTGGATCAACCGGTCCTCGATCGTCGCCAGCCGGTCCTCCATGCGGGCGATCCGGTCATCGACCAGGTCGATCTGCGCCTTCCAGTGCTCGCGGGCCCGGGAGATGGCGCCGTCGACGCCTTCGGCATGGGACACGGCACGTGAGATCGAGCCGATGAGGCCACCGGTTGCCGTGACGCTGCCGAGTTGCAGCGAGCCGCCAGCCCCGTCGACGGCGGTCTGATCGACGAGGACGGAAACCACCAGGCCGCGGGCGGCGCCGGTGTCAGCGGTGAGGGCCCGACCCGATCCGGTGGCGG
>JAGFIR010000129.1 GCA_024103415.1 Acidimicrobiales bacterium
CGGCCCCTTTCAGGAGTGCAACGAAGTCGTCCGCGGGGAGCGTGCCGTGGCCGACGGTGATGATGCGCGCCACGGAGCGAGCCTACGGATCGCTCAGAAGTTGAAGCGGGTCAGCCCGCCCGGCTCCGTGCCCAGGACGACGACAGCCGACTGAGGCTCGATGCGGTACACGGTCCAGGGTGGCGGTCCCTGCGCCGGAGCGTTGTACGGCGCGGTGATCCCGGTGCCCGACTGGTCCGGCTCGACCGGCCAACCCGTTTCCCTCCACTTCTCCGTCGCGCGGGCGACGCTGTCGGGATCGGTCACGGGCACGGCGTCGCCTTCCAGTACGACGTCGGCATCCTTGATCGAAACGGCCACTGCGCAACGAGGGTCGCTCTCGATGTTCTGACGCTTCCTGGTGTCACCCGTCTGGAACCAGAAGGTTCCGTCCAACCAGATGGCGCCGACCGGAGTCACGTGCGGGCTCCCGTCGGCGTTCACGGTCGTCAGCCAGGTGCTGATCGCGTTGTGTGCCCCGGGATCGGGCCGGGTGCGGGATTCGAGTCTTTCAGCGATGGCCTCCCAGTCGACAGGTGGCAGGTCGTCCGCTGTTCCGAGGTTGATTCTCTCCATCGTCTGCTCCAGTCCGTCTCCTCGACCTACCCCACGACACGCGAGACGAAGCCTCCCAAACCGTTGCCGGCCTCCCCCCGCCGCTGACTCCGATACGGTGCGGCCGATGTCCGACCTGTGGATCAACAATGTCCGATTGGGATCCCGGCCCGAACCGGTGAGCATCGTGATCCGGGACGGTCGGATCACATCCATCGGTGACCCACCGACCGATTGGAGCGGCCCGACCCTCGACGGACGCGGCCACCTCGCCTTGCCGGGGTTGGTCGACGGTCACGCCCACCTCGACAAGACGCTCTGGGGTCTCCCCTGGCGACCGCATTCGGCAGGGCCGGGGCTGGCCGGGCTCGTCGAGAACGAACGCACCAACCGCACCTCCCTCCCACCGGTGAGGGAACGGGTCTCCTCACTCCTGCAGACCTACGTCGACAACGGCACCGTGCTCATCCGGAGCCACGTCGACGTCGATCCCGACAACGGGCTCAGTGCGGTCGAAGGCGTGCTGGAGGCGGCGGCGTCCCTCGACGGTCTCATCGAAGTTGAGGTGGTCGCCTTCCCCCAGTCCGGGATGCTCAGCCGGCCGGGGACGGCCGAGCTCATGGAGGCCGCCGTACGCAACGGCGCCTCCCTGGTGGGTGGCATCGACCCGGCCGGGTTCGACGGTGACGCCGTGACCCATCTCGACACGATCTTCGGCATCGCCGAGCGGAACGACTGCGGCATCGACCTCCACCTCCACGACCGGGGCTCGCTGGGCCGGTGGGAAGTGGGGCTGGTCGTCGAGCGGACTCGTGCACTCGGCATGGAGGGCAGGGTCACGATCTCCCATGCCTTCTGTCTCTGCGATGGCGACCCGTCGATCGACGGCCTGCTCGAGCAGATCGCCGATTGCGGGATCTCCCTCGCGACCGTCGCCCCGGGGAGCGTGGACCCGCTGCCCCTCGACCGCATCCTCGAGCTCGGCATCGACATATGTCTCGGCCAGGACGGGATCAGAGACCTCTGGTCACCCTGGGGCGATGCCGACATGCTCGGTCGCGCCGGCCAGATGGCCTGGCGGGCGGGCTACCGGAGGGACGAGGACATCGAGCGGTGCGTCGAGCTGGCCACATGGAGGGGCGCCAAGGCCCTTGGTCGGGAGGACCTCCATCTCGAGCCTGGTGGGAGAGGTGATGTCGTCCTGGTGGACGCAGCCACACCTGCGGCCGCAGCGGTGACGAAACCGCCGCGTTCTGCGGTCGTGCGCGACGGAGCCATCGTCAGGTCGCAGTGACCTGATCGCTACCGAGGCGTCTGCTCGGCCGGCTGGAACAACTCGACGAAGTTGCCCGAGGGGTCGATGGCGAGCACCTGTGACCCGCCGGGACCTGTGACCACCTCGTTGCGGAACTCGACGCCGGCCTCCCCGAGCCTGGCGATCTCCGCCTCGATGTCGTCGACGATGAAGTGGATGCGGTTCCACCCACCCGGCCCGGGCTTCTCGCCGTCCCACATCGGACGGGCAGCCGAGCTCTCCGGCCCTGAGAGGAGGAGTCGGAGGTTGCCGCGCTTGACGTCGGCGAAGGCCGGGAATTGGTTGAGGACCTCGAAGCCGAAGAGTCGGGTGTACCAGTCGACGCTCTCGGCGACGTCGTCGACCAGGATCCGGACACTCACCGTCCCATCGTCTTGCACGAGGGCTCCCTTCGTCTCGAAGGCCAACCCTACGACGAATCGGGCTATCTGCGGGCCGATTCGGCGTGGCAGAGATGCCTGGCGATGCGTTCGGCCCAACCGGCGATCCCGTCCCAGTCCCTGAAGTCACCCTCGGGCGCCTTCACCGCGTTGAGGACGGCGCGATCGGCAAAGCCCATCAGTGACTTGTCCGCCTTGCCTGCGAACAGGACATGCTCCTCCGCCGACGTGGCCCGGAGGATGTCCGCCACGTCGACCGGGTCCTCCACCGGGTGGGGCGGGTCTCCGAGCGGCCCACTCGAGAACAGCCAGACCGGGATCCCCTGACCGTCGATGCGCTCGGCGAGTTTGCGGGCGTCTTTTCTCCAGCGGCCCATGTAGACCGCACTGCCCAGGACGATGGCGTCGAACGATGCGATGTCACCGACCTCCTCCGGTGGAGTGATGACGACCGAGCAACCGTCCTCGGCGAGCACCTCCCCGATGCGGGCCGCGATCTCGGCAGTCGAGCCGTACTTGGAGGCCGCGGACACGAGCACCTGCGGTGTCCGGGAGGAGGTGGTTGTATCGGTCATGCCCCCAACGTACGGGCGACGACCCGGCGCGGTGCAGTGCCTTTCGGCCCTGCCGGGCCGCCGTTCGGCATTGGATGACTCCCATGGCAACCATTCGGGAAAGACCCCATTGGAGGCGGGAATCCACAGGGTCGACCCAGACCGGATCTCAAGGAGGAGATCATGGACCGAATCGACGAAATCCTCACCGATGCCAAGGACGCCATGACGGTGTCCCGGGTCTACGGCGAGCCCTACGAGAAGAACGGCGTCACCCTGATCCCGGCCGCGGCGATCATGGGCGGTGTCGGCACCGGTGAAGGTGAGGGCACCGACGAGTCCACCGGACGCGGTGGCGGCTACGGGATGCGAGCCCGGCCGGTTGGCGCCTACAAGATCGATGGCGAAAAGGTCACCTGGATCCCGGCAGTGGACACCAGCCGGATCGTCCTGACGGGACAGATCGTCGGCATCGTTGCCCTCCTGGTGCTCCGCTCGATCTTCAAACGGAAGGGCTGAGCAGAACCGAGCCACCCGTCACCGGGTGCTCATTCGATCCCTAGGACCAGACGCAGTTCGGGAACGAAGCGGTCGTGGCCGGCGATCAGCGCCGGCAGCGGCTCACGAAGGTCCGCCCAGAAGAGCTCGAGCTGGACGGGACCCGACCCGTCCGCAGGATCCTCCTCGGTGTGTGTCCAACGCTCGGGAAGGATCCCCTCGACCAGCACGTGCCAGAACCAGCGCTCGTGACGCTCCGCCTTCCCGAACGGCCTCATGTCGAAGATCTCCCTCCCGAGTAACGAGCCCAGGACGAGGTCACGCAACTCGCTCTCCTCCTAGGCCTCCCGCAGCGCGGCATCCCCCGGCTCCTCCCCCGACCGGATCGTCCCTGCAGGCACCTGGATCCCGGCCTCGGGGTGATCGGGATGGACGAGGAGCAGCAACCTCGTACCGGCGGTCACGTAGGCGAGGGCCTTGCGCACCAGGGGCTGGGTGGCCCTCGGACTCGGAGGTTGGTCCATCGTGAAGGTGCCACTGTGGTGGCGCGCCCATCCCGGGCGCAACCGACTATTTCCGCGATCTCGGACCGCCCACGCGGGCGACGGCTCAAGGCAGCAGTTCGCGGATCGTGGCGTACCGATAGCCCGCCAGGTCGAAGGCGGACAGGACTGCCTCGAGAGCGGAATAGTCGGTGGACAGGGACCCGACGTGCATGAGCACGATCGTGCCGGGACGCAGGGCATCGACACACCGGTCGACGATCTCGTCCGGGGCAACGCCCTTCCAGCCGAGGGTGTCGACTGTCCACCCCACCACGTACGGATACCCGGCGGCCCCGACGTCTCGAAGCACCTGTTGGTCGTACGACCCGTACGGCAGCCTGAAGTACGGCTTGGTCGTCTGGCCACTGATCCGGGAGAGGACCTGTTCTCCCCGGGCCAATTGGTCCAGTCGCTGGGCAGTGCTCAGATCTTCCAGGTGAGGGTGGTCATAGGTGTGGTTGATGAGGGTGTGGCCCTCGGCGGCTATCCGGCTCACCAGATCTGAATGTGCCTCCGCCCACTTCCCGGTCACTGCGAACGAGGCCTCGATCCCGTGGGCGGCCAGGACATCGAGGATCTCCTTCGCAAAGCCGCGGTCGGAGCCGGCATCGAAGGTGAGTGCCACCACCTTCTCATCGGTCGGGATGCGGGTGACGATCACGGCCGGCATCGCTGGTGTGGTGGTGGTAGGGGGCTTCGTGGTCGTCGGTGCCGCGGTGGTCGTGGTGTTGTGCCCGGTCGCGGTGGTCGTCGGGGCCGGGGTGGTGGTGCTCGCAACCGGCGTTGTGGTAGAGGTCGTCGGCACCGAGGAGGTAGTGGTGCACGACGTTGTGGGAACCACGGCGGTGGGAGGAACCGTTGTTGTCTGTGGCGGCCCGCCGACAGCGCACGCCGTCAGCAGCGACACCAGCACGACCCCGGAGCCGACGATGCGGATGCTGTCCACTCGGCATCTCCTCACACATCCACCATGCGTCGTGGACGGATTGCGGGGCAGAGTCCTTTGGCCCGAGGCTCGAGCCGAAGGGCTCGCGCTCGAGCCGGGTAGACAGGCCGATCGAAACGCTGATCAGAGGCATCGGGGACGTCCGGCGTTCACCAGCGTCGCAGGTCTGGCGACCGTCCATCCCTGACGGCCGGGAATCCCGGCCGTCGATCATCAGTCCGCCATCGGGGCCGGGCGCCGCTCGTCGAAGCTCACCGGCTCTTCGGCCACGGGAACCAGGACGGGCGTCTCAACGTGCTCGGCGACCTCGATCACTCTCATCTCGGGTCCTATATCCATGCTTCCTCCTCCTTCTTCGCTCTGTTGAGGAAATCTGCGATCTCTATCTCGGTTGGGGCGTCTTTCGATCCATGCTCGACCATGGCGCGGGGCAGGTCCTCGAACATTGCACCGATCACCTTCGGGGCATCGCTGAGAAGCCACTGGCCTCCCAGCCTCACCACCATCGCCACGGCCGTCGCCCTGGCACCCCGATAGCCATGCTCGTGCTCGATGACCTTTCCCGTCATCGCGACGACACCCATGGCGACGTGGCGATCGACCTTGCCGCCGCCACCCAGGAACTCCAGGCTCTTCGTGGCATAGACCCCGCACGCCGGCGGTCCGCAGCCGGTCTGACGGTGCGGGATGTCCTCGAGGGGGACGTTCCGGAGACAGGTCGCCTCCATGGTGGGGGTCTCCCAGCGGGAGTCGGTGGCGCCGTAGAAGCCGTCGAGTCTCACCGACCACGCCCGGAACGCCCGGATCGGCCGGGGGCTCCATGCCTCCCCCATCTCGACGCGCACCTTTTCGATGATTTCGTCGACGAGCAACGCCCCGAGCCGTCGGCTCTCGGTGATCTCCCGCGTCAGGACCTGGGCCTCGTGCCGGCACTCGGCCAGCATCTTCTCGAGCTCGGCGACGCGTCGCTTCGCCGCTCCCAGGCGGTACTCGCGTCGCCGGATCGACTGCTCCAGACGGAGGACCGGCTCGAGTCGGTCGTCGATCTCGTAGCGGTCGCGGTAGGTCGCCAGCCGCCGCCAGGGGTCCATCGGTTCGAGTGAGGGTGGCGTCGGCATGGCCTCCGCATCGTAAGACTCGAACATATGTTCGTCAACAGGTTGCCGCCGTGATGGCGAGCTGGCCCCTACGAGCGAGGCAGTTCGACCACCGGGAGGACGGCGGCCATCCTCCCGACGGTCTCCTGCGGAGTGTCCCCCGCATCGTCGAGGATCCTGCCGGCCAGGGCGCGGAACGCCCGGGGATGCCGGGCGGCGTACTCGGCCAGGATGCGGCTGCCGGTCTCCTCGTCGACGACCCGGGCGGTCGTGCGGAAGCGGTAGAAGCCGATGTGGACGCGGACCTCCGGGTTGGCTCGGACGTTCCTCAGCCACTGGGCCTTGTCACCCCAGGCGGCCACCACGTACAGGGCGTCGGGATGGCGCGCGACGACCTCGAGAACGGTGCGCCGGATGCGGCCGCTCTTCCGGCCCCGGTGCTCGATCATCAGAAACCGGCGGCCGAGGAGAAACCCGAGACGGGCGCGGTAGAGACCGACGGGGAGCCGGAACGCCAGACGGAGCAGTCCCTTCGGCGGTCCGGAGGACTCCAGTCTTCCGCGGGCCACTTCGCTCCAACCCTAACGACGGGTTTCCGGGCGGCGCCCGGGATCCCTATGCGGAGGCGGAACCTGCCAAAGGTCCCGGCCCCACCCGTCTTCCGGCCCTTACCACTCCGGGGCTCCGTCCCGAGACTTGGAAGGAGCGACAGAAAGGAGTCATCCCATGGCTCAGTACGACTTCTCCGAGAAGGTCGCCATCGTCACCGGTGGCGCTTCGGGGATCGGCAAGGCAGTGGTCGAGAAGCTTGCCGAGGGCGGCGCCAAAGTGGTTGTCGCCGACTTCGACGAGGTGGGCGGCAAGGCCACCGTCGACAAGATCAACGCCGACGGCGGCACCGCATCCTTCTTCAAGGTGGACGTTGCCAACGTCGAAGAGGTCGAGGCGATGGTCCGCTTCGCCGTGGACACCTACGGCGGCTTGCACATCGCGGTCAACAACGCCGGCATCGGCGGTGCGTCTGCACCCACCGGTGAGTACGGCATCGAGGACTGGAACCGGGTCATCGACATCAACCTCAACGGTGTCTTCTACGGTCTCCGGTACCAGATCCCCGCGATGCTGGAGTCGGGCGGCGGTTCGATCGTGAACATCGCATCGATCCTGGGAAGCGTCGGCTTCGCTTCGGCTCCCGCCTACGTGGCGGCCAAGCACGGCGTGGTCGGCCTCACCAAGAACGCGGCTATCGAGTACGCCAC
>JAGFIR010000136.1 GCA_024103415.1 Acidimicrobiales bacterium
CCTTATGGCCTGCGGTAGCTTTAGAGTCTGTAGGGAATGGAGAAGCAGCACATTGGCTAAGGACACCGAGGAATACGTACGGATGCGGGGCACCGTTGTGAAGATGCTCCCCGACTCGACCTTCGAGGTGGAGTTGGAGAGTGGCTTCCAACTGCTCGCCAAGCCGTCCGGTCGCATGCGTCGCGGCCGGGGCATTCGCGTCCTCCCCGGAGACGTCGTCGACGTCGAGGTGTCCACATACGACCCCACCCGGGGTCGCATCGTCTGGCGTTACCGCTGATCCTGGCGCCTGACCCATCCGGTCAGGCTGGCCAGATTCCCATCGGGATCATGGAAGTGGGCCGCGAGCAGGTCGCGCTCGCCGTCGGTAGTGACCGGACGCGGCTCGACCTCGAAGGGAACGCCCCGCTCCGACAGACGCTGGTACTCGGTCTCGACGTCGTCGACCTCGAAGACGAGCTCGGTCGACCCGGGATCGGCTGAGCCGTCGACCTGATTGAGCAACAGCTGGGTCCCGCCCGCCACCATGAAGGTGAACGTCGGCGAACCGAAGACGATCTCGAGGCCGACGGTCTCGCTCCAGAACCGGACCGCGCGATCCATGTCCGCCACCCGCAGGATGACCCTCGCCAGCCTCATGCACCTGTCCCCTCGTTGACCAGTCTCTCGATTTCCTCGTAGATCCTCGTCGCCATCTCGATCCACCTCTGGTATTCCCCGAGATCCCGCCGCTGCAGGGCGGCGTCGGCGGCGGCGAAGGCGTCGCCCAATCGTTCGAGTAGCTCCTCGATGGTTCCGTCGATCGGGTCGCCCGGGTCGGTCGGCTGCTGGGGCTGGTCGTTGTCGAACACCAGGCGGAGCGCGGCGTTCAGGCTGGGGGCCCACTCCACCCTCTCACCGAACACGACCGCCACCCGTCGGAACTCGGGGAAGGCGCCACCCCGCTCCTCCAGGTAGAACGGCTGGAAATAGACGACCGAGTCCTCGATGGGGACGACCAGCAGGTCGCCCTTGAGGACGGTCGACCCGGAGTTGTCCCACAGGCTGAGCTGCTCGGCGATGTCGGCGTCCTGTTCGATTCGCTGCCCGACCTGGCCGACACCGTCGACCAGCGTGCCCTGAGGCATGCGGAAGTCGATGAGCCGTCCGTAGCGACCCGGCGTGGAGTCGGCGACGAGGAACGACACCATGTTGCGGCGCTCCCTCGGATTGAAGGGCTGGAGCAGCAGGTAGGAGAGGTCCTCCTCACCGGGGAGCTTGGTGAGCAGGTAATAGGGCAGGACCTCCCGCAGATAGCCCTCGGGTGGGCTGTCACCACGCAGCAGCTCGTCGCCGGACCGGACGATCGTCGCCGGGTCGGCCGGCAACGACCAGGCGTCGTTGCCCTGGAAGAGCTCGGTGGTCTCGGTGACGTGGTACTCGAGGTAGATCGAAGACTGGATGCGGAACAGGTCCTGCGGGTAGCGGAGATGCTCGACGAGGCCCTCGGGCATCGACTCGAACGGCTTGAAGAGCCCCGGGTAGTTGCTGGACCACGCCCGGATGATCGGGTCGTCGTCGTCCATGACGTAATAGGTGAGCGTCCCGTCGTAGGCGTCGATCACCGCCTTCACGGAGTTGCGGATGTAGTTCACGCCGAACGGGATGCGGGACGACACCGCGAGCCGGCTGTACTCCCGGGATGAGACCGGCTCCGAGTACGGGTAGAACGAGGTGGCCGTGTACATGTCGACCACCCACATGATCCGGCCGTCGAGGATCACCGGGTAGGGCTCGGCGTCGCTGTAGAGGAACGGCGCCACCTGATCGGCGATCTCCTTGATGTTCCTCTCCACGAGGACGCGGCTGTCGTTCCGGAGCTCGCCCGAGATGAGCAGGTTGAGGTCCCGATAGCGGAAGGCGAACGCGATCCGCTTGAAGATGTTGTCGATGACGACGCCGGCGTCTCCGTCGTACTGGTTGTACCTGGTGCCCTCGGGCAGCGGGATGTCGATCTCCTGCTCCCTGGCGCCGGTGCGGACGATCACCGGGCGGCCCGGCTGATAGGTCCGGCCGAAGTACACCCGGGGCTGCTCCAGCTCCAGCGACTCGTAACCAGGCGAAGCCACGGGTGGGACGTCCTTGAGCAGGAACTGCGGCTGGCCATCGGCCTGAACCACATTGGCCTGGTTGACCACCGCCCCGAAGCCGTGGGTGTAGAAGAGGCGGGTGTTCTGCCAGTCGTCCCTGGGGAGGTCGACCTCTTCGAGCTCGCGGACGGCGAGCATCACCTGACGGGGCTGGCCGTTGTCGTCGGTGTACCGGTCGGTGCTGACCTTGGCGAGCGAGTAGTAGGGCTCGAGCTCCTGGAAGTTCTGATAGGTCCGGGGGAGGACGGCGGCACTCCAGATCCGGATGTTGTCGATGGTGAGGCGGTTGGCCTCGATGTCGTCCATCGTCAGAGACGGCGATGCCCGGAAGTTGCGCACCTCGATCCCGTCCAACCCGTACGCCTCCCTCGTCGCCGTCAGGTTGTGCGTGATGTACGGCATCTCCTTGGCCAGCTGATTGGGGAGGACACTGAACCGTTGCACCAGGGCCGGGTAGACGGCGCCACCGAGAACCGAGACGAGGAACCAGGCAGCCGCCACCACCAGCACCAGGGTCCAGCCCCGCCGCCAGATGTTGATGATGAAGAGAATGGCGGCGATCACGGCAACGGCGATGAGGAGACGGATCGCCGGGAGCCGGGAATTGATGTCGGCGAAGCCGGCACCATGGAACTTCGGCTCGGTGCGGTCGGAGAAGAGCAGCTCGTACCGGTCGAGGAAATAGGTGCCGGCACGCACCAGGGCCATCACCGCCAGCATCACCGACAGCTGGATCTTCGCCCCGCGAGTCGAGACCAGACTCCTCCGCTCGATCCGCAGGCCTCCGTTCAGATAGAAGGCGATCGCGGCGAGCACGAACGCCATGACCAGCAGGCTGAACAACCAGTCGAGCCCCACCCGGAGCAGGGGGAGCCGGAAGACGTAGAAGGAGAGGTCGACGCCGAAGATCGGATCGGTCGTCCCGAAGGGCCGGGCGTTGAGGAACAGGAAGGCCTCGTCACGCCAGGTGGCCGTCGCCAGGCCGAGGAAGAGCGCGAGCAGGGCCGCCACGATGAGGCGGACCTTCTCCAACCTCGGCTCGACCCACTCCCGGAACCTCTCGGCGAGCTCCTCGTCCATCAGGTCCATGGGCACCCACCGGGGCGACAGGCGCTGGGCGATGATCAGTGTCGACCAGAAGATGAGGAACGAGAGCGTGAGCCCGAAAGCCCCCAGGGCCAGTGAGGTGCCCCAGTTCTTGGCCCACACCGAGCCGTAGCCCAGGGAGTCGAACCACAGGAAGTCGGTCCAGAGCGTCCCGGCGGCGGTGAGGAGCAGATAGACCGCGGCCGCGAGCAAGAGGACGATCGTCAGTGGGCGACGCCGATCGGACGAGTACACGGGAGCCGACCTGGTGAACATGGGGCTGTCGGGAGTCTACGGCCTCACCCCCTCAACCCGGCCCTTGCCGTATTCCGGTCCGCCGGTTTGAATCGACAACCCCCAAAGAGGAGAACCTCATGCCTGGATGGTCCGTCATCCCCACCATCCGCGTCCCCGACATGGCCGAAGGCCTTCGCTTCTACGAGGACGTACTCGGGTTCGCACTAGACCGCGGCGACGTCAACCAGCCCAACAACTCCCTGACCCGTGGCGATGCCCGGGTCATGCTCGAGACCCCTACCGACCTCTTCAGCCCGGGTTACAACCAGGCGATCCGGGATCGCCTCGACGGAAAGTCGGCCGTGACGCTCTACATCGAGGCACCCGATCTCGAGGAGCTCTACGAGCGGGTCCAGGAGGCCGGGGCGACCATCGTCGACCCGGTCGCCGACCGCCCCTGGGGCCAGCTCGAGTTCACGCTCGAGGACCACATGGGCAACTGGCTCACGTTCTGGAAGGCCACCAACAAGAAGTCCTGACCTCTCCCCGGATCAGTCCCCCCGAAGTGGGGGACGGTACCGCCGCCGGAGCACGGCGCAACCCTGGCTTTGTCCCCCTGAGCCGCAGGCGAAAGGGGGAAGGTTCCTGCCGCCGAACGAAGTGAGGCGGGAGGTAGGGGGCAGTCGCTCCCACCAACAAGCCCTCCCGCGCCACCAGCCTGATCCGCGGTCTCGTCACCGCCCCCTACCCCCCTGGCCCAGCAGTGGGGTCCCCTGCCCCCAACCTTCGGTTGGGGGACACCGCCCCCCGGATGAGTCCCCCACGAAGAGGGGGTAGGTACCGCCGCCGGAGCACGGCGCAACCCTGGCTTTGTCCCCCTGAGCCGCAGGCGAAAGGGGGAAGGTTCCTGCCGCCGAACGAAGTGAGGCGGGAGGTAGGGGGCAGTCGCTCCCACCAACAAGACCTCCCGCGCGACCAGCCTGATCCA
>JAGFIR010000160.1 GCA_024103415.1 Acidimicrobiales bacterium
TCGAACTTCGCCAACCCGGCGAGCAGCGGCACCATGATGAACCCGCCTCCGACCCCGAAGAACCCGCTGAACAGGCCGGCCAGCGCACCGATCAGGGCCAGCCTGGCCACGGACGCGCCGAGCCTTCTCTGTTGTCCACCTGGCGGGGTCAAAGCGGACCCAGCCTATTCCGGGTCGGTACCCGCTCCGTCCCTCTTGTCCGGGGCGAGTGCAGTGCGTAGGTTGCCGGTTGAGGTGGCGGAGGGGCGTCGAGGAGAAGTGAGGGGTCCGTGAAGGTCTGGACGATCGGTTTCACACAGAAGAGCGCCGAGGGGTTCTTCGGCGCGTTGCGCGAAGCCGGCATCAAGCGGGTGCTCGACGTCCGTCTCCAGAACACCAGCCAACTCGCCGGGTTCACCAAGAAGGACGATCTCGAGTGGTTCCTCGCCGAGATCGTCGGCGCCGACTACGTCCACGAGCCGCTCCTCGCCCCCGATGAGACCTACTTCAAGGCGTACCGCCAGGGCGAGCTCGACTGGAAGGAGTTCCGGCGGGCATTCATGAAGACCGCCGCCAGCCGATCGATCGAGACGGCGGTGGACTGGCCCAGGATGCTGCGGCGACGGACGGCGCTCCTCTGCAGCGAGCCCGACGCGGAGCAGTGCCACCGCGGCCTGGTCGTCGACTATCTCAACGGCAAGGGGCTGGAGATCGAGGCGACCCACCTGTGAACGGCATCGCAGTCACGGTGGACGCAGTTGTCTTCGTCGACACACCGGAGGGGACGGCTGTGCTCCTGATCGAGCGGGCCAACCCGCCGTTCCAGGGGCGGCTGGCGCTGCCGGGTGGCTTCGTCGACCCCGGCGAGGACCTACCCGTTGCCGTCGCCCGCGAGCTCGAGGAGGAGACGGGTGTCACCGGGGTGGAGCTGACCCAGCTCGGGGCTTACGGGACACCGGGGCGGGATCCCCGCGGTCACACGGTGTCGATCGTGTACTGGGGCGTTGCGGATCCGTCGACGCGACCGGTCGCCGGTGACGACGCCGCCCGCGCCCGACTGGTGCCCCTCGGCGAGATCGGACCCGACACCCTGGCGTTCGATCACGACATGATCCTCGAGGACGCCGTCGCCGCCCTCCGGAGATCGCGTCGGCCCGATCAGCCGAAGAGCACTGAGGCCAGCTCCGAGTAGCCCACCAGGGGGTTGCTCCCCAGGACCTGGACACAGACGTGGTTGGCCCCGGCCTCGAGATGCTCGGCCAACGAGCCGGCGACGGACCGGGCGTCGCCGTGGAGGACGATCGCCTGCATCAGCCTCTCGCTCCCCTCCAGGTCCGACTCGTCCCAGCCCTCACGGAGCAGGCTCGCCCGGTAGTTGGTGAGACGCAGATAACGGGAGACGTTCGGCGGGGCCAGTTCCTCCCAGCTGTCCGGCGCCAGGACCACCTTGTGCTCCGGGGCGAGGAGGGCATCGGGCCCCATGATCTCGCGGGCCATGCGGGTGTGCCTCGGTGTCGTGAAGTAGGGATGGGCGCCGGCGGTTCGCTCGGCCGCGAGCCGAAGGACCCGGGGCCCGAGTGCGGCAAGGATGATCCGGTCGCCCGGCACACCCGCCGCCTCCACCCGGTCGAGGTAAGCAACGATCGTGTCGTACGGCTTCCGGTACTCGTCCGTCGCTTCGGGGTGACCGATGCCGAGACCGAGATAGAACCTCCCGGCGTGCGCCTCCTCGATCCGGTGGTAGGACCGGGCCACCTCTTCGGGGTTGGCTCGCCACATGTTGACCACGCCCGTGGCGACGGGCACCGCCCGGGTGGCGGCGATGATGGCCTCTACGTCCTCGAGGTCGGCGGGCGGAGACCCGCCCACCCAGATGGCCCCGTAGCCCATCTGCTCGATGGCCGCGGCGTCATCAGGTGTCCACTCGCTGGCGCGGCGCCAGGCGCCATATCTTCCGAAATCCACCCTCTGGACGTTACCGGCGCTCGCCGAGGAGCCACCAGGCCCCGGGCAGGATCGCCCCCGCCGCGATGGCCTTGACGAGATCCCCGACCAGGAAGGGCACCACGCCGCGGGAGATCGCCTCCGGGAAGGAGAAGCCGGTGGCCGCCATGAGGCCGAGGATCCCGAAGACGTAGATCACGGCCGAGCCAGCGAGAAACGACACCACGGTCGACCCGAAGCGACGGTCATGACCGCGCTCGGCGGCCCAGCCCACCAGTGCGGCGGCGAACACGAATCCCACGATGTATCCCCCCGTGGCGCCCCTCATGACCTCCCAGCCCGACCCGGCGTCGGTGAAGACCGGTGCGCCCAGGATCCCCGCGGCGATGTAGAGCATCTGCCCGGCGGCGCCGAGACGCCAGCCGAGTGCGGCGCCGGTGAGGAGCACGGCGAACGTCTGACCAGTGATTGGCACCGGCGTGAACGGGAGGTGGAATCTCCACTGGGCGGCGAGAGCGGTGAGGGCCGCGGCGGCGACCACCAGGGTCACAGCCACGAGCCGGCTGGAACGCAGTGCGCGTTGGGTGATTACGGCTGTGGTCATGTCGTCCTCCTCTGGGTTCTGACCCGCGCCGGGAGGCGGAAGTTAACCCAGGGCGATGAGCGTGAGTGCGACGAGGGAGAGGACGACGCCGAGCACCTGAATCTGACGGAGCCTCTCGCCATTGACCAGACGGGCCAGTCCGACGGTGACCGCCGGGTACGCGGACGAGGCGATGGACACCGCCACCAGCGAACCGGAGCGGAGAGCGAGGAGCAGGGTGATGTTCCCCGCCACGTCGAGCACCCCGTGAGCCGTCACCAAGCCCTTGGGCACGGTCGGCAGCGTCGACAACTTCCACACCCCGCCGAGCGCGAGGGCCAGCATGACGACCAGGAAGGCGCCTCTCGCGGGGATCAGAGGCAGGAGGTTCGAGGCATCGGCCGTGCGGGAGATGATCACCGTGTAGGAGCCGAAGAGCGACCCGGCCCCGAGGCCGTAGGCGACACCTCCCCCCTTCGCAGATCCGCTCACCGGCGCCCAGGAGCAGAAGACGATCGCGGGAATGGCGATGGCGACACCCGTCCACGCGACTGCCGACGGCCGCTCGCCGAGGAGCACTCCGGCGACGACGGGCACCGCTGCGCCCACCGCCGCGGCTACAGGGGCGACGCTGGCCGCACGACCACGGGCGAGGCCGGCGAACAACAGGACCAGACCGACCGCGCCGCAGGTGCCGGCCGCGCCTCCCAGAGCCCAGTCGGCGGCAGTCGCATCGCCGCCCACCAGCAGACCGGCCATGGTGATCAGGGGGATCGTGACGAACGCGGCCGCCAGGACCACGGCGGGCGCCGGTGCCTTGCGGGTCGCTTCGCCACCGACGAAGTCCCCCACCCCGTAGAGAAGGGAGGTCAGGCCCCCGAGGAGGACACCCACTACGAGCTGACGCCCCCTGCGCCCCTCTCGGTCAGGGCGTTGCGGATACGGGCCGCCTCGGTCTCGAGCTCTTCGCGCCCGGCGGGCCGGGCGTTGGAGAAGTCCATGTCGTGGACGTCGTCGATCGGCAGGAGGTGGATGTGGAGATGAGGCACCTCGAGCCCGGCGATCATCAGACCGACCTTCGTCGGCCGGTAGGCGTCCTGGAGAGCCTGGCCGATCTCGGCGGCGACCCCCATGAGGTGGTCACGGAGGTCGGCCGGGCAGTCGAGCCAGTGATCGATCTCCTCGCGGGGGACGATGAGCACGTGACCGGCCCGCAGCGGGTTGATGGACAGGAAGGCGACGGCCCGGTCGTCTTTCCAGACGAAGGTCCCGGGCAGCTCGCCCTCGATGATGCGGGTGAAGATGGACGCCATCGCGGCCAGGTTATCCCTCGCTCAGTCGTCCCTGATCCCGACCACGCGATAGAGCGCATCGGTCGCGGCCACATACATCTGCCCGATCCCGTCGAGCCCGAAGCCGACGACACCGTTGACCCGTCCGACCTGGTCGGTCCAGTCGGTGACGT
This sequence comes from Acidimicrobiales bacterium, assembly GCA_024103415.1. Classification (GTDB taxonomy): domain Bacteria; phylum Actinomycetota; class Acidimicrobiia; order Spongiisociales; family ZC4RG35; genus ZC4RG35. The sequence goes on from JAGFIR010000160.1 coordinate 3,972, forward strand.
CCACCGCCTGCCCGTCGTCGTACCGGAAGCTGCGGAGATAGGACCCGCAGTAGTCCGAGAAGAAGAAGTGCCCATCGAGCTCGTACAGATGCTCGCCCCGATAGACGACGCCACCGGTGATGGAGCAGGTGCCTGCGTCGCCGTGGGAGACCTCGTGCACGGGCATCACGAAGCCCTCCTCGTCACAGCCGCGGCCCTGGAAGCAATGGAGCCCCTCCCACACCGGCCAACCGAAGTTGTGACCCGGTTGCAACGGTGCGACCGAGACCTCCTCGTATTGGTTCTGTCCCACGTCAGCGATGTAGATCAGCCCCTCGTCTATCCAGAACCGCCACGGGTTGCGGAGACCCATGGCGTAGAGACGGGGTGCCGTGTCGCCGTCGACGTCCAGTTCGACCAGACCGCCGAGCAGCGTGTCCGGGTTCTGCCCGTTGCCGAAGCGGTCGTTGGACGCACCGCCGTCGCCCAGGCCCAGCAGGAGTCTCCCGTCGGGCGTGAACTCGATCATGCCTCCGTTGTGGTTGGGGGCAGGCTGGGCGTGCTCGAAGATCACCCGCTCGCCGTCCGGGTCGGCCGCGTCCGGGGCGACGAATCTGAACTCGGAGACCACGGTCCGGCCGTCGCGGCCCGAGTAATGCAGGAAGAGGCGCGCGTCGTCCGTCGGGTGGAGGGCCATCGCCAGCAGTCCCTGCTCCCCCGAGTCACGGACCCGGTCCGAGATGTCGAGGACGGGCTCGTCCGCAATGGTCCCGGTCCCGAGATCGAGGGCCCTGATCACTCCCCCCTTGAGGACGATGAAGGCGAGCATCGATCCCGGACGCGCCACCACCTGGACGGGGAAGCGGAGGTCGGCCACCTTCTGATATGAAAGCCCCTGCAGCGGCGGGATCGTCTGCTCCGGTGTCGAAGTGGTCGGACCGGTGGTGGTCGTCGGGGCTGGCCCTGCTGTCGTGGTCGTCGCCGGGGAGCTCGTGGATGTGGTCGAGTTACCGTCACCCGACGAGCAGGCGACGAGGACGAGAGCCAGGAGAGAGGCACCGATTCGCCGCATCGGCGCAGGGTACTTGGGGTCTCCGTGTACCCGGCGTGCCTTACCCTCGTCCCGGATGCGCCGATTCCTCGTCGTCCTCGCCCTCCTGCTCGGAGCATGCACCCCGCCTTCGGCGGTGACCACCACCGGCGGAGTCACCGTTCCCCCCGATGCGGAGACGGTGCGTCCGGATCACGTCGTCGACGGCGACACGTTCGAAGCCGGCGGGATACGGTTCCGCCTCGACGGGATCAATGCTCCCGACCGTGGCGAGTGCATGTACGAGGAGGCGCGGGACCGCCTCGAAGACGTCCTGGGTGCCACGGTGGCGTTGGCCGCGACCGGCACGGATCAGTTCGGCCGCACTCTGGCCCGAGTCCACGCCGGCGGGTTATGGGTGAATCTCGACATGGTGTCGGCCGGTCTCGCTCTGGCAAGCGGTGGCGACGACGTCCTCCTGCGTGCCGAGGACGAGGCGTTCCGCAACCGTGTCGGTCTCTGGGCCGTGGATGCCTGTGGGGCCGAAGGAGAGATCCCCGCCATCGCGGTCGAACCGGCGCTCTCCGTCTTCGACCCACCCGGGCCCGACGAGGACGTGCTCGGCGAGGAACAGGTCGTGCTCCGCAACGAGGGCGATCATCCGGTGGTCCTCTCGGGCTGGAAGCTCCGCGACGAATCATCGCTGCACCGGTTCACGTTCGCTCCCGGCACGACCCTCGCCCCCGGAGAGATCCTGGTCGTCTCGAGCGCCGACCGGGGCTGGGATCCCGGCGACAACCCCGTGTGGAACAACGGTGGCGACTTGGTGCTCGTGCTCGACGATCACGGGCGCGTCATCGCCCGTCATCGCTACTAGGGCAGGTCATCGCCGCATTAGGCTCACGGCCCCGGAGAAAGGACGTCATGGGTTTCATGGACACGCTGAAGAAGTGGTTCGGCTCGGCGAAGGAGACCGCCAGCGAGGCCGCCGAGAAGGCCGCTCCGTACGTGGAGAAGGCCAAGGAAGCCGCGGCCGACGTCGCGGAGAAGGCCGCCCCGTACGTGGAGAAGGCCAAGGACGCTGCCGCCGACGTGGCGGAGAAGGCCGCCCCGTACGTGGAGAAGGCCAAGGACGCCGCCACCGACGCCGTCGAGAAGATCAAGGAATCCGTGTCCGGGGCGGAGGACGCGGTGGCCGACAAGGCCGAGGACGTCGCCGACGCTGCGGACGATGCCAGGGACGCCGTGGCGGATGCCGCGGGCGAAGCCAAGGATGCGGCGGCCGACGCCGTCGAGGAAGTCGAGGACGCCGCCGCCGACGCGGCCGACGGCGAAGGCTGAACCGACCTTGACCGACCGGGTCTCCGCGCGCCTGGCCGGCCTGCCCGGCTCGGCCACTCTCGCCATGAGCGCCCGTGCCCGCGAGTTGCGGGCGGAGGGGCGCGACATCATCTCGTTCGCCGCCGGTGAGCCCGACTTCCCCACCCCGGAGCACATCCTCGCCGAGGCGTCCAGGGCGATACACGACCCGGTCAATCACAAGTACAGCCAGAACGCCGGCCTGCCGCCCCTGAGAGAAGCGGTCGCCGAGAACACGCGTATCTACTCCGGGGTCGAGGTCGACCCCTCACAGGTGATCGTGACCAACGGCGCCAAGCAGGCGATCTTCGACGTGTGCGCGGCGCTGTTCGACCCGGGCGATGAGGTGCTGGTGCCGGCCCCCTACTGGGTGACCTACCCGGCGGCGATCAGCCTCACCGGTGCGACTCCGGTGCCGGTGCCGTCGCTTGCGTCCACCGGGTTCAAGGTCACTCCGGACGACCTCGACCGGGTCCGCACAGCCGCCACGAAGGCGCTGATCCTCGTCTCCCCGTCCAACCCCACCGGGTCCGTCTATTCGCACGAGGAACTGGCCGCGATCGCCGAGTGGGCCTCCCGCCATGGCGTCTGGGTGGTCTCCGACGAGATCTACCAGCGTCTGGCCTATGGCTATCCGGAGGCTGCGCCGTCGATCGCCGCGGCCGGAGCCGATCTCGACCGACTGGTCCTGGTCAACGGTGTCGCCAAGAGCTTTGCAATGACGGGCTGGCGGGTCGGGTGGGCCATCGCACCGCCGGACATCGTCGGTGCGGCGGAGAGGTTCCAGTCCCACGCCACCGGGAACGTCTCCAACGTGGCCCAGCGAGCCGCCATCGCCGCGCTCACCGGGCCGCAGGACACCGTGGTCTCCATGCGGGAGGCGTTCGATCGGAGACGTCGTCTCATGTACGAGTTGGTCACGGCGATCCCCGGGATCGAGTGCCACGAGCCAGAAGGTGCGTTCTATGTGTTCCCCGACGTGTCGGCCCACGTCGGCGACCGCTTCGCCTCCACGGACGAGATGTCGATGGCCATCCTCGAGGACGCCGGCGTCGCCACGGTGTCCGGCGAGGCGTTCGGGATGCCGGGGCACATCCGTCTCTCCTACGCCACAGGGGAGCCCGAGATCGAGCGCGGGATGTCCGCGATGCGCGATCTCCTCATCTCGAATTGAGCCTGTGCGGGCGCTGTTTACACTCGCCCGCAATGGACCTCGGGAGACAGGCCAAGGCCATGGTTCTCGTGGAGCCGCGACATTTCGCGCCCACGACGCTGGATCTCACCCCCACCGAAGAGGGCGGCTGGCTCGCGGTCGAAGCCACCGGCATTTCCGGGTCCGACGTCCACGTCTGGAAGGGTGAGTCCCCGGAGGTCATCTATCCCCTGGTCCCGGGTCATCAGATCGTCGGCCGCATCGCGGTGAAGGGCCCGACGATCCCCTACCCCGTCGGGACGCGGGTCGTGATCGAGCCCCGGATCCGCTGCGGGATCTGCGCCCGGTGCAAGCTCAACCTCTCCACCTGCTCCGGTCGGAAGCCGGCCAACGCGTACGGGATGATCCCCTCATCCGAGCCGCCCGGGCTCTGGGGAGGCATGGCCGAGTACGTGTACATCGACCCCAACGCACGCCTCCATCCCGTCACCGACGACGTGCCGGCCGAGGTTGCCACCTTCGTCCATCCCCTCGCCACCGGGTACACGTGGGCGGTGGAGCTGCCGGCATTGCAGCCGGGCGAGAACGTGCTGATCCTCGGTCCGGGCCCCCGCGGCCTGGCCTGTCTCATCGCAGCCAAGGCGGCCGGTGCCAACTGGGTGGGCATCACGGGTCTGTCCCACGACCGGGACCGACTCGAACTGGCGTCGAAGCTCGGCGCCGACGTCGTCATCGACTCCGAGGGCGACGACGTGGCCGCCGAGATCGCCTCCAATCTCGGGTGCCGGCCCGACGTGGTGATCGACGTCACCTCCGACGATCCCGAGGCGCTGTTCACCGCCCTCGACCTGGTGCGGACAGGGGGCCGGGTCATCCTCGCCTCCACCAAGGGCAACCGCGCCCTCCACTTCCTCTCCGACGTGATCGTGGCCAAGCAGTTGACCCTCCGCGGCGCCATCGGCTCCACGCTGGTGGGCTATCAGTGGGCAACCTCCCAACTGGCCACCGATCCACGCATCGACGACCTCGTCTCCCATCAGTTCCCCCTCTCCGAAGCGCCCCGTGCGATGCAGGCCGCGGCCGGTCTGCTGGGACGGGAGGAGCTGATTTCCGTAGCCGTCACGTTCTGAGGCCGTCGTGAACGGTCCCGGACGGCGCTCCGTCTGGTCCTGGGTCGTATACGACCTCGCCAACACGATCTTCGCCCTCGGCGTCGTCGGTCTCTACATCCCGGACTGGCTCTCTTCCGTCGACCGACCCGATGGCGACCTGGCGGCAGTGCAGGTGGCGGCGGCAATCGTGGTCGTCTTCCTGGCCCCGTGGATCGGCGCCCGCACCGACGCCACCGGAGTCCGGCTGCCGGCGCTTCGCATCACCACCCTCCTGGCGGTGGCGGCCACCTTCTTCCTCGACACCGGTCCCGAGCCCCTGACACTCGTGCTGCTCCTCGTCGCCATCGTCGGCGTCAACACCGGATCGGTCGTGTACGACGCCCTCCTCGTCGAGGTGAGCACGCCCGAAAACCGCGGCTGGGTGTCGGGTCTCGGGGTGGGCATGGGCTACCTGGGGTCGTTCATCGGCCTCGGCATCGGGCTGGTGGCTTTCAACCTGCTCGGCTGGGGGTACGCCGGGACCTTCAGGACGCTGGCCCTGGCGTTCCTCGCGTTCGCCATCCCGGCCTTCGTGTTCATCGTCGAGCGACCCCACCCGAGCCCCGAACGACCACCGGGGATGATCGACGTGGTGCGTCGTGTGATCGCGTCGTGGCGCAAGGCGCGCGCGTACGACGGGGTCACCCGCTTCCTCTTGGGAAGGTTCCTCTACACCGACGCCATCAACACGCTGCTCGCCGGGTTCCTGGCGCTCTACGTCATCGAGGAGCTGAAGATGACCCGGGACGACGTCACCCTCCTCCTCGCCGTGGCCATCGCCGCTGCCATCGCCGGCGGGCTCGGCGCCGCCCGCCTGCTCGACCGGGTGTCACCGGTGCGGCTCCTGCGCGCCGTGCTCCTGGTGTGGGTGGTGGGTTTCGCAGCCGTGGTGGCCGCCGGGGTGAGCGGGGTCCGGTCACTGGTGTGGGTGCTCGGACCCGTCGGGGGGTTGGCCCTCGGGGCGACATGGGCAGCCGACCGGGTGGTGATGACCCGCATCTCCCCGCCCCGCCATCTCGGCGAGTTCTACGGCCTGTACGCCACGGTGGGCCGGTTCGCCACCATCCTCGGCCCGCTGCTGTGGGCCCTCGTGGTCGACGTGGCCGAACTGGGCCGCAGCTTCGCCATGGGAGTGCTCGGTGCGCTCGTCACTGCGTCGTGGTTCGTGCTGCGCAAGGTCGAGGACAGCCCGAGGTCATGGGCGCCGCAGGATGAGGTGCCGGTCAGAGATAGTCCGGACGGGTCCCGTACGTGAGGTGTTGCTCGACCGCATAGGGAATGGGCAGCCCCTCCAGCGTGAAGGGGCCCCGGACCAGGCGTCTCCCGATCTCGGCGAACCAGGTGTCGTTGGCGAAGGGCCATGGCCATGCCCGGATCCCGACGCGGGCCCCAACGATGGCGCCTACGTACGCCGCCAGTGGGCTCCCCCCGATCCGCGCCGCCTGCTCGATCGACACGTGCGGTCGCTCGTTGGCGGCCGAGGCCAGCAACAGCCCGGCCTGGACGAGATGCAGCGGGTCCTTGCGGTCGCCCCCGACCAGGCTCAGCGCCTCGATGCCGTCGGTCATGCCGACGTGGCCGATGAGACGATGGAGATCCGACCCCAGGCGCGACAATCTCGGGTGGGTGTCGAGACCGGGCCCGATCCGGTCGAGTGCGGGCACCACGACCTCCTCGACACCGGAGATGAGATCCATTCCCGACTGGCCGTAGCTCATGGCGGCGGCGGATGCCGCGGCAACGAGGGCCGACGCGACGGTCACCGGGTCGCGATCGAAAACGAGGGTAAGCGCCAGGGTCTGTGTGATCAGCCGGTCCGGATCGCGCCGGAAGGCGATGCCGACGATCGCCGCCCTGGAGAGCCCGTCGATCGACGGCTCCGACGCTGGCTCGAAGTCGCCACGCGCGGCGCGGTCCAGCCACGCCCTGAAGCCGGGAGTCTCCGACCGGTACACGGGCTCTTCGTCCTGTGAGCCGTCGAGCTCGAGGATGGCGGCGCGGACACTGTCGGGGTCGATGTGGCCGTGCTCGATCAACTCGTAGGCGATGACCGCCGCCTGGGCGGTGATGGCCGAATACCCCAGCTCCCAGGCGCCACCCGCGGTGTCACCGGCGGCGAGGCCGAGCATGGCCCCGTCCCCCTCACCGTTGACCAGGCTGAACAGCGGGGCCTGCGGATGGGGCTCCGGATCACCGGTTGTCTGGGTGACGTCCTCCACGGTTGGGCAGAGTACATCGGTACCCTCGCACGCCTGTGGCTCGCATCGCCGTCATCGCCAACCCCGTCGCCTCCCAATTCACCGGTGGAGCGCATCGCGACGTGATGTCGGCGCTGTCCGCGGAGCACGAGGCCGAGGCGATGTGGCCGTCCTCGGCGATGGAAGCGAGCGAGATGGCGGGCGCCGCGGCAGCCGACGGCTTCGACGTCGTCGTGGCGATGGGTGGCGACGGCATGGTCCACCACACTGCCCAGGGGGTGGTCGGGACCCCGACCGCGCTCGGGATCATCCCGGCCGGCACCACCAACGTGGTGGCCCGCCTGCTCGGGATGCCCAACCGTCCGGGCAAGGCGGCCCGGCTCATCGCATCCACACCGTCACCACTGGCGATCGGTGTCGCCACCATCACGATCGGTCACGGATCGGTGGAGTCGAGCCACCACGCCATCTTCGCCTGCGGGGTGGGCCTCGACGCCGAGGTAGTGGCCCGGGCCGACCAGGACCCGTACCGCAAGTACCGCTTCGGCTCGCTGCACTACATGCGCACCGCGGTGGGAGTCGCGCTCGGCAAGTTCGCGTCGCGCAAGCCGCACGTCACCGTGTCGACCGGGGATCGGGAGACGGTCGCCTCGACGGTCCTGACCCAGTTCCGCGACATCTACACGTACTTCGGTGTCATCCCCCTCCGTCTCTCGGACGACGCACCCGACCCGATCACCGTCTTCACCCTCGACCGCATCCGACGGACCCGTGTGCCCTCGATCGCCTTCCGGGCGGTGTTCGGGCGAGATCTCAGCAAGATCAAGGGCGCGGAGGTGTGGGAGCAGGTCGAGGAGGTCTCACTGCGAGCCGATCCGCCGATGGCACTCCAGGCAGACGGCGAGAACCTCGGTGTTGCGGAGTCGGCGACGATCGCCTGGAGCCCGCGGGCTCTGCGGGTGATCGCCGACCGCGAGGTCTAAGCCCGGCTCAGGTTCGAGGCCACGCCGATCTGTCCGTTGGGCACGTAGTGGACGACCCCTTCGTCGTCCCTGAGGACGGTGACGCGCAATTGGACGTCGGTGACCGTCCCCGTGGTGCCGAGGATGGTGACCCTGTCACCCACCGAGTATTGGTCTTCGGACAGGATGACGAAGCCGGCGATGATGTCCCGCACCACGTTCTGGGCGCCGAAGCCGACACCGGCGCCGACGGCCGCACCCACGGCGACGAACGGCGTGAGGCTCAGACCCCAGATCTCGAAGAGGCTCAGCGCGGCGACGATGAACACGACGACGTTGACCACCCTTCTCATCACGAGCCACCACGTGGTGGCTCGGCGGGCATTGCGCGGGTTCTTCTGCTCGATGCGGGCGACTGCCCTCGTCCCGACCCGGCGCGCCAGGAAGGACACGGCAAGGGCCAGCACGACCACCACCGCCGTCCGGATCAGGTGGCCCAGCCAGCCGTCCTCGACGAGGGTGCGGATCAACTCGTCCATGGCCGGCGAGGTTAACCAGCGACCC
>JAGFIR010000167.1 GCA_024103415.1 Acidimicrobiales bacterium
GATGCGTATAATCGGGGTGACAAACGGGACGCTTTACGGGTCAGGTGGGCGCTTCGGCACCCACCTGGTTTGTTGTGGAGCGAGGTACAACGACGAATGACGACGCAGACGGAACAGCTATGGGGGCTCATCGAGCCCTACCTGGCTGCGGAGAGGCTGGAGCTCGACGACCTCGAGCTGGTCGGCCAGGGCCGCGGCCGCATTCTGCGTGTCTACGTCGACGGTGAGGGCGTCGACATCGACCGTCTGGCCGACGTCTCCGGCGGGATCTCCCGTCTCCTCGACGCCGAGTCGGACCTCGAAGGCTCGTATCAGCTCGAGGTCTCCTCACCCGGTCTCGAGCGCAAGCTGAAGCGCCCCGCCCACTATCTCAAGTCCGTCGGCAGGGAGGTCGTCGTCAAGATGGACCGGGACGGTCAGACCCAGACCCATCGGGGTGTCATCAAGGACGCCGCCGAGGACCGGTTCACCCTCGCTGCGGAGGACGGTGAGCACACCGTCGAATACTCACAGGTCAAGTCAGCCCGGACCGTGTTCCGGTTGGAGAAGGCGCCCAAGCCGGGCCACGCAAGGAGTGAGAAATGAAGCTCGACATGATGATGGAGGCGATCGAAGGCCTGGCCCGTGAGCGCGGGGTCGAAGTCGACACGATCCTCGACGCCTTCGCCAACGCCCTGGTAGCCGCCTACAAGCGCAGCCCCGGAGCCGCCGAGGAGGCGCGGGTCACCATCGACCCCGACTCCGGCGAGGTCATTGTCTACGCCCAGGAACTGGACGAGGACGGAAACGTCGTCCGGGAGTGGGAGGACACCCCCGAAGGCGAGGCCTTCGGGCGCATTGCCGCGCAGTCCTTCAAGCAGGTCATGCAGTTCAAGCTGCGCGAGGCCAAGCGCGAGCAGGTCTTCGACATGTACGAGGGCCGGGAGGGCGACCTCGTCACCGGCATCGTCCAGCAGGTCGACCTGCCCCGCTCGGTGATCCTCGACCTCGGTGACGCCGAGGCGTACCTGCCCGCCGGCGAGCGCATCCCCTTCGAGCGTCTCGAGCGCGGCAACCGCATCAAGGCCCTCATCCTCGAGGTGCGCAACGACACCAAGGGCGCCCAGATCATCGTCTCCCGGAGTCACCCTGACCTGGTCCGCCGCCTCCTCGAGCTGGAGGTGCCGGAGCTGACCGACGGCACCGTGGAGATCGTCTCCATTGCCCGCGAGCCCGGTCACCGCACCAAGATCGCCGTGATCTCCAACGACCCCAACGTCGACCCCAAGGGTGCCTGTGTCGGCGCCCGCGGCGCCCGGGTCCGCCAGGTGGTCAACGAGCTGCGCGGCGAGAAGGTCGACGTCGTCCAATGGCGTGAGGACGTCGCCCAGTTCATCGCCGAGGCCCTCGGCCCGGCCAAGGTCAAAGAAGTCCGGGTCGACCACGAGAACAAGACCGCCGAGGTCATCGTCTCCGAGCACCAGCTTTCGCTCGCCATCGGCAAGGAGGGGCAGAATGCCCGTCTCGCCGCCCGGCTGACCGGCTACAAGATCGACATCCGCTCCGACCAGGAAGGCGTCGAGGAGCCCGCCGAGGCCGAGGCCGCCGCCGAAGCCCCGGCCGAGGCCGCCGATGCCCCGGAGACCGTTGAGGCCGAGACCGTCGAGACCGAGACCGTCGAGACCGAGGCCACCGAGGAGGTGGCCGCCGACGAGCCCGCCGATGAGGGCGAAGTCGAGGAAGCCGCCGGCGACGACGAAGACCAGGTAGAGGAAACGAACGACGACGAGAGTGAGTGATTGCTGAATGAGGGTTTATGAGCTGGCCCGCGAGCTGGGCGTCGACTCCAAGGAGGTGATGGCGCAGGCTGAGGAGCTGTCCATCGACGTGAAGACGGCTTCGTCGGGTCTGAGCCCGGAGGACGAGGAGCTTCTCCGCATGGCCTTCTCCGGTGACGGCGCCGCCGCCACCGAGGAGGCCGAAGAGGCCGCGCCCGAGGCGGAAGCCGTCCCCGAGCCCGAGCCGGCGGCCACCGAGGCCCCGGACACCGTGGAGGAGGTCGAGGAGCCCGTCGCCGAGCCGGAGCCCGAGCCCGCCGCCGACGACATCAAGATCGCCACCCTCACTGCCGGCGCCACCGTGGCCGAGTTCGCCGAGGCCGTCGGCCAGCCTCTCGGCGAGGTGATCAAGGCCCTGTTGGGCCGTGGCATCCCCGCCGGCGCCGGTCAGCCCATGCCCGAAGAGCTCATCGACGAGATCGCCGAGGGCTTCGGGTACATCGTCGAGGTCGAGGAGCCGCCGCCCGCTCCCGCCGTCGCCGAGCAGCCCACCTTCGACGACGCCGAAGAGGACCTCGTGCCCCGTCCGCCCGTGGTCACCATCATGGGCCACGTCGACCACGGCAAGACCACCCTCCTCGACACCATCCGCAAGACCAACGTCGTCGAGGGCGAGGCGGGTGGCATCACCCAGCACATCGGCGCCTATCAGGTGGAGGTCGACGGCCGTCGCATCACCTTTGTCGACACCCCCGGCCACGCCGCCTTCACCGCGCTGCGTGCCCGTGGCGCCAACCTCACCGACATCGTCGTCCTCGTGGTCGCCGCCAACGACGGCGTCATGCCCCAGACCGTCGAGGCCATCTCCCACTCCAAGGCCGCCGGCGTCAAGCTGATCGTCGCCATCAACAAGATCGACCTGCCCGGCGCCGACCCGACCCGGGTCCGCACCGAGCTCACCGAGCACGGGGTCGTCACCGAAGAGCTCGGTGGTGACATCCCCAGCGTCGAGGTGTCAGCCCTCAACGGTCTCGGCATCGACGACCTCCTCGAGGTCATCGACCTGGTCGCCCAGCTCGAGGACTACAAGGCCAACCCCAAGGCTCCAGCGTCGGGTGTCGTGGTCGAGGCCCAGATGGAGCGGGGCCGCGGCCCCGTCGCCTCCGTCATCATCCAGCGCGGCACCCTCCGCCAGGGCGACGCCTTCGTTGCCGGTCCGGTCGCCGGTCGTGCCCGGGCCCTCATCGACGATCAGGGCAACCAGATCAAGGAGGCCGGCCCGTCCACCCCCGTCCAGATCATGGGCTGGGACGACGTGCCCGCTGCCGGCGACTTCTTCGAGGTCGTCGAGAACGACCGGGAGGCCCGCCGCATCGCCACCGAGCGGCAGGAGGCCCTCCGTCTCGAACAGCACGTTGCCCCCAGCGCCCGGGACCGTCTCCAGGGTCTGTTGGAGCAGCTGCGTTCCGAGGACGCCACCCTCAACGTCATCGTCAAGGCCGACGCCCAGGGTTCGCTCGAGGCCCTGCGCGACTCGATCGGGAAGATCGAGCGCGAGGGCGGTCGCATCCAGATCGTCCACACCGGTGTCGGCGGCATCAACGAGAACGACATCACGCTGGCCGAGGTCACCGAGGCCGTGATCGTCGGGTTCAACGTCCGTCCGGAGCCCAAGGCACGCAAGGCCGCCGAGGCGGCGGGGATCGAGATCCGCACCTACGGGATCATCTACGAGCTCCTCGACGAGCTGGAACAACTCCTGGTGGGCCAGCTCGCCCCCGAGCAGCTGGAGCAGGTGCTCGGCACTGCCGAGGTGCGAGCCGTGTTCCGTGTGCCCCGTCTGGGTGCCGTCGCCGGTTCGTACGTCCTCGAGGGTCTCATCCGCCGTGGCGCCAGCGCCCGGCTGCTGCGGGACGGTGTCGTCATCTACACGGGCCAGATCGCATCCCTGCGCCGCTTCAAGGACGACGTCCGCGAGGTGGTGGCCGGGTTCGAGTGCGGTATCGGCCTCGAGGGGTACAACGACATCAAGGAAGGCGACCTCATCGAGGTGTTCGAGATCCGCGAGGTGGCGCGCACCTGATGCGCGCCGCGGCCGTAAAGGTCGACATCCACCTCCCGGCCCCGCAGTCGCTGAAGGCAAAGCGCGCCGTCCTCCGGCCCGTCATCGAGGGTCTGAAGAGGCTCGGCTCGTACTCGGTGGCCGAGGTCGACAGTCACGATTCCTGGCAGCGGGCGGTCCTCGGCGTCGCCGTGGTGGCCCCCGATGGCGCGTCGCTGGATATGCAGATCTCAAAGCTGCGTCGCTACCTTGACTCCTGCCTCGAGATCGAGGTGGTCGGCGTGGCAGTCACCGAGCTGGAGGAGCCGGAGTGAGTGATCGGATGCTGCGGGTCAACTCGATCCTCCGCGAGGTCCTCGCCGAGGAGATCGAACGGCTCTCCGACGAGCGGCTCGAGTTCGTGACCGTCACCGGTGTCGACACCTCGCCCGACCTGCGTCACGCCGTCGTCTACATCGACGTGCTCCGTGACGAGCAGCGCGACGAGGCCGTCGCCGCCCTCAACAAGGCCGCCCCCCGACTCCGCGGTCTGGTCGGACGTCAGGTCCGGATGAAGTACACGCCGGAGCTGCGCTTCGAGATGGACCCCGGGGTCGTCAGCGGCACCCGCATCGAACAGCTCCTCCGCGGCCTGGGAGAAGAAGAATGAGCTTTGTCCCCCTGAACGGAGTGAAGGGGGAAGGGGACCCCACTGCCGAACGGCAGTGGGGTAGGGGGCAGTGTCGAACCCGTGGATCAGCGCTCGCGAGAGGCCTTCTTGTTGGGATCGACTGCCTCCTACCTCCCGCCTCGCTGCGCTCGGCGGCAGGGACCTTCCTCCAACCTTGCGGTTGGAGGACGAAGCGGCGAGGTGACCGACGTGCGTAAGTCCGCTGCTGACGCCATTCGCAAGGCGAGCAAGCTGGCTCTCGCCTGTCACGTCGGCCCCGACGGCGACGCACTCGGCTCGATGCTCGCCCTGGGCATGGCGGCCCGGAACGCGGGCAAGGAAGTCGTGGCCAGCTTCGGCACCCCCTTCGAGATCGCCCCGCCGCTCCGGTTCCTCCCCGGCCAGGACCTGCTGGTGCCGCCCGCACAGTTCCCCGAGAAGCCCGAGGTCATGGTCGTCTTCGACGCCGGCTCGGCCGACCGTCTCGGCGAGCTCGGCTCCAACGCTGGCGACGCCGACACCCTCGTCGTGGTCGATCACCACGTGTCCACCGAGGAGTTCGGCGACATCCCCTACATCGACTCGACCTCGGCGTCCACGGGCGAACTGGTCCACGCCCTCCTTCTGGAGCTGGGCTGGCCCATCGACGCCGAGATTGCCGAGTGCCTCCTCACCGCCATCATCACCGACACCGGCCGGTTCCAGTACCAGGCGACCGCACCGAAGACCCTCCGCACCGCCGCCGAGTTGATGGAGGCGGGCGCCAGCCCCTCCAAGATCACCCAGAACGTCTACGAGAAGACCCCCTTCGGCTATCTCAAGGCCGCCGGTGCCGCCCTGACCCGGGCGACCCTGTATCCCGAGGAGGGCGTGGTCGCCACGGTCATCACCGAGGACGACCTCGACGAGGCCGGAATCGACTGGGGCGATACCGACAACCTCATCGACTGGATCCGCCTCGCCGAGGAGGCCGACGTCGCCGTCCTCGCCAAGAGCTTCAAGGACGGGCGGGTCAAGCTGTCACTCCGGTCCCGGGGCGCCACCGACGTGGGCGCCCTGGCCCGGGCCCTCGGTGGTGGCGGGCATCGTCTCGCCGCCGGCGCCACCCTCGTCGGCGAGAAGCCGGAGGACGTGATCGCAAAAGTGGTCTCGATGGTGGGAGACCACCGGTGACCAGGGGCTTCCTCGTCGTAGACAAGCCCGGGGGCATGACCTCCCACGACGTCGTGGCCCGGGTGCGCCGCGCCGCCGGCGTCAAGCGGGTCGGACATGCCGGCACCCTCGACCCGATGGCGACCGGGGTCCTCGTCGTCGGGATCGGAGCCGTCACCAGGCTGATCCGCTTCGTCCAGGATCAGCCCAAGGAGTACGTGGCGACGGCCCAGTTCGGTGTGGCCACCGACACGCTCGACGCCGAGGGCGGGATCCTCGACCGTGTGGAGATGAGCTTCACGACCGAGGAGATGGAAGCGGTCGCCCGGAGGTTCACCGGCGACATCATGCAGGTGCCGCCGATGGTGTCCGCCCTCAAACACGAGGGCCGCCGCCTCTACGACCTGGCCCGGGAGGGAAAGACCGTGGAGCGGGAGCCGCGTCCGGTCACCGTCCACGAGCTCGAGATACTCGCCGTCGGCTCCGGCCCCTACCCGGAGGTCGAGTTCCGCGTGGTGTGCAGCTCCGGCACCTACGTGCGGACCCTGGCCGATGACATGGGCCGCGCCCTGGGCGGTCACGCCCACCTCACCGCTCTGCGACGCACCCGGGTGGGCTCGCTCGGCCTGGACCGCGCCGTCACCGTGGACGGCCTCGACGCCTGGAAGGACCACCTGATCAGCCCCGCCGACGCCCTCGCCGACCTCCCCGGCATCACCGTCGAGAAGGAGACCGCCTGGGCCGTGCGCCAGGGCGCGCCGCTCCTCGGCGACGCCGCCAGGGCCGGGCCTGCCGACGAGCCCTACCGGGTCCTCGACGAGGCCGGCGAGCTGCTGGCCATCTACGAGCGCAGGGGGGAGCGCGCCGCTCCCGTGGTGGTGCTCCCGTCATGAAGGTCTGGTCAGGTCATCCCGACACCTGGTCGCCGCCCGAGGGTCGGTCCTCGGTGACCATCGGCGTGTTCGACGGCGTCCACCTGGGCCACCGGAGCCTTCTCTCCCTCCTCGACCCCGCTCACACCAAGACGGTCCTCACCTTCGAGCCGCACCCCGCCGAGGTGCTGGTGCCGGGAACCCATCCCCGGCTCCTCACCACCATCGACGAGCGGCTCGAGCTGTTCGCCGCCCTCGGCATCGGGCAGGTGGGCATCCTCGACCTGGCCGACATCCGGTACCTCCCGCCCGACGCCTTCGTCGCCGAGATCCTCGCCGGCAAGGTCAACGCCGCCCAGGTGGTGGTGGGGGAGGACTACCGCTTCGGCCGTGACCGCACCGGCGACGCCGGCCTGCTGGAGACGCTGGGCAGACGCCACGACTTCGAGACCGTCGCCGTGCCGCTGATGAAGACCGACGGCGGCATCGTCTCCTCGACCCGGATCCGGAACCTCGTAGCCGAGGGCCGTCCCGAAGAGGCCGCGACGTGCATGGGATCGCTCTTCCGGGTCACGGGGCCGGTGATCCACGGCGACAAGCGGGGGAGGGAGCTGGGCTTCCCGACCGCCAACCTGGAGCCGCCGACCCGCAAAGTCCTGCCCGCCGACGGTGTCTACGCCGGGTTCGCGGTCATCGACGGGCATCGTCGCCCCGCCGCGATCAACGTCGGGCTCCGCCCCACCTTCGGGGAGGGTCGCCGGCTCGTCGAGGCGTTCGTCCTCGACTTCGACGCCGACCTGTACGGCAAGGTCATCGCCGTCGAGTTCGCCCACTGGCTGCGGGCGGAACTGCGTTTCGAGTCGGTCGAATCACTCGTCGAGCAGATGAACCGCGACGTGGCCAGGACGAAAGAGTTGACGGCGAGTGGGGTTTGGGTACAGGAAGGTGGTACCATTTCTGGCAATCCCCCTTTGGACGAGAAACAAGCGCGTGATGAAAGCCACATCTGAGATCGTTGCCGAGTACGGCACCCACGAGAGCGACACCGGATCCCCGGAGGTCCAGGTCGCCCTGCTCACCGAGCGCATCAACCACCTCACCGAGCACCTTCGAACCCACAAGCACGACCACCACAGCCGGCGCGGCCTGCTGCTGATGGTCGGCAAGCGCCGTCGTCTCCTCGACTACCTGCGTCGCCAGGACGTGGAGCGGTACAGGGCCCTCATCGCCAAGCTGGGCCTGCGGCGCTGACACAGGATTCAGGGAGCGCTCCGGCGCTCCCTGTTTGATAAACGGGGTCAAGAGATCCCGGCAAGAGCAGGAGCCAAGTCGGTTGACAGTGGCCATTCCTCCGAGGAGGGATGACCACTGCCAACAGGCCGGGCTCCTGAAGACAAGAAAAAGGAGCACTCGTGCCTGAAACAACGGTTCGAGGCGATATCGGTGGCCACCAGTTCGAGCTGTCCACCGGCAAACTCGCCCTCCAAGCAAATGGCGCGGTAGTCGCCAAGCTCGGCGGCACCACAATGCTGGTGACCGCCACCGCCAACAAGTGGATGAGGGAGGGGATCGACTTCTTCCCCCTCACCGTCGACTTCGAGGAGCGGATGTACTCCGTGGGCAAGATCCCCGGCTCGTTCTTCCGCCGTGAAGGCCGCCCATCGGAGCAGGCCATCCTCACCTGCCGTCTCATCGACCGGCCGCTCCGGCCGCTGTTCGCCGACGGCTACCGCTACGAGACCCATGTCGTGGCCACCTCGCTGGCCGTCGACCAGGAGATCCCGTTCGACGTGGTCGCCCTCAACGGCGCCTCCGCGGCCCTCATGGTCAGCGGTCTGCCGTTCGAGGGGCCGGTCGGCGGTGTCCGCCTCGCCCTCAAGAAGGGTCAGTGGATCCCGTTCCCGACCGAGTCCGACCTCAACGAGTCGGTCTTCGAGCTGGTCGTGGCCGGCCGGCGCAACGCCGAGGGCCAGATCGACATCATCATGGTCGAGGCCGGCTCCACCGAGGAGGGCCTCCGCCTGATCGCCGCCGGTGACCGCCCGTCCGACGAGGACGCCGTCGCCGAAGGCCTCGAGGAGTCCAAGCAGTACATCTCCCAGCTCATCGACCTGCAGAACGAGCTGGTCGCCAAGGCCGGTCAGAAGGAGTTCGAGTGGACTCCTGCCGTCGACTACACCGACGACATCTACCAGCGCGTCGAGGTCATCGCCTCGCCGAAGATCGACCAGGTGATCCAGATCGCCGCCAAGCAGGAGCGCAACGCCGCGGAAGAGGAGGCCCTGGCGGCCACCATCGCCGAGATGGGCGTCGCCGAAGACGACACCGAGACCCTCACCCAGGTGAAGCGGGCCTTCAAGTCGGTCTTCAAGAAGGCAGCCCGCAAGCGGGTCATCGAGCACGGCATCCGTTTCGACGGGCGCGGTCCGCGTGATCTCCGCGAGCTGTACGTCGAGGTGGGCGTGGTCGAGCGGACCCACGGTTCCGGTCTCTTCCAGCGTGGCGAGACCCAGGTCCTCAACGTGGCCACCCTCGGGATGCTGAAGATGGAGCAGATGCTCGACACCTTGGACATCGAGGAGTCGAAGCGGTACATGCACCACTACAACTTCCCGCCGTTCTCCACCGGTGAGGCCGGGTTCATGAGAGGCCCGAAGCGCCGGGAGATCGGTCACGGCGCGCTCGCCGAGAAGGCTCTGCTGCCGGTCATCCCCAGCGAGGAGGACTTCCCCTACGCCCTCCGGCTCGTCTCCGAGGTGCTGTCGTCCAACGGCTCCACCTCGATGGCGTCGGTGTGCGCCTCCAGCCTCTCGCTGATGGACGCCGGCGTCCCGATCTCGCACCCGGTGGCGGGTATCGCCATGGGTCTGATCGCCGAGGGCGGCAAGTTCGTCACCCTGACGGACATCCTCGGCGCCGAGGACGCACTCGGTGACATGGACTTCAAGGTGGCAGGCACCGCAGACGTGATCACCGCGCTGCAGCTCGACACCAAGATCGACGGTCTTCCGTCGGACGTCCTCCGGGATGCGCTCGACCAGGCCAAGGAGGCCAGGCTCAAGATCCTCGAGGCCATGACCGCCGTCATCCCCGCCCCGCGCGAGGAGATGAACCAGTGGGCGCCTCGCATCGAGTCCCTCGAGATCCCGAAGGACAAGATCGGTGAGGTCATCGGTCCCAAGGGCGCAGTCATCCGTGAGCTCGAAGAGGTCACCGGTGCCGCCATCGAGATCGAAGAGGTCGACGGCAAGGGCATCGTCCGGATCGCCTCCAACGACGGCGCGGCTCTCGCCGCCGCCAAGGAGAGGGTGACCCAGATCGCCTTCCCGCCCGAGGTCGAGGTGGGCACGGAGTACGACGGCAAGGTCGTCTCCATCACCAAGTTCGGTGCCTTCGTCAACATCCTCCCGGGGAGGGACGGTCTGCTCCACATCTCCCGTCTCGACGGCTCCAAGCGGGTCGAGCGGGTCGAGGACTACCTCTCCGAGGGCGACCTCCTCAAGGTGCGGGTGCGTGAGATCGACCGGGGCAAGGTGAGCCTCGAGCTCGTCGACGCCCTTCCGGGAGCAACGCTTCCCGATCCCGAGTCGGCGCCCCCGCGTCGTGAGGACCGCGGCGACCGTGGCGACCGTGGCGGTCGTGGTGGTGACCGTGGACGCGGCGGAGACCGTGGTCGCAGTGGCGACCGTGGTGACCGTGGCGGCGACCGCGGTGGTCGTGACCGTCGCGAGCCCCGTGCCGAGGGTGGCAACGGTGGCAACGGCGGCGGCAAGCGTCGTCGTCCCGCCCGCAGCTTCGACGAGGCGTTCGGCAACCTCAACGAGTAGTAGGTACCTGGTACCTGTGAACGCCCCCGTCTCCGGACGGGGGCGTTTCTTCTTGCGGATTAGTCCCCCATGCGAAGCATGGGGGAAGGTACCGCCGCTGGAGCAGAGGATTTCTCCCCCACGAAGCGGTAGCGGAGTGGGGGAGTGGCACGAAGTGCCGAGGGGGCGCGGTCCGTAGGACCGCAGGGAATCCACGGTGGTTTCCTGGCTCGCTTCGCTCGCGCCCCCTCCCCGCCTCCGGCGGTGCTCCCCCGTTCCGCTGCCGCTCCACGGGGGAGAGGTGTTGGACGGCCCTGCCGCTGGGGC
>JAGFIR010000171.1 GCA_024103415.1 Acidimicrobiales bacterium
GACGGGATCAGCGTCGGCCTCAACTGGCCGCCCAAGATGACCACGATCTGCCCGCTCGGCCCGTCCGCCGTTTCGCCGGTCATCGCCCTCAAGGAGTACTTCCGGGACGAGGTCGACGCCCACGTCAGGAACGGCGGTTGTCCCTTCCCCCGGAGCCGCGCCCATGCAGGGGTGAGCGAATGACGACCGAGCGCGAGATGGTCGATACGGTCACGATCACCGTCGACGGGGTGGAGCACCAGGTGCCCGCCGGCGAGTTGCTGATCAAGGCCGCCCAGGACAAGGGGACCTACATCCCGAGGTTCTGCTGGCACGAGCGCATGGCCCCCGTGGGCATGTGCCGCATGTGTCTGGTCGAGATCGAGACTCCGAGGGGCCCCGCCCTCGTGCCCGCGTGCACCACGCCGGTCAACGACGGGATGGTCGTCGACACCAAGGGCGCCACCGTCGCCAAGGCCCAGGAGGCCGTTCTCGAGTACCTGCTGATCAATCACCCGCTCGACTGCCCGGTCTGTGACAAGGGTGGGGAGTGCCCGCTCCAGGACCAGGCCATGTCCCACGGGCCCGGTGAGAGCCGTTTCGTCGAGTTCAAGCGGACCTTCGAGAAGCCCATCTCGATCAGCGAGCTGGTGCTGCTCGACCGGGAGCGTTGCATCCTCTGCGCCCGCTGCACCCGGTTCTCCGAAGAGGTGTCGGGCGACCCGCTCATCGAGTTCATCGACCGCGGGAACCACGTCCAGGTGAACACCTTCCCAGACGAGCCCTTCCGCTCGTACTTCTCCGGGAACACGGTGCAGATCTGCCCCGTGGGGGCGCTCACCGCAAAGCCGTACCGGTTCCGTGCCCGTCCCTGGGACCTGGAGAAGGTGGAGAGCTCGTCGCTCTTCGACACCGCCCATCCACGCATCGAGATCCACACCAGCCACGACGTGGTGCTCCGGTTCACGGGTGTCGACAACGACGCCACCAACCACGGCTGGCTGTCGGACAAGGCCCGGTTCGGCTTCCAGTACATCTCGTCGGACGACCGGGTCCTGGTTCCGCTCGTCCGCCAGGACGGTGAGCACGTCGAAGCCGAGTGGAACGAGGCACTGCAACACGCCGCCGATCGTCTCGGCATGATCAAGGACGAGAGCGGTGGCGAAGCCCTGGCCGTTCTCGGCGGGGCCCAGGGGACCAACGAGGACGCCTACGCCCTGTCCCGGTTCGCCCGCCAGGTCCTCGGCACCAACAACGTGGACGCACGGATGGACGATGCACTGGCTTCCCATTTCCTCGCTGCCACCGTCGACCGGGCCCGGATCAACGACCTCGACACCGCCGACACCATCGTGCTGTGGGGCCCAGACCTCAAGGAGGAGCACCCGACGCTGTATCTGCGGGCGCGCCGTGCGGCCCAGGACCTCGGGGTCGAGCTCGTCGTCGTCCACCCCCGGGCCAACGGTCTCGACGACCGGGCGGGTCACAAGATCACCTATCGCCCGGGCGGCGGCTTCGCCCTCCTCGAGGCCTTCGGTCGCGGTGACCACCCCGAGTTCGACGCCGCCGTGAACGGGAAGAAGGTCGTGGCCCTGGTCGGGATGACCGACCTCGCCGACGGCCCCAAGCTGCCCGAGGCGGTGGCCGCGTACCTCCGCTCGAAGGCGGCGAGCTGCAAGATCCTGCCGCTCAACTCGCGGGGCAACACCTACGGCGCACTGGACATGGGTCTGGCACCCGACCTCCTGCCGGGACGGGTGGCCCTCGACTCCGAGTCGGCGGGTCGTCTCGCCGGGCACTGGGGTCAGATCCCGGCCAGGCCGGGCCGCGACACCAGGGGCATCCTGGAGGCGGTCGTGGCCGGCGAGATCCGCGGCCTGGTGCTGGTCGGCGCCGACCCGGTCCGTGACGTGCCGGATTCGGCCCTGGTGGCCGAGGCGTTCGAGGCCGCCGAGTTCGTCGTCTCCATCGACACCTTCGTCCACGACTCGAACCGGTCGGCCGACGTGATCCTCCCGGCTGCCACCCTCTCGGAGAAGGACGGCACGGTGACCAACGTGGAGGGCCGTGTCCAGCGTGTCAACCAGATCCGCCGCCCCCCGGGGCAGACCCGCACCGACTGGGCGATCCTCGAGGATCTCTCGGCGCTCATCGGGTCTCCGATGGGTCTCACCTCGGCCGAGACCATCACCAAGGAGATAGCCGAGGTCGCCCCCGTGTACGCCGGCGTGAGCTGGGACCTACTGGAATGGGATCACCGGGACGGCGTCGTCCTGCCCATCGAGGGGCCGGCCCCGCTCACCCACATCCCGGTCATGCTCGAGGGTCACGGAGCCCCGCAAGCGGAGTTCACCCTGCACGCGGCGCGGGTGATGTACGACGACGGTGTCCGTCTCCGCCACTCCCCGGCGCTGCGCAAGCTGGCTCCCGGAGCCATCGCCTGCATCAACCCGGCGGATGCTCCGAAGCTCGGTGCCCGGGAGGGCGCCAGGGTGAGGCTCGTCACCCGGCAGGGTGAGGGCGAGTTCGACGTGGTCCTCGACGAGGGCACGCCCTCCGGCGTGGTGTACGTGCCGCTGAACCAGCGGGGCGGTGTCTCGCTGGGCACCGACCCGGTCGTCCGTGTGACGGTGGTGACGTGACCGGCGTCGAGTGGCTGGCGCTCGGGATCAAGGTGCTCGGCGCCTTCGGCCTGCTCCTGCTGGCGACCCTGCTCAACGTCTGGGTGGAACGCAAGGTGCTGGCCGACATGCAGAACCGGCTCGGGCCGATGCGGGCCGGCCCCTTCGGCGTCCTCCAGACGGTCGCCGACGGTCTGAAGCTGTTCTTCAAGGAGTCGATCATGCCGAGGAAGGCGGAGGTGGGCATGTACCTCCTCGCCCCCTTCCTCGCCGTGGTGCCGGCCTTTCTCATCTTCGTAAACATCCCCTGGGGTGGCTCGTTCCACATCGGGGAGACCGAGGTCGTCCTCCAGGGCGCCGACCTCGACATCGGCCTGCTCTTCATCCTGGCGATGTCTTCGATCGCGGTGTACGCCGTGGTGCTCGCCGGATGGTCTTCGGGCTCGAAGTACCCGCTGCTCGGTGGTGTCCGCGCCACCGCCCAGGCGATCTCCTACGAGGCGGCCATCGGCCTCTCCCTCGTGTCGGTGGTCCTGTTCACGGCGACGCAGGGGGACGGGGGGACCCTCTCCCTCTACGAGATCGTGCAGCGCCAGTCCGGGACGTGGGCCGACGTCCACCCCATAGTGGGGTGGGTGCCCCGGTGGAACATCATCCCCCAGATCGCGGCGTTCGTGATCTTCCTCACCGCCGCCGTCGCCGAGACCAATCGGGCGCCGTTCGACCTCGTCGAAGCGGAACAGGAGCTGGTCGGCGGGTTCCACACCGAGTACTCGGGAATGCGCTTCGCCATGTTCTTCCTGGCCGAGTACGTGAACATCTTCTCGATGTCGGCGCTGACGGCGACGCTGTTCCTCGGCGGCTGGCTCGGCCCGACCTGGGAGGGCACCCTTCCCGCCTTCATCTCGGGGGCCCTGCCCACGGTTTGGTTCCTGATCAAGACCTATGCAATCTTCTTCATATTCATCTGGATTCGGGCCACACTGCCCCGACTCCGGTACGACCAGCTGATGTCGCTCGGTTGGAAGCGCCTGATTCCGGGTGCCCTCGGCTGGCTCGTGCTGTCCGGTCTGGTCCTGGCGTTCCGCCAGTTCGGGGCGCCGTGGGGGTGATGTGAGATGGGCATAGTCAAGGATCTGCTCAAGGGTCTGGCGGTCACCGGCCGCACGATGATCGGCACGATCACGGGCCGGGAGCTGGTCACGCGCCCCTACCCGCACGTCAAGCGGGAGAAGCCGCAGCGCTTCCACGGGCGTCACGTCCTCAACCGCTACCCCGACGGCATGGAGAAGTGCATCGGCTGCGAGCTGTGCGCCGGGGCCTGTCCCGCGGAGTGCATCTACGTGCGGGGCAAGGAGAACGACATCGACAACCCGGTCTCGCCCGGCGAGCGCTTCGGCTACGTCTACGAGATCAACATGCTCCGCTGCATCTTCTGCGGGCTGTGTGTCGAGGCCTGTCCCACCGAGGCCATCACGATGACCCATCTCTTCGAGATGTCGACCACCAACCGCGAGGACGGCATCTACACCAAAGACGAGCTGCTCATGAGCCCCGACGGCAAGGTCCCGCACATGTTCCCGGACGACCCGCTCGCCGACCTCGGCGAGCTCGACACCGCGGACGGCTGGGTGCGGGCCACGGCCCCGGGTGGCAGGGCGGCGTACCAGGGTGTCCGCATGTGGGCGGGCACGCCGGGCGTCGGCGACTGGTCGCCCGAGCCCAGCCAGGAGGAGAGGGACCGGCGGAGCGGCGATGGTTGAGGCCGTCCTCTTCGTGTTGATGGCCGTGGCCGCTCTCACCGGGGCGGTCACCGTGGTACTGGCCAGGAACCCGATCTACTCGGCGATCGGCCTGCTCGGCACCCTTTTCTCGGTGGCGGTGATCTACGTCGTCCATCTCGCCCACCTGGTGGCCGCCGTCCAGGTGATCGTTTACGCCGGGGCCGTCCTGACGCTCTTCCTCTTCGTGATCATGCTCATTGGCGTCGACAAGTCGGAGCGCCGCATCGAGACCTTGCCGTCCCAGCGAATCGGCGTCGGTGCGATCGCCATCCTGCTCATTGCCGGCGTCGTGGCCATCACCGTCTTCGGCAACTTCGAGTGGGTGCCCGCCGCCGCCTCGGTCATCGACCTCGATGCCACCAACGGGACCGTTGCCGCCGTCGCCGAGCCCATGTTCACCGACTGGGTCCTCGCCTTCGAGGCGACGGCACTTCTCCTCACCATCGGCGCCGCCGGGGCGGTCGCCCTGGCCCACTATCGGAGAAGGAACTGATGGTCGCACCGGGTTGGTATATGGCGCTCGCCGCCGCCCTGTTCCTGGTCGGGGCGCTGGGCCTCCTCATCCGGCGCAACGCGCTGGTCATGTTCATGTGCATCGAGCTGATGCTCAACGCGGTGAACCTGACCCTGGTCGCCGCCGGCCGCGCGCTCAACGACATCAACGGCCAGGTGGCCGTGTTCTTCATCCTCGTCGTGGCCGCCGCCGAGGTCGTGGTCGGTCTCGCCATCATCGTCTCGATCTTCAGGCTGCGATCCACCGCCTCGGTCGATGAGCTCTCGGAGATGAAGGGATGAAGGGCAGCTCGCTTCGCTCGCTGCGTACTGGGTACTGGGTACTGGGTACCTGGAATCCCTTCCCAGTACTGAGTACCAAGTACCAAGTACCGACAGGGGGCGGGCGGTGACCGACCTGGCAATCGACCTCCTCTGGTTGGTGATCCTGCTGCCGCTGGCGGGTGCGCTCTTCCTCCACTTCGTGGGCCAGCGTCTTCCGGAGCCCATGGCCGGTCTCCTGGCATCGGCGGCGATCGGCCTTTCATTCCTCGTGGGATTGGTCGGGGCGTTCCCGTTCTTCCAGGGCGACGGCGAGGCGACCACCATCCTGCTCTGGTCCTGGATGCCCGCCATCGGGGCCAACCTCGAGCTGTTGTGGGACCCGCTCTCGGCACTGATGACCCTGATAGTGACCGGAGTCGGCTTCCTGATCCACGTGTTCGCCATCGGCTACATGCACGGCGACGAGCGGTTCGGGCGCTTCTTCGTCAACCTCAACCTGTTCGCCGCCTCGATGCTCACCCTGGTCCTGGCCGGCAACTACGCCATGCTCTTCCTGGGCTGGGAGCTGGTGGGTCTCTGCTCTTACCTGCTCATCGGCTTCTGGTTCACCCGTGACTCCGCGGCGGGCGCCGCCAAGAAGGCGTTCGTCGTCAACCGCATCGGTGACTTCGGGATGATGGTCGCCCTGATGCTGGTGTTCGCCGCGTTCGGGACGCTGTCATACGCCGGCATCTTCGATCGGGCGGGGGAGGTCCTCACCACGGGGGTCGCCACCGCCATCGGCCTGCTCTTCCTCCTCGCCGCCGCCGGCAAGTCGGCGCAGATCCCGCTCTACGTGTGGCTCCCCGACGCCATGGAGGGCCCGACCCCGGTGTCGGCCCTCATCCATGCCGCCACGATGGTCACGGCGGGCGTCTACCTGGTGGCCCGGTCGGCCGCCATCTTCGAGCTCTCGCCAACGGCCCAGGTCACGGTGGCCACCATCGGCGCTGCCACCGCGTTGTGGGCGGCCTCCATCGCCATCGCCCAGTACGACATCAAGAAGGTCCTGGCGTACTCGACCATCTCCCAGTTGGGCTACATGTTCATGGCAGTCGGTGCCACGGCGTACGTGGCCGGCATCTTCCACCTGATGACCCACGCCTTCTTCAAGGCCCTGCTGTTCCTCGGCGCCGGCTCGGTGATCCACGCCATGTCCGACGAGCAGGACATGAGGAAGATGGGCGGGCTGTTGTCGAAGATGCCCGTGACCGGCGTCACCATGGGTATCGCCACCCTGGCGATCGCCGGCGTCCCGCCTCTGGCCGGCTTCTGGTCCAAAGACGAGATCCTCGGGTCGCTCTTCGCTCGCGGCGGCTGGTACGGGGTCCTCTGGGTCGTCGGCCTGCTCACCGCAGCCATGACCGCCTTCTACATGACCCGGCAGTGGGTGATGGTGTTCTGGGGCGAGCCCCGCTGGTCGGAGGACGCTCATCCGCACGAGTCGCCCGGCATGATGACCCTCCCGCTGATCGCCCTGGCGGCGCTGACGGTCGTCGGTGGCTTCGTCAACACCCCGTTCCGGTTCACCCTGGAGCACTTCCTCGAGCCCGTCTTCGAGGGCGTGTCCATGCAGCACCCGCCCGAGGGATGGGGCATGTTCGCCCTCATGGCCGGGATCTCGGTGTTCGCCGGACTGGTGGGCCTGGCCGCCGCCGGTCTCGCCTACCGCCGGCCCATGGAGGACTGGGCGGAGTTCGAGCAAGGCCTGCAGCCGGTCTGGGGCTGGTGGGAGCAGGCCTACCGGGTCGACGACTTCTACAACGTGACGGTCGTCCAGCCCGGGAAGAAGGCCGCCGAGGCGGCCGCCTTCTCGGTCGACCTGCCCGTCATCGACGGTGCGGTCAACGGGGTCGGCAGGCTGGCCCGTGGCATCGGCGAGCGGGTCCGCGTCCTGCAGACCGGTCAGGTGCGCAACTACGCCGCACTCCTCTTCGCCGGCGCCATCGCCCTCGTCGTCTGGCTGGCGGTGACGGGAGCATGATGAGCATGCGTGCCCCGACATGCGGTGAGGTGGGCTCGTGCTGACCGCGCTCGTGTTGATGCCCGTCGTGGCCGCACTGGTCGTGTTGGCGGTGCCCCGGAAGCGGCACGAGATCCATCTGCCGCTCGGGGTGGTGCTCTCCCTCGCCCCGCTGGGCCTGGCCGCCTACCTGTTCTGGCAGTTCGAGCCTGTGGCGGGCATGCAGTTCGTCGTCGACGTCCCGTGGTACGAGCCCTGGGGTATCGGGTGGCGTCTCGGGATGGACGGGATCTCGATGCCGATGGTGGTGCTCACCGCCCTGCTGGTCCCGATCGCGCTCGGGGCCTCGACCGCCATCACCAAGCGGACCCGCGAGTTCGTGGTCCTCACCCTCCTCCTCGAAGCCGGGATGCTCGGTGCGTTCGTCGCCACCGACCTGTTCCTCTTCTTCGTGTTCTTCGAGGCGATGCTGATCCCGATGTACTTCATCATCGGGGTGTGGGGGAGCGACCGTCGCATCTACGCCGCGTTCAAGTTCTTCGTGTACACGTTCTTCGGCTCGGCGCTGATGCTGGCGAGCATCATCGCCATGGCCGTCATCCACTCCTCGCAGACCGGCGCCGCCTCGTTCGCCCTCTCCGACCTGGCCAACCTGGATCTGACCATGGGGGCCGAGCGACTCCTGTTCGCAGCCTTCGCCATCGCATTCGCCGTCAAGGTCCCGATCTTCCCGCTCCACACCTGGCTGCCCGACGCCCACACCGAGGCGCCCACCGCCGGGTCGGTGCTGCTGGCGGGCGTGCTGTTGAAGTTGGGCACCTACGGCCTGATGCGCTTCAACCTGACCCTGTTCCCGCAGGCGTCCGTGGACGCGGTGTGGATCATGGGCGCGCTCGCGGTGATCGGCGTCATCTACGGCGCCGTGGTCGCAATCGTCCAGCCCGACCTGAAGCGTCTGGTCGCCTACTCCTCGGTGAGCCACCTGGGCTTCATCGTGCTCGGCATCTTCGCCCTCACCTCGGCGTCGCTGCAGGGAGCCGTCATCCAGAACGTGAACCACGGGCTGACCACGGGCGCCCTCTTCCTCCTGGTCGGCATGATCTACGACCGGAGGCACACCAAGGCGATCGCCGAACTGGGCGGGCTCCAGAAGTCGGGACCGATGCTCGCCGGCTTCTTCCTGTTCATGACGTTCGCCTCGATCGGTCTGCCGGGGCTCAACGGCTTCGTGGGCGAGTTCCTCGTGGTCATCGGCAGCTTCCCGACCTTGCCCTCGCTTGCGGTGCTCGCCGCCATCGGGGTGATCCTCGCCGCCGTCTACCTGCTCTGGGCCTATCAGCGGGTCTTCCACGGCATCCCCGAAGGCGAGAACGCAACCTTCCCCGATCTGACGCCGCGGGAGATCGCGCTGCTCGCCCCGCTGGTGGCCCTGGTGCTGCTCATCGGTCTCTACCCGAACATCCTGCTCGACCGGATCGCCCCTTCCACCGAGGCGGTCCTCGACCAGGTTCAGGCCGTCACCGATTACGAGGTCCCGTACCCGGGTCGGCTCGTCGACGTGTTCATCCCGGGGGAGGGCTGATCGATGCCTGAGATCAACTGGCTGGCGATCTTCCCCGAGCTCACCCTCGCCCTCGGCGCCGCCGCGGTGCTGTTGGTCGAAGTCCAGTGGAAGCCACGTGCCTCCACCCTGGGGTGGCTCGCCGGCTGGATCGTCCTGTTGGCCGCGGTCTTCACCGTGTTCCAGTGGGTCTGGGCGGGTGATCAGCTCGCGGCCGAATCGACGGGCCGACTGGTCACCTTCTCGGGGATGTTCCTGGTGGACGGCATGGCCGTCTACGGGCGGCTCGCCCTGCTCGGGATCCTGGGTCTGGGCCTCGCCGGTGCCCACGGCCTCTACGAGGCGCTGGGCCGGCGCGCGGCCGAGGCGATCGCCATCACGCTGCTCGCCGCCGCCGGCTTCTCGATCATGCTCTCGTCGAACAACCTCGTCCTCACCTTCCTGGGGCTCGAGGTGGGATCGATCGCCCTCTACGTGCTCGCCGGTCTCACCCGCGAGCGAAAGGGCTCCGACGAGGCTGCCCTCAAGTACTTCCTGCTCGGGTCGTTCGCATCGGCGATGTTCGTCTACGGGGCGGCGCTGCTCTACGCCGGAACCGGGCAGTTCGAGATCCTCGCCATCCGCGACCACCTCGCTGCCGTGATCGTCGCCCGTCCGGCCGTGATCTTCATCGGCCTGGGTCTGATGCTCGTCGGCCTCGGGTTCAAGGTGTCGGCGGCCCCGTTCCACACCTGGGCGCCGGACGTCTACCAGGGCGCTCCCGCCGGGATCGTGGGCTACATGGCCGCCATCGCCAAGATCGGCGGGTTCATCACGCTCGCCCGGATTTTCGTCACCGGGGTCATCGAGTACCACGCCACCTGGGCGCCGGTCATGGCGGCCATCGCCGCGCTCTCCATGCTGATCGGGTCGGTGGTGGCCCTGGTCCAAACCGACGTGAGACGAATGCTGGCGTACTCGGGCATCGCCCATGCCGGCTTCGCCATGACCGGCATCATCGGTGGCGAGATCGAAGGCGTCCTCTTCTACGTCGTTGCGTACGCCGTGCAGTTGATCGGCGGGTTCGCGGTGATCACGGCGGTGAGCGGCCCGGAGGGCTCGGCTTCCGACCTGTCCGAGTACCGGGGCCTGTGGCGTCGCAACCCGGGTCTGGCGGCCGGCTTCGCCCTTCTCCTCTTCGGCATGGCAGGCATCCCGCTCACCTCCGGCTTCATCGCCAAGTTCGGCGTCTTCTCGGACGTGTGGGCCACCCAGCCGTGGCTCGTGATCCTCGGTGTGCTCACCTCGGTGGTGACGCTGGCGTTCTACCTGCGCATCACAGTGATCATGTACATGGAGGGTGAAGAGGGCGATCCGATCCCGGCGAGGGCATCGACCCGCTGGGTCGTCTGGATCGCGGTCGGCCTGACCATCCTCTGGGGCGTCATCCCCGGGACGCTCCTCTCCTTCGTCGCCGATGCGTTCGCCCTCTAGGCGTCTCGCATTCGCACTGGCGATCCTCGTCCTGTTCCCACTCGCCCTACCGGCTCTGGCGGCGGAGACCTCCGGTGCGGACGTCGGCCTGGTCCCCGCCGACCGCGTGGTCGACGACGACCTCTACGCCGGAGCCATCTCGGTGGTCATCCTCGGGACCGTCGACGGCGACCTGATCGCGGCAGCCGCCGAGCGAGTGGTCATCGAGGGGGAGGTGACCGGTTCGGTGACCGCCCTGGCGCCGGAAGTCGTGGTGCGCGGCCGTGTCGGGGGCGACGTCAGGGTCGCCTCGGGCACCCTCGTGATCGACGGAGAGGTCGGTGGCGACATCGTCACCTCCGCCTGGACCGTCCGACTCGGCCCGGACTCGACGGTTGCCGGCGAGGTCCTGTTCTGGTCACGCCGGGTGTCGGCGTCAGGGACGATCCAGGGGACGTTCCGCGGGTCGGCCTCCCGGATCGAGCTGGGCGGTGTCGTCCGCGGCAACGTCGAGGTATCCACGGGGCGTCTCACCGCTGCCGGGCTCACGGTGGACGGAGACCTGTCATACCGCTCGGGCAGGGAGGCCGAGGGCCTCGCCCAGGCGGTCATCGGAGGGACGGTGGTGCGGAGGGCGGAGCTGCCACCGAACATCCGCGTCCGGGCCATGGCCGTGATGGGAAGACTGATCGCGGTCGTGCTGGTGGCGATCGTGGCCGTGACGGTCGTCTGGTGCTGGCCCCTCACCACGGAGAGGGCGGCCCGGCGCGTCCGCTCGCTCAAGTCGGTGCTCGTCGGGTTCGGGGTGATGCTCAGCCCGCTGCTCGTGCTGGGGCTGGGGTGGCTGGCGTTGCGGTTCGCCCCGCCCGCGGCTGGTCTGCCACTGCTTGCGGTTCTGGCCCCGTTGTTCCTGGGCCTGGTGGCCATCCTCGGCCTGACCGCGCTGATATCGACAGTGCCGACCGCGGCTGCGGTCGGCACTGCGTTCTTCCGTCGTCGCGGGATCCATGGCGCCACCCTCGGTGGTGCGTTGGTGCTCGGACTGTGCTGGCTCGTCCCCTGGGTCGGGTGGTTGGTCCCGTTGATCACGATCCCGGTCGGGATCGGAGCCTGGCTTACCGCGCCCGGGGGTCAGGCGGACTTGGCGACCGGTTGATCGTCGGTCGGTCGGTCCTTGGCCTTGTCCCTGGAACCGCCATTGGTCGC
Organism: Acidimicrobiales bacterium; assembly: GCA_024103415.1. Lineage (GTDB taxonomy): Bacteria > Actinomycetota > Acidimicrobiia > Spongiisociales > ZC4RG35 > ZC4RG35. The sequence goes on from JAGFIR010000171.1 coordinate 11,383, forward strand.
CTCGATCTGGACCATCCCGCACTTTCGGCACACGTGACGCACCAGGCCGTAGTTGTGGGTCGTGGTCACCTCGGGGTGATCACAGGGGCGGGAGCGGCCCCAAAACTTGAACATGTCCTCTCCTTGTGAATCAACCTACTAAGTACTCATCGGCACATCGGGCTTCCCGGAAAGGTGCCATTCCACGGACACCCCGAGGGACTAGTCAGGTGCGGTCAGTGGGCGCGACGGCTTATCGTCCCTGGTGATGACGGTGCAGGATCGCCTCGGCCGGCCACTGCGGGACCTCCGGATCTCGGTCACCGACCGGTGCAACTTCCGCTGCACCTACTGCATGCCGCGCGAGGTCTTCGGCCCCGAATACCAGTTCCTCCAGCGAACCGAACTTCTGACCTACGAGGAGATCGGCCGCCTTGCCCGCATCTTCGTCGAACACGGCGTCGAGAAGATCCGCCTCACCGGAGGCGAACCGCTCGTCCGCCGCGACCTCCCCCAGCTCATCGCCCTCCTTCGCGAAACCCCCGGCCTCAAGGACCTGACCCTCACCACCAACGGCTCGCTCCTTCGCGCCCAGGCCCAGCGCCTCCACGACGCCGGCCTGCACCGCATCACCGTCTCTCTCGATTCGCTCGACGAAGCAATCTTCAAATCCATGAACGATGTCGGTGTCCCGCCCTCCGTCGTCCTCGATGTCATCGAGGCCGCCCGTCAGGCCGGACTTGCCTCCATCAAGGGCAACGCGGTCGTTACGCGCGGAGTCAACGACCACACCATCGTCGACCACGCCCGCCACTT
>JAGFIR010000221.1 GCA_024103415.1 Acidimicrobiales bacterium
CGCTTCGGCGTGTTCATCACGCCCTACAACGACCCGCCCCGGTTCGCCGTGGATCGGGCCATCCACGCCGAACGGGTGGGTCTCGACCTGGTCACGTTCCAGGACCACCCGTACCAGCCTCGTTTCCACGACACCCTGACCCTTCTCGCCTGGGTGGCCGCTGAGACCGAGCGCATCAGACTCGCCAGCGCGGTCCACGCCCTGCCCCTCCGCCCTCCCGCCGTGCTCGCCCGGGCGGCCGCCTCCATCGACCACCTCAGCGGCGGACGATTCGAACTGGGGCTCGGCGCCGGCGCGTTCTGGGATGCCATCGAAGCAATGGGCGGCCCGCGCCGGACACCGGGTGAGTCCGTCGACGCCCTCGAGGACGCCATCGACGTGATCCGGGGCATCTGGGACGTCTCCACCAGAGAGCGCCTCGAGGCCGGTGGAGAGCACTATCGGATCTCGGGCGCCAAGCGCGGCCCGGCGCCGGCGCACGACATGGAGATCTGGGTGGGCGCCTACGGACCGCGGATGATGGACCTGATCGGCCGCAAGGCCGACGGATGGCTGCCCAGCGTCGGGCGGATGTCACCCGACGTCCTCGCCGACCGCACCCGCCGGATCGACGAGGCCGCAGCGCGGGCGGGCCGCTCACCGTCCGACATCCGGAGGATCGCCAACCTCGGTCTCGGGGAGTCGGGTCTGGACGCACCCCGCATGGTCGACGCCATCGTCGACCTCGCCGACACCCACGGCTTCTCCACATTCATCCTGGCCACCGACGATCCGGGGCACATCGAGACCTATGCGACACTGGTCGCACCACGAGTGAGAGAGAAGTTCGGTGATACGCCATGAGTGAGCCCGTCCGCATCGACGTCTGGTCCGACGTCGTCTGTCCCTGGTGCTACATCGGGAAGCGTCGCCTCGAGGCGGCAATCGAGATGTACCGGGCCGAGCCCGACTCCCCGGATGTCGAGGTGGTGTTCCACAGCTTCCAGCTCGCTCCCGACCTCCCGACCGACATCGATCAGAGTGCCCTGGAGTACCTCGTCGAGCACAAGGGCGTCGACGAGTCGCGCGCCCGGGCCATGCAGAACCACGTGACTCACGTTGCCTCTACGGTCGGCCTGGAGTACCACTTCGACAACGCCCGCTCCGCCAACACCCACCTGGCCCACCAGCTGATCCACTTCGGCGCCGAGCACGGATCCCAGGCCGAGGTCAAGGAACGGGTGTTCAGGGCCCACTTCACGGAGGGCCGACACATCGGTTCCATCGACACGCTGGTCGAGATCGCCTCCGAGGCCGGGCTCGACGCGGAGGCCGCTCGGGACGCCCTCGAGACCGGGAAGTACGCCTCGGCGGTGGAACAAGACAGGGACCTGGCCGCCCGGATCGGCATCAACGGAGTCCCGTTCTTCGTCATCGACGGGAAGCTGGGTGTGTCCGGAGCCCAGCCGCCGGAAACCCTTCTCGACGCCATCGAGCAAGCCCGCACCCTCTGATTCGAGACGCCCTGCCGATGGGTAGCGTGGGGATCATGGAGACACGACGGATCCTGCTCGACGGAGCCCCGGCCGAAGTGACGGTCGAGGACGGGTCATTGGTCACCGCCGACGGGCGCCGCATCGACCCGGACCAGGCCGACCACCTCCCCCCGGTGGAGCCGTCGAAGATCATCTGTGTCCACCTGAACTACAACAGCCGGGTCCACGAGTTCATGACGACGCTGCCTCCGGCGCCCACCTACTTCCACAAGCCGACCACCGCGCTCAACGCCCACCGACAACCGGTGGTCCGCCCCAAGCGGTGCCAGTACCTCAACTACGAGGGGGAGATCGCCATCGTCATCGGCAAGGAGACCTACGACATCTGTGCCGCCGACGCCCCCGAGCACATCGCCGGCTACACCATCGCCAACGACTTCGGTCTCCACGACTTCCGGGACACCGACGCCGGCTCCATGCTCCGCGTCAAGGGCTCGGACACGTTGTGCCCCGTCGGGCCCGGCCTCGTCACCGATTGGGACTTCCGCGACAAGCACATCCGCACCCTGGTCAACGGCGAGGTGAAGCAGTCAGGGAACACCAACGACATGGTGTGGGACCCCTACTACCTGGTCGCCGACCTGGCCCGGACCATCACCCTGCTGCCAGGGGACATCATCTTGAGCGGGACCCCCGCGGGTTCTCGCCCGGTGGGGCCCGGTGACGTGGTCACGGTCGAGGTGGAGGGGCTCGGCGCCCTCACCAACCGGATCGTGGAGCGCGACACGGAAGTCCGCTACGACTTCGGTGCCCAGCCGTCCCAGTCCGAGGAAGTAGTCTCGACGGCCTTGGGCGGTGACTGGGAGTGGAGGGGGATCCGCAAGCCCATGAGGGCCGACAGCCAGGAGGTGAGTCAGTGAAGCCGGTGGCGGGGATCACGGCCTGGCGACGCACGCTCGACACCTATTACGGGCCCGACCGTCTGCAGACGCTGTCCACCCACTACTCCGACTCGCTGATCGACGCCGGGATCCTCCCGGTGATCATCCCCAACGGCCAATCGACCGAAGACGCTCCCGCTCTCGTCTCCATGTTCGACGGCATCCTGATCTCGGGTGGCGACGATCTCGACCCGGCTTCATATGACGAGGAACCGACTGCCGCCAAGCACTACGACGCCGAGGTCGATCGCTTCGAGATTGCACTCCTCGAAGCTGCCCGGGAGCAGCGCAAGCCCGTGCTGGCGATCTGCCGGGGGTTGCAACTCCTCAACGTCGCCATGGGTGGCACCCTCCATCAGGAGGTGACCACGCCCGGCGGGGTGCACGACACCTTCAGCGGGATCACCCCCGATGAGATGAACGCACGACGGCACATCGTCAGCTTCGAGGAGGGCTCACTGCTCGGTGATCTCTATGGATCGAGCGAGGCCAAGGTCAACACACTCCACCACCAGGGGATCAAGGATCTCGGAGACGGCCTGATCGTCGAGGCGATGGCCGAAGACGGGCTCATCGAGGCCCTCCGCCACGACGGCGACTGGTGGGTCGTCGGTGTCCAGTGGCATCCCGAGCGCATGGAAGACGAGCACCAGCGGCTGTTCGCCGCCTTCCGCGAGGCAATGGCTCAGTCGAGGAGCCGGGACGCCGTCTGACCCTCGGCGCAATCCTCCAAAATAGGGCACCACTGACACCACGGTCCTCCCCACCGGTCGGTGCCCGACCCTTTCGCCCACACCCGACGCAGGGTGGAGACCATGTCGGCGACCTCACCCAGCAGCGCTTCGACCTTCTCACCGGTCGGCTCGTCGCGATAGACCTCACCGGAGCCCACCGAGAACGCCTCGACCGCATGCGGGAGGGTGTGCCGTTCCAAGGCCCAGAGGGCCGTGTAGAAGCCCATCTGGCTCTCGGGGTCGTGAACTCCACCGGTCTTCCAGTCGACCAGCCTGACCCGCCCGTCGCCGTCGTCGAAGACGGCGTCGATCTTCCCCACCAGTTTCACCGCCGCCGAGGGAACCTCGTGCTCCAGCGACACCTCCCCCTCCTGGAAACCCTCGGTGGGTAGCCGGCGGAACTTCCGGTAGAGGTCCCGGACCTCCTCGAACAGCGGCTCCAGGTCGGACATCCGCCGCAGATCCGCTTCCGCCAACCTGAAGTTCAGGTTCGACGACGACCCGATCTCCTGGCGGCAGGCCATCACGAACTCGTCGTCCGATATGGGACCCGACGTGAGGTGGCGGTTGAAGACGAGATGCGCCAGCGTTCCCGCCACCGACGGCTTGGTGTCCGGAGGATGGAGCCCCTGCAGCCGGGCCTCGGCGCTCCCCGGGCACCTTTTCCAGGCCTGGAACGTCGAAGCAGATATGCGGAGAGGATCTCCCGGTGTCACTTCGGGGAAGACGAGAGTCATCGGAGATGGAGCGTAAATGCCGGGACCGACCGTTCCCGCTGTCTCCCAAAGCCAACTACCATCGATCAACGGACAGGGCCGATCCGGGCGACCGTCCTCATGAACCGAAACCACTTCTTGTTCCGCGTCCATCCGCTGCTCGCTGCCGTCCTCGTCGTCGGCGCACTCTTGGCCGCGCTCCTCGCTCTCTACGGATTGACCCGATGGGTGTCTGCGGGCGAGGTCATGGGCCGGGTGGTGGTCGGTGACGTGTCCCTGGGCGGCCTGCAGGAAGCAGAGGCCGAACGGGAGCTCGCCGACCTCGAAGAGCGACTCCTCACCCGCAGGGCCACCTTCTCGATAGGGGGCAGCCCCGTCACCCTCGACCCTCCGGCCGCCGGGCTGAACCTCGACGTGGAAGGCATGACCCGGAACGCCATGTCGGTGGGCCGCGAGGGAAATGCGGTCTACCAGTTCCTCTTCTGGCTGACCCACATCTTCTCCACCGTCGAGATCCCCGTCGAGGGGGAGGTGGACGACAGCGCCCTGGATGCAGTGTTCGACCAGTGGGATGAGGTCGTCATCGCAGAACCGGCGAGTCTGGGTGGCGTCGACGTCGTCGACGGCACACCCACCCCGGTCTACCCCCGGACCGGAATCGGCCTCGACCGCCCCAAGGCGAAGGCCATCGTGGAAACGGCCCTACTCTCGGTGGTCCCCGGCAATCACGACCTGCCCACGGCCGTGGTCGTTCCCTCGCTCACCGACGAGGACATCGACCGCGCGGTGGCAGAGGCGACGCAGCTGATCACCGCGCCGATCACCCTCAGCTACGACGGAAGCTCGATCACCTTCACACCGGATCAGCTGGCGGCCGCGTATCACGCCGAGACCACCGAGGAGGGCGGTGCCCGTCTCATCCACACCTTCGACCCGGAGGTCATCGACGACTACCTCTCCCCCGTCCGCAGCAAGTTCGAGGCCGAGCCGGTCGACGCCCGCTTCCGGATCGAAGGCGACTCGATCTCGATCGTGCCGGGCAAGAACGGCACCCGGATCGACGAGGTCGAGACAGCCCAGGCCCTGTTGCATGCCGGCTTCCTGAGCACGAGAGCCGGCGAGCTCCCGGTCGTCGAGGGGGCGGAGCCGCGCGTCACCACTGCGGATCTCGAGGCCCTGGGCATCACCCACCTGGTCAGCGAGTTCACCACCCACCACGCGTGCTGCGCGAACCGCGTCACCAACATCCAGCTCATGGCCGACACGGTCGACGGCGTGATCGTCCGCCCTGGTGAGGTCTTCTCACTCAACGGCCACGTCGGCGAGCGCACCGAGGAGAAGGGCTATCTGCCCGACGGCACCATCGTCGGCGGCGAGTTCGTCGACACCGTGGGCGGCGGTGTCAGCCAGTTCGCCACCACGCTCTACAACGCGGTCTTCTGGGGCGGGTACCAGGACATCGAGCATCGCCCGCACAGCTACTACATCAGCCGCTACCCGGAGGGCATCGAGGCGACGGTCAACTGGACCTCACCCGATCTGAGGTTCCGCAACAACAGCAACAGCGCCATCTTGATCGACACCCGGTACACCGATACGTCGATCACCGTCCGCATCTTCGGCAACAACGACGGTCGCACCGTCAAGGGTCAGCAGATCGGCGGGAAACTCGAATTGAACGTGGTGCGCCAGGGCGGACCCAACGCCCGGGTGGTGGAGGCGACCGTGAGCGATCGCTTCGCCATCAGGGAGCCCCCGGCCCCCAAATACGAGGCCGATCCCTCTCTCGGGCTCAACCAGGTGGTGACCAAGCAATCGCCGTCACAGGGCTGGTCGGTCGAGGTGGTGCGCCGCATCCTGGTCGGCGAGCGGGAGGTCTCCCGCGAGGCCTGGACGGTGGTCTACCGGCCACAGCAGGCCATCTACGCCGTGCATCCGTGCAAGATCCCCGGTCAGGAGCACACCTGCCCGACGACCACCACCGCGCCGCCGACAACGACCACGACTTCCCCGGGGAGCGAAGGGGACGGGGGCGATTGATCCCGGGCTATTCCTCTTCGGAAGCGGCGGCTTCGGCGCCTGCTTCCTCATCGTCGGGGTAGTACCGCAGGAAGTACCTGGTGGTCTCGATCACCTCGCGACGGACCTCTTCGTCCCAGCCCGCAGGCCGGCGAAGGGTCACCTGGTTCTGCAGCACGAAGATGTGATCGATCCCGAGCCCCAACTCGAAGATGCGCCTGGCGAGACGGCCCGGGAAGCCCGAACCCGGAGCTCCCGGGTTCATCACGTGGCCGTCCTGTCCGGTGAAGCTGCGGTTGGTGTCGACGAGCAACAGGTCGCCCATCTCCACGGTTCGACGAATATCGACGTTCTGACCCATTGGTCAGTGATCGTAACTCACCCTCCGAGAAGACCGGAAGGCTCGCCGATGCGGTGGACCTTGACCAGGTTGGTGGAGGCGCGCACGTTGGGCGGCACCCCGGCGACCATCACCACGTTCTCGCCCTCTTCCACGGTGCCGGACTGTTCGAGAAGAGCGGCCGCCTCGGCCATCTCCTCGTCGGTCGACCCCCTCCGATCGAAGGGATGTGGTGTCACTCCCCAGAAGAGCGCCATGCGGTTGCGGGTGGACTCCAGCGGGCTGAAGGCGTGCACCCGCTGCTCGGGCCGGTATTTGGAGATGAGCCGGGCCGTCGACCCCGACTCGGTGAAGGCGACGATGAACCGGGCCCTCACGTTGAGCGCGATCTGACACGCTGCCTGGGCGACCGCCGAGGCGACTTCGTTGGCGTCGGCCACGAAGGCGACGGGCATCGCCCCGCGTTCGGAGAGGGTGCCCGCCTCGACGGTATGACAGATCCGGGACATGGTGGCGACGGTCTCCACCGGGTAGGCACCGACCGCCGTCTCCCCGGAGAGCATCACGGCGTCGGTCCCGGAGAGGACGGCGATGGCGACATCGGTCACCTCGGCACGGGTGGGCCGCGGGTTGTGGGTCATCGACTCCAGCATCTCGGTGGCGGTGACGGTCACCCTGCCCATGGCGTTGGATCTGGTCAGGATGTCCCTCTGGATCAACGGCAGCCGCTCGAGAGGCAACTGCACCCCGAGGTCGCCCCTGGCCACCATCACCCCGAACGAGGCGGCGATGATCTCGTCGAGATTGTCGAGCGCCCGGGCCAGCTCGATCTTGGCGATGATGGGCGCGTCCCCGCAGAGCGCCCGGACGGCCTCCACGTCCTCACGGGTTCGGACGAACGAGGCGGCTATGTAGTCAACGCCCAGACGCTGGCCCAGCTCGAGGTCGGACACGTCCTTGGGCGTGACGTTCGACGTGGAGAGATTGGAGTCGGGCAGGGAGACGCCCTTGTGGTCGGAGAGGACGCCGGGCGTGACCACCCGGGCCTTGAGGCTCCCACCCGCCGAGTCGACCACCTCGAGCTCGACGAGACCGTCCGCCAGGATCACGCGGTGACCCGGCATCACATCGTCGCCGAGACGCTCGTAGCCGATGGGGATCCGACCGGCGTCACCCTCCCACTCGCCGGTGACCAATTCGACCGTGGCACCGCGCTCCAGATAGATCTCACCGGCCGGGAAGACGCCGACCCTGATCTTCGGTCCCTGGATGTCCTGAAGCACCGCCACCGGACGTCCCGCCCGGGCCGCCGCCTCCCGTACCCAGCGGATCAGCTGGGCGTTCGACTCCTGGTTCCCGTGTGAGAAGTTGATGCGGGCCACGTCCATGCCCGCGTCGATGAGGGCCGCGATCGCGTCCAGAGAGGCAACCGAGGGACCGAGAGTGGCGATGATCTTGGTCTGGCGGTGCACCCCGCCAACTTAACCGTTGCCGGCCAGGCTCTCCCTGATCAACTCGTTGACGAGCTTGGGATCGGCTTTCCCGCCGGTCTGGCGCATCACCTGGCCGACGAGGAACCCGATCACCTTCTCCTCGCCTCCCCGGTAGCGCTCCACGGCGTCGGAGTTGGCGGCGAGGACTTCCTCCACGGCACCGGCCAGCTCTCCCCGATCGGACACCTGGACGAGGTCGCGAGCCTCTGCAACCGCCCGGGGCTCCCCCTCCCCGGCGAGCACGCCTTCGAGCACCTCCTTGGCGGCAGTCGCCGAGACGACACCCGTGTCCACGAGCTCGATGAGGGCGGCGACCCTGACCCCGGTGAGATTGGACGGCTCGCTCTCGGTGCGCCGCATCCATGCCGTCACCTCGCCTGTGAGCCAGTTGAAGGCAGCCGGCGCGGGAGCGCCCGCATCCAGCGCGTCGTCGAATAGACCCCGGATGACGGGGCTCGAGGCAGAGAGGATCTCCGCGGACTTCGGATCGAGGCCGAGGCCTGCGTAGCGCTTCCTCCTCTGCTCGGGCAGCTCGGGGAGGGTGGATCGGATCTCCTCCACCCAGTCGGCCGGGACCACGAGAGGCACCAGGTCGGGATCGGCGAAGTAGCGATAGTCGGATGAGCCCTCCTTGGTCCGCATCGACAGGGTCTCGCCCGCCTCCTCGTCCCAGTGGCGCGTCTCCTGGACGAGCTCCTCACCGGCCTCCACCGCGGCGATCTGGCGAGCGATCTCGAACTCGATGGCGCGCTCCAGGGAGCGGAACGAGTTCATGTTCTTGATCTCGACCTTGGTGCCGAGCTCCTCCGACCCTTCCGGGCGGATCGACACGTTGGCGTCGAAGCGGATCGAGCCCTCCTCGAGACGGGCGTCGGAGACACCGAGCTCCGCCACGATCGCCCGGAGCTCCTGGGCGTAGACGCGGGCCTCGGCCGCGCTGCGGATGTCGGGCCGGGAGACGACCTCGACGAGCGGGACGCCGGAGCGGTTGAAGTCGAGAAGGGTTGCCGAAGCGGCGTCGATGCGACCGCCATCGCCGACATGGGTGGACTTGCCCGTGTCTTCCTCCATGTGGGCCCGCTCGATGCCGACCCGCCGGGTCTGTCCGTCGACCTCGACGTCGAGATGACCGTCATGGCACACCGGCACGTCGTACTGGCTGATCTGGTAGTTCTTCGGCAGGTCGGCGTAGAAGTAGTTCTTGCGGTGGAACACCGACCGCTCGGTGATCTCGCAGTTGAGGGCGAGGCCGATGGCGATGATCCCCTCGATCGCTTTCCGGTTCGGGACGGGGAGGGCACCGGGCAGGCCCAGGCACACCGGGCAGACGTTGGTGTTGGGTGCGGCGCCGAAATCCACGACGCAGCCGCAGAACATCTTGGAGCGGGTCGACAGCTCCACGTGCGTCTCGATGCCGATGACCGCTTCCCAGCTCATCCGGCCACCACCGGGATCTCGGGCCGGGCATCGAAGCCGGCGAGACGCTCCACCTCTGCGGCGACCCGGAACATAGTCTCCTCGCCGAGCGACGGGGCCATCACCTGGAAGCCGATCGGAAGGCCCTGCTCGTCGAGCCCGATCGGGACCGACATCGCGGGGTCGCCCGACAGGTTGGACGGGATGGTGCAGATGTCCGAGAGGTACATGGCCAGCGGGTCGTCGACCCGGGCACCGGCGGAGAAGGCGACGGTCGGGCTGGTGGGCGAGACGAGCACGTCGACCTCACCGAAGACCCTCGCCACGTCGGCCCGGATGGCGGCCCTGACCCTCTGGGCCTGGCCGTAGAACGCGTCGTAGTAGCCGGCGGAGAGCGCGTACGTGCCGAGCAACACCCGGCGGATCACCTCGGGGCCGAAGCCCTGACCCCGGGTGCGGGCCATCATCTCCTCGGTGGTCTCCCCGTCGACGCGGAGGCCGTAACGGACACCGTCGAACCGGGCCAGGTTGGACGACGCCTCTGCAGGAGCGATCAGGTAGTAGGCGGAGAGGGCGATCTCGAACGACGGAAGCGAGACCTCGACGACCGTCGCTCCCTCTTCCTGCAGCTTCGCAACCATGTCGGCAACGGCGGACTCGACGGCGGGTTCGTAGCCCTCGCCGGCGAGCTCCGTGACGACACCGATGCGCAGACCGTCGACCCCGGCGCCCAGGGAAGCGGCGGGGTCCGGGTACGGGCCGGGATAGGAGGTGGCATCCTTGGGGTCGTGGCCCCAGATGGCCTGGAGCAGGAGGGCGGCGTCCTCCACCGTCCGGGTGATCGGGCCGATCTGGTCTAGTGACGAGGCGAAGGCGATCAGGCCATACCGGCTCACCGTCCCGTAGGTGGGCTTGACGCCGACCGTCCCGGTCAGCGAAGCGGGCTGGCGGATGGAGCCGCCCGTGTCGGAACCGAGGGCCCCGAAGGCGGAGCCGGCAGCCACCGCCGCGGCGGAGCCTCCGGAGGACCCACCGGGTACCCGGGTGATGTCCCACGGGTTGAAGCTCGGGCCGTAGGCGGAGTTCTCCGTCGACGAGCCCATGGCGAACTCGTCGAGGTTGGTCTTGCCCACGATCACCGCGCCGGCTTCGCGGAGACTGGTCACGACGGTGGCGTCGTACGGCGGCACGTACCCGGCGAGGATCTGGGAGGCGGCGGTGGTCTCCAGGCCCCGGGTGCACATGTTGTCCTTCAATGCGATCGGGATGCCGTGGAGGGGCCCGCGGTCGTTGCCGGCCGCCAGGTCGGCGTCGGCGGCCTCAGCGGCGGCCCGCGCGCCATCACGGTCGATGTTCAGGTAGGCGTGGAGCTGGGCCTCGGTGAGATGGGCGCGCTCGAGGACGGACTCGAGGAGGTCGACGGCGGTCACCGAGCCGTCACGCAGCGCCCGGGCTGCACCGGCGATCGTGTTCGGGATGCTCATTGCTCCAGTGCGGGAGGGACGACGAAGAACCCGTCGCGGCT
>JAGFIR010000036.1 GCA_024103415.1 Acidimicrobiales bacterium
CCGTAGTCGGAGTCCCAGCTCTCGACGGTGAACTTCACGCCACTTCCCTCACGTCCGATCCCTTCGGCCCCCGGCTCACCTCGAACCTGATGGGAGCCCTCTCGGCGAGTTCCTTGACGTGGGTGATCACTCCCACCATCAGCCCGCGGCTGCCCGCGAGATCCTCGAGCAGGGAGGCCACCGTGTCCAGGGTCTCCTCGTCCAGCGTGCCGAATCCTTCATCGAGGATGACCGCATCGAGACGCGCCTCGCCGTGGGCGGCGTGGATCTCGGCCAGTGCCAGGGCGAGCGCCAGGGACACGAGGAAGGTCTCGCCTCCGGACAGCGTTGCGGCGGGACGCTGCTCGTCGGCGTTGCGATGATCGACGACCACGAACCTCTCCTCGTCGTCGAAGCCCAGTGAGTAGCCGCCGTCGGAGAGCTCACGGAGCAGGGCGTTGGCGCCGCCGACCAGCGTGCGCAGGGCGCCGCCCATCATCCACTTCTCGAAGCCATCGGCCCGGAGGTGGTCGGCAAGTGCCCTGGCGACGGCCGCCTCGGCCTCGCCCGTCTTCCTCTCCTCCTCGAGAGATGCCGCATCGGCCACGGCCTTCTCGGCAGACTCCAGGGAGTGGCGGGCGCGTTCCAGGGCCCTGGTGATGGCGGCGAGGAACGACTCGCCGGCCTCCACACCGTGGGTCTCCAGCATGGAGGCGATCTCCTCACGCCTGCGGGCCATGGCGGATTCGGCCTCCGCTGCCCGCTCTCTCGCCTCCCCCGCCTTCTCCGCGGTCTCGATCATCTTCTCCTCGCACCAGGCGAGCAGCTCCTTCCATTGGACCGTGACATCATCACTCTCGGTGATCGGAGGCTTGAGATCGGCCACGGCGTGCTGGGCCTCCCGCAGCGCTCGCCCCAGAGCACGCTGATCCTCGACCAGCGCCTCCAATGACCTCCGCCCGTCCTCGACCGCCGCCCTCGCCTCGTCCTCGGCGCGTCTCAGGGCGTCGAGACGGGTCTTGCTCTCGGCGACGGCAGCCTCGAGACGGGTCAACTCGTCCTCGTCGGGGATGTCGGCGATCTCCTTCTCCAGGTCGGCGAGACGGGCCGCGCGGCCGGACCTGTCGGTTTCGATGCGGGTGTGGGCGTCCCGGGCGGCGACGAGCGCCTCCCGGGCCTCCTCGAGGGCCTTCCCGGCCGCCTTCACCTCGGCCTGGAGACGCTCGAGGTCGGCGAGGGTCTCCAGTTCGGGGAGGGCGCCCACCTCCTGACGGCAGACCGGACAGGCCTCTCCGACAACGAGGCCGGCGGCCAGGGTGTGGGCGGCGTGACCCATACGCGTCTCGTCGAGACGCTCCCTGGCCTCCCGAGCGCCGGCCTCCGCCCGGGCATGGGCCCGTTCAGCCTCATCGAGGGCCTTCCTCGCCGGATCGGGGTCGAGCGCGGCCAATTGCTCCTCGAGCGACTTCTTCTCCTGACGGTCCCGGCGCCAGGCCTGGATGGTTCCCGCATCGGGCAGGTCCTCGGCCGCCTCCACCGCGGCGACACGGTCCTTCGTCACCTTCTCCAGGGCGTCCTCGGCCTCATGGACGGCGGTGGTGGCCGCCGAGACGAGGTCGGCCAGTTCCTCGATGCGGGGCGGGGCTTCGATGGACACCAGACGGGCTTCGGCGTCGGCGAGCCGCTCCACCTCGGTCGCGGCCTCGCTCGCCTTGCGGGTCAGATCGGCAAGCTCCCGCTCCCAATCCGCGGCCCGGGTCTCCATCTCCTGGAGAGATGCCACCCGCCCGCGCAGTTTCTCGATCGCATCGGCCGGGGGGACCTCGAGGGCCTCGAGCCGGGCGCTCGCCGTGTCTGCCCTCGCCTGGGCCGCCGCCCGGCGCTCCCCCGCCAGGGTCCGCACCTTCGAGTACACGTCCATGCCGAGGAGGCCGCGCAGCAGGTTCTGTCTCTCGCCCGGTGTGGCCTCGAGGAAGCGGGCGAACTTGCCCTGGGGCAGCACCACGGTCCGGGTGAAGTCGTCAAAGCCCAGGCCGAGCAGGGTCTGTACGTGGTCGGTCACGGTGGCGGCACCGTCGGCGAGCACCTGCTCCCCGATCTGGAGGCGGGCCTCCCGAACCGAGGCGCCGCCGGTCGCGGTCCGTCGGACCTCCCGGACCGCCGTGTACACGTCGCCGTCGGCCTCGAAGTCGAGACGGACCCGGCACCTGTCGGCCCCTGCCGAGATCACGGGGGCCACGAGCTGCGCACCGAGCCTCGGGATGCGCCCGTAGAGGGCGAAGATCATGGCGTCGATCAGGCTCGACTTCCCCGAGCCGGTCGGCCCGCTCAACGAGAACAGGGCGGTATCGGTCTCCAGCGCGCGGGTGAAGTCGACGACGACACGCTGCCGGAAGGCGGCGAACCCCTCCATCTCGATGCGGACCGGTCTCATGTCTCCACCTCGGCGAGCAACTCGCCGAACAGCGCGGTCACCTTCTCGTCGAGGGCGCCCTTCTCCTCCAGGTACCGGCGGAACGCCTCCTGGGGGGCGAGATGATCCGGACGGCCAGCGGGGTCGTCGCTCTTCATGACCTCACGCGCGGCCAGGATCACGTCCACCGCACCCGGGATCGCCGATCTCACCTCGTCGGCGAGCCCCACACGAGGGCTCTCGGTGAGCACCACCTTCACATAGGCGTCCTGGAGCGAGTCGGCCCTGGCCAGGACCTCGTCGAGCGATCCCGTCACGGTGACCAGCCGCTTGCCGGACGTCAAAGGGACCTCGGTGACCCGGGACGGCTTGCCCGGGGCGGCGTCGACCAGCAGCACGCCCTTGCGGTCGTCGACCTCGCCGAAGTCCAGCTGGAGGGGCGAGCCGGAGTACCAGACCGCGCCGGGATGTGGCATGCGCTGCTGACGATGGAGGTGTCCCAGCGCCACGTAAGAGAGATGACCGGGGAAGGCGGACGCCGGGATGGCATAACCGAAGATGTGCGCGTCCCGCTCACCCCCGCCCTGGGTGGCGCCGTACACGGTGAGATGGCTCACCAGGACGTTGACCGCACCGTCGTCCATGCCCTCGGTGAGCTTGTCGATGAGTCGCATCATCCGGTCCTGGTAGGCGGCAGCGTGCTCGTCCGGATCGGATCCCATTATCTGCTCCACCTTGACGATGCCCCGCTGGGAGACGAACGGGAGCAGGGCGACCCGGGCACCGATGTCCTCCAACAGGACGGTCCCGCCCTCCTCCGGTCGACGCGCCGCCCCGACGGCGGTGACCCGTCCCATCTCGAGAAGGGGCGCCACCGCGTCGATCCGGGCGGCGTTGTCGTGGTTGCCGGACACGACCATCACCGGTGCGACCCGGGACAGGTCGATGAGCGAGCGCCACACGATCTCCTCGGCCATCGGCGTCGGCGAGCCGGTGTCGAAGAGATCGCCGGCAACGAGGACCAGGTCCACGGAGTTCTCCGCGGCGATGCCGACGATCTCGGCGAGCACCGCCCGGTGTTCATCCGAGCGGTCACGGCCCCGGATCCGCTTTCCTACGTGCCAGTCGGACGTGTGGAGGATCTTCATCAGAGATGCTGGAACGGGTCCTCCGGCCCGTCGGACGGCGGACGCACCGCCTCGTCGGCACGGGTCGCCCACGACGGGAACGGGAACTCCACGACGAGGGGCACCGGGATCTCCGGCTGGGTGAGGAGCATCGTCCCCGGCTTGAGGATCGTGGCCCGCTGCCGGTGGGCACCGGGGAGGAACCCGTACTCCTCACGGGCCGCCTCGGCCGAGTCGAGACGGCCGACCACGCGGATCGACGAGTTGGCGATGATCCGCCGCTCCACCTCCGAGGCGGTCTGCTGGGCGCCGATCAGGATCACGCCCAGCGAGCGGCCGCGCTCGGCGATGTCGAGGAGGATCTCCTTGATCGGGCTGTACCCCTCGCGCGGGGCGTACTTGTTCAGCTCGTCGAGGACCACCAGCAGCATCTCGGAGGTCTGACCGGCCCGCTCCTTCTCCTCGAACGCGCGACGCAGGGTGACACCTACCACGAAGCGCTTGGCCCGATCGTTGAGGTTGTGGATGTCCACGACGGTCACCTGGGACTCGAGACGGATCTCGTGCTTCTCGGGTGACACCACGTCGGAGCGGATCAACCGCTCCACGTGGCGGACGGCCGCCTGGAGACGACGCACGAAGGCGTTGATCGTGCCGGTGCCGATGGCGGGACCGGCCCAGCGGTAGCGATCGTCCTCGGACTGGACCCGCTCGCAGACGAAATCGACGAGCTGGCGGAAGGTGCGGACCGTGACCCCTTCGAGCTTGACCGCACCCGTCTCCGTCGCCTCCGCCTCCTTGAGCCGGGCGGCGACGTTCTGGACCACGATCGTGTACTGCGACCTGTCGTCCTCGACGTCGGCGAAGAGGAACGGGAGCAGCTCGTCGTGACAGAACCGTTCCAGGGTCCAGAAGAACGAGGTGACGTCCGACCGGGAGTTGACGTCGGCGGTGGCGTTGGGGTCGCCGATGCGCGGCGGTGCGTAGAAGGCCGACGATCCGAACGGCGTCGGGGGCAGGCCCAGGGTCTCGTAACGGGCGCGCTGCTCCTCGTCGAGCTTGTTGTTGGCGCGGTCGAGATGGAGGAGGTCCTCTCCCTTCACGTTGAAGATGAGGCTCTTGGTGTTGATGGCGGCGCTGCCCAGCACTCCCGAGTTGAAGAGCGAGTGGAGCAGGAACGTGGCGTAGGAGGTCTTGGTCGCCACACCCGAGATGCCGGAGATGTTGATGTGGGCGCCCCGGGCACCGTTGACGAACTCGAGGTTGACCCACACGGGCTCACCGTTGCGGCTGAGGCCGACGGGGAGCCGCCGGTCCATGCGGTCGAAGAACAACGCCCGGTCGCGCTGCTCGCCCCGGGCGATCTCCACGGGCTGGCCGGGGCGGGGTGGCACGAACACCTCGGGCTCGAAACGGGTCGCCGCCACCAGGGCGGTCTCGGTCACCTCGGCGGGGAGAACGCCGTCGGAGATGAGGAACACGTCGGAGTCGAAACGGGCGCCCTCGTGCCGGGCCACCACCTGGCTCACCGTCCCGAA
>JAGFIR010000074.1 GCA_024103415.1 Acidimicrobiales bacterium
CGGGATCAGGATCCCGGCGGGCGTGATGGAGTTGAAGAGGCCCCTGAGATCTCTCACTGCCCGCCTCCGGTGATGAGGCGGGCCATGGCGATGGCCAGTCGGGTGGTCACGGGGTCACCGTTGTCCGGAGCCGTCTCGAGCAGACCGGGGAGGTTGCCGTCGTAGAGGAGTCGGCCCTGGTCGATGACCACGGCCCGGTCGAACAGGTCCGGGGTCAGGGTGGGCTGATGGGTGGCAACCAAGGTCGCCTGACCCTGACGGGTCCTCTCCTCGATGAGCCGGGTGAGGATCTCGACACCGAAGATGTCCAGACCTGCAGTCGGCTCATCCAGCAGCAGGATCGGCCGGTTTCGGGCGAACGCCAGCGCCAGCGCGAACTTGAGCTGGTTTCCCGTCGAGAGCTTGCCGAGTGCCCGTCGCGGGACCGAGAAGTCCGTCAGCAGGGTGTGGAGACGCCGGGACTCCTCGGCGGTGAGCCTGAAGATGCGATTGAGGCGCTTCTCGGTGAGGAATCCGGCCGTCGTCGGAAGCTCCATCTGTCGGGCGACGAGATCGACGGCCGGTCCGCTTCCTACCGGGTGACCTCCGATCGTGATCCCCCCATCGGACGGGAACACGACACCCGACATCAGATTGATGAGCGTGGTCTTGCCCGCCCCGTTGCGACCGAGGAGAGCGGTCGCCCCGTCTCCGAAGCGGACGGAGACGTCGTCGAGGGCGGTGACGTTGCCGAATCGCTTGGTCACCCGGTCGGCGACGACCTCGGTCGGAACGGTGGTTGAGGACATGCCGGTCAGCGGACTGTACATCTCAGGTGGCCGCCCTGCGCCCGCGAACTCGGGTGGTGAAGCCGGCGAAGTTGGCATTGATCGGACCCCTCTCTTGGTCGCGCCCGGTGTCGGGTGCACCTGCAAGGAGGAGAACACCGGTGACCGTGTCGCGGTTGCAGGCGCCCCGATGGGGGCACCCGGCTTCGCTGCTACCTTCGCCGACCGTGACGAGAGAACGTGTCGTGGTGGGGATCGCAGGGGCCGGTTACGGAGCCTGGCTCCACCTCAACGGGTACCGCAAGGTCCACGGAATCGACGTCGAGCTGCGAGCGGTTGCAGATGTCGACTCGAGGCGCGCCTCGGACATGGCGCACACCCACGGATTCGAGAAGGCGGTCGGCAGCTTCGACGACCTCCTGGCCGACGACGAGATCGATGTCGTCGACATCTGCACGCCGCCCTCCGCCCACCTCGACATGGTGGAACGCGCGCTGGCCGCGGGGAAGCACGTCATCTGCGAGAAGCCGCTGACCGGTTACTTCGGACGCCCGGGAGACCCGGAGCCCGTGGGCTCGGTCCCGAAGAGCCGGATGTACGAACAGGTTGTCGAGGACCTCGATCGTCTTCGCTCCGCCGTGGAGTCGAGCGGCAGACGCTTCATGTACGCCGAGAACTTCGTCTACAGCCCGCTGGTTCAGATGTCTGCGGACATAATCCGGGCCAAGGGGAGCCGCATCCTGCTCATGAAGGGGGAGGAGAGCCTGAAGGGCTCCTCCTCGCCGGTCGCCGGGGAGTGGAAGCACACCGGCGGTGG
Organism: Acidimicrobiales bacterium; assembly: GCA_024103415.1. Taxonomy (GTDB): domain Bacteria; phylum Actinomycetota; class Acidimicrobiia; order Spongiisociales; family ZC4RG35; genus ZC4RG35. The sequence continues at coordinate 1,585 of JAGFIR010000074.1, forward strand.
CTCGCTGATCCGCATCGGCTCCCACCCTCTCGGGGGCGCCCTGTGGCTCAAACAGCAGGAGGCCCGGGCCCGGGGGGAGCGGATCGGGGTTGCCTCAGTCGTGGCCGAGACCGGCCGCGTGACCGACGGCCTCTCCGGGGACGAGCTCCGTCACATCACCGCCCGGCCGGTCGACGTGGAGGACTTCGCCTCGGTGACCATCACCTTCACCGACGGGAGCAAGGCGCTGATCGTGGCGTCGGACACGTCGCTCGGCGGGACGCGCAACCTCCTCGAGATCTACTGCAACGACGCGGTCCTCGACGCAAACCTGACACCCACCAACATGCTGGAGACCTACTTCCTCGACGAAGAGGGGATCGAGGACTTCCAGCTGGCCGAGATGCTCCCGTCCAAGCTGGGGTGGAACAAGGCCTTCGTCGCCGACGAGGTGATCCGCGGGTACACGGCCGAGATCCAGGACTTCATGGAGACGGTGGCACATGACCGTGAGCCGCTCTCGGGCTTCGATCTCGCGGCCGATGTCACCCGTGTCATCTACGCCGCCTATCTGTCGGCTGAGGAGGGCCGCCGGGTCGAGCTCTGAGGTCCGCATGGATTTCTCCCCCACTTGTGGGGGAGTACCGGCGAAGCCGGGGAGGGGGTCGGTTCTCCAGACGTGGGGCCGTATGGATTTCTCCCCCGCTTGTGGGGGGGTACCGGCGAAGCCGGGGAGGTGGTCGGTTCTCCGCACGTCGGGCCGTATGGATTTCTCCCCCACTTGTGGGGGAGTACCGGCGAACCCGGGCAGGGGGACGGTTCTCCAGACGTGGGGAGGAGGGGCGACCCCCTACCCCCAGGCTGCGCTGGCGGACTTATCGGGGGTCTAGTGCTGGCCCGAGCCG
>JAGFIR010000105.1 GCA_024103415.1 Acidimicrobiales bacterium
CGATCACGGTGAGCTCGATCGTCTCCAGCCCGATGATGGCGGCCCTCGCCGAGGCCAGGGGAGCACGCCACGTGTCGACCCTCACCGGTTTCAAATGGATCGTCAACGCCGGTCTCCACCTCCAGGATGCCGGGGAGGGCACCTTCGCCTACGGATACGAGGAGGCACTCGGCTACACGATCGGGACCGTCGTCCGCGACAAGGACGGGATGTCGGCGGCCCTGGTCCTCTGTGACCTGGTCGAGACCCTCCGCCGGCGGGGGGCGACCCTGTGGGATCGTCTGGCCGAGCTGTGGGCGGAGCTGGGAGTGTGGGCGAGCACGCAGACCTCGATCACCAGGACGGGGCCGGAGGGCATGGACGAGCTCAAGGCTGCGGTGGCGGCGCTGGCGGCCGACCCACCCGCCGAGGTGGGTGGTCTCGAGGTCACCGGGATGGTCGACTACCGCACCGGGGCGGCGGAACGGCCATTCTGGCTGGGGGAGCAGGACCTCATCGAACTGCTGTTCGGGGCGAGGGGTCGCGCCCTGGCGCGACCGTCGGGCACCGAGCCCAAGCTCAAGATCTACGTCGACCTGCGTGGCGAGGCCGGTGACGATCCGTTCGAGACCAGGGCCCGACTGGGGGAGGAGGCGAAATCAGTCGCCAGGTCGCTGGCCGAGAGGATCGGCGGTTGACTTCTGCCGCCAGAGATAGAGCCAACCCAGCCCGTGGACGGCAACACCGGCGATGAGGACGGCGCTGACCATCCACTGCCCGAAAGCAAGCGCCACGAGGGCAGCCAGACCGGCCAGCGAGACGAGGGCGATCCTGACGCTGTTCAAGGGTCCGAACACACACCCAGCATACGACCCGGGCGGGACATCGTGAATCGGCGCTTCCTGGCACTCTCCGCAGTGCTCCTCGCCGCATGCACCTCGTTGCCGGTGGGGCAGACGGCCCCGTCTTCGTCGTCCGTGATCACGACGACCACTGTCGTGACGACCACAACATCGACGATCGCGGACACGACGACGACCGTACTGTCATCAACACCCCTCGGCCTGATCACACCCACCGGGATCCCGGTGGCTGTCCGGCTGGTGTCTCCCGACGGGTACATCGTCTGGTCGCCGTGCGGGAACCTGACCCGGGTGACCGACGGCGAGCCGATCTACGGGGCGAGGGTGGTGCTCGATCCCGGGCACGGGGGCAACCGGGACATCGGGTCCCAGGGACGCAACGGGCTGCCCGAGAAGGTGGCCAACCTCCGGGTCGCCTTCGAGGCCCAGGCCCAGCTCGAGGCCCGGGGGATCCCCACCGTGCTCACTCGCACCGCCGACTACGCCACCACGATCCCGGTCCGGGCCCGGCTCGCCGACCATCTCGGTGCGGAGGTCCTGGTCTCCATCCATCACAACGGCCCGACGCCCGAGCCTTCGCCGACACCGGGCACGGAGATCTTCTACCAGTCCTTCAGCACCGAGTCCCGCAGACTCGGTGGAGTGCTCTATGAGCACGTCGTCGACGCCCTGAGCCAGTTCAGCGAGGTCCGGTGGGCGAAGGCCCCCGATGGCGGGGTGATCACCGTCCTCAACGAGGACGGCCGGGACACCTACGGGATGGTCCGCCGGCCCCGGACACCGGCCGTTCTGTTGGAGATGGGGTACATGTCGAACCCGTCGGAGGCAGAGTTGTTCGCCACGGTGGAGTACGTGGAGGTGGCGGGCAGGGCGATCGCCGACGCCATCGAGGCCTACCTGAGCACCGACGCTCCGGGAACCGGCTGGTACGAGCCGGGCCGCACGTTCCGGGCCGCACCCGGTCTCAGCGGTGCCGAATGTGTGGAGACCCCTCTGGAATAGGCCCTGTCGGGGAAGTGGTGGCGTGAGACGTGCCCCGGGTCGTCATCACGCAACTTGACATAACCTGGATTATGGGCGCTTTGGATTCAGGCCCTCCGGAACGGGTCATTTGGAATAGCCCCCTCCCGGGTAGGGTTCTCTGTACAAACCCTTCCTATCAGGA
>JAGFIR010000122.1 GCA_024103415.1 Acidimicrobiales bacterium
CCCCCCGACCATTCCCCCTTCAACACGGCACCAGACTACCGCTGGGCCAACTCACGGAGCACCCGTCGTTGCGCATCGTGGAGTCGCTGCCCCGCGCTGGAGAGCACCGACCCTGGCCTGACCTCCGGGGGTTCCGGGCCGGACAATCGTGCGAGCAGCTCCCGGGCGGTCTCACCCACCCGCTCCAGCGTCACCCTGTCGAGGTGCTCGGCGACCTCGGTTCCGGTGACATCGAGGCTGCCCATGAGGCCGACATTGACCGCGTGCCACAGTTCGTCCATCCCTGCCGAGCCGGGCGACGCCTCCTCCCAATCGAGGACGATCACCGGGTGCCCCTTGATGGAGCGAACGTTCCACGGGCCGAAGTCGCCGTGAACGACATCGGATCCCAATCCTTGCCGGAGGATCCCCCTGATCTCGTCGAGAATCGCGCGACGCCGCTCCGGTGCCAACCGTGCCGGCCGGTGAAAACCCTCAGGCATCGCACTGTCCACGGTGAAGTGCCATCCGGAGACCGCGCCATGAGCAAGTAGGCGAGGCGTCCAGAAGGTCGAGGGATCGCTTCTGTCGAGATGCTCCCTCACGCGGACCGCAAACTCCGCAAGCGGGTTGGTCGAGAACTTGGCGAATCCGACCTGCCGATGTGACTCGTCGAGCAGCAGGATGTGGAACCGGCGGCGTCTCGGATCGGCGGGAAGCCCGATGACCCAGCGGTCCGGTGATGCCGCCCAGGGGATGTTCTCCTTCCACCAACTCTCCCAATCGACCGGAGGAAGCTCAGGGGCAATGGCCTTTAGCGAGAACGGCGCCACAGCCAGACGCGTCGTGGCCTGCAATGCCCACGCTGCAGCGAGACCCGGCAGGCTGCAGGCGCCGTGCATGCCGACCCCGCCCATGATGCGCGGAACGCGGGACGGTACGAGGATGCGTCCCCGCCCCGCCAGCGGAGCTCGATAAGTCACGCCGCGCACCACAACATTCTCACATGTGCCCGGGCCAAGCCTCCACCCACGGCACCGTTATGCTCCCGCTTCCAGGGAGAGAGACTTGACCGACCGTCAACCGCGCATCTCCGTGGTCACGCCCTCCTACAACCAGGCCAGGTTCCTGGAGGCGACCATGGAGTCCATCCACAGCCAGGGCTATCCGAATCTGGAGCACATCGTCATCGATGGAGGCTCCACTGACGGCAGTGTCGAGATCATCGAGCGTTACGCCGACAGACTGGCCTACTGGGTCAGCGAGCCGGACAACGGCCAGACCGACGCCATCGCAAAGGGGTTCGCGATGACGACGGGAGAAATCCTCTGCTGGCTCAACTCCGACGACCTGTGGGAGCCCTGGACGCTCGCGGAGGTTGCCAGGTACTTCGCGGAGCATCCGGATGTCGAGTTCGTGTACGGCGACTCGATCTGGATCGATGACGAGGACAGAGTCATCAAGCCGAAGCGGGAACACGGATTCAGCCGCTTCGTCTTCAATTACGCCTTCAACTTCCTGCCCCAACCTTCCACCTTCTGGCGAAGGGGTCTCTACGAACGCGTGGGCGGCATCGA
>JAGFIR010000143.1 GCA_024103415.1 Acidimicrobiales bacterium
ACAACTTCATCCGGACGATGATCCGGCTCATGCATGCCGGACCCGTCTCCGTCGTCGACGACCAGCGGGGTCGCCCCACGTTCGCCGAAGACCTTGCCCCTGCGGTGCTGCAGGCGCTGAAGGCCCGCGTTTCCGGCTTGCTCCATCTGACCAACCAGGGGGAGACCACGTGGTTTCGCCTGGCCCAGGAGATCGCTGAGCTCTCCGGGCTCGACGCGGAGGTCAACCCCATCCCGACGAAAGAAGCGGGCCGACCCGCAGCCCGCCCGGCCGACAGCCGGCTCGACAGCGAGCGGACGACCGCTCACGGCTTGACACCGCTCCCCCACTATCGCCCGACCCTTGAAAGAGCGGTCGAGGACATCATGTCGGAAGAGGCCGCATGGTGAAGACCCACCTCGTTCGACCCGGTGACCAGAGGGCCGCCCGGAACCTCTCCGCTGTCGCACGGCTCATATTCGGCGATGCCGTCGTCCATCTGGATCTCGACCAGGTGAAACTCGATCGGGGCTCCAAGCGCGCGATGGAGGCCTTCAAACACACACCCGAGCCCCTGATCGAGGCCTGGATGACCCATCGCAAGCTCCTCGAGGCGACCAGACCTGGGGACACGGTCCTGATCAGTGACTGGCGAGGACTTGGCGGTGTGTTCGCCCTCGCTCAGTGGTCACTTCCTCCAGGGGAGCGGCGCACCGTGGTCACCGTGGCGGGCGACTCCGCCGCTCTCCAGTGGCTGGATGTCGCCGGCACCATCGCCGATCTGCCCACGCCTCTGGCCTCACAACTGGACTGGGAGATCGCCCAGTACCAGTGGTCTCACGAAGTGGTGGCGGTCTCGGAGTACGTGTTCGACCTGCTCGGGGATCTCGTGGTTCGTGGCGACCTGGAGATCCCAGCCGGGAGGCCCAGTGCCGCCGTGAGCGACCCCTCGGTGGTGTGGGCACCCGAGCCCGTTGGTCGGCGGAGCAGGACGGGCGACATCCTCCGCGCCCTGACGAGCCTGAGTGGCGCTCGCCTGGTGGTCTCTGAGAGCGACGAAGAGGACGAAGTGTGGAGCGGCACCAGCTGGGACGCGCTACGCCACTCCCGCGCAGTACTCGGCGACCGCGTGGAACGAGCAGCGAACGTCGCGCAGCCGACGGTGATCGTGCTCGGAGACCCCTTTTCCGTACCCGACGAGGAGGTCGAGACGATGGTCGACCGGGGCATACCCGTGGTCGTGCCCGCCCGGAGCGCCGCGGCCGCCTGGTGGCCGACTGCGCCGACCTGGACGACGACCGACGAGCTCGTCGACGCCTTGAACGGTGGCCCTGCAGCGACATCCACTCCGGCCCATCGGCGACCGCGGAGACGGGTCGAGGCTCCGGAGCGTGGCCGACGGATCTCTGTTGGCGTCCCGGTGTTCAGGGACGTCCGCTTCCTCGAAGAATGCCTGGATTCGATCCTCGGGCAGGATCTGGAGCCGACAGAAGTGATCATCGTCGATGACGGCTCCGGCTCCGAGGAGGTCGATGCTGCCCTCGAGTCAGCTCGCTCGAAGGACGGCAGGATCCGCATCCTGCGCGGCGAGCATCGCGGTGTGTGCGTCGCACGGAACCGGGCGCTCGAGGAGATGACCGGGGATTCGTTCCTCTTCGTCGATTCGGACGATGTCTTGGAGCCGACATTCCTCGGCCGGTGCGCCGAGATGCTCAGGTCGGACGACCGGCTCATGGCAGTTGCGACTTGGACCCGGTTCTTCGGCGCCTATGAGGGAATCGAGGCCAAGCCGCCCTTCGATGCTCGAGTTGGTTCTAGGGAGAACCCGATCATCTCTACTGCGGCACTCGTAGACATGAGCGCCCGCGAGTTGGGCGTCCGGTTTCAGCCGGAACTGGCGTTCCTGTATTGCGAGGATTGGCACTTCTGGTCCCAGATCATCGCCGCCGGCGGGAGGATGGGACTCGTGCCGGAGCCCCTCATCAGACATCGAGTCCACCAGAGATCGGGCGGGTTCATGAGGACGGACCTCGCGTACGCAATCGGCAAGGCTCGATCGGTTGCTCTCCTGGAGGGCCTCAGTGTGCCGGGGGTCTGGAAGTGAAAACCTCCCAGGCCTCCCTTCCCACACGATCCGCCTCGGCGATCCAGGTCTTCGCCCGTTCCACGGCTTCGTCCCTTCGCTCCATCAGCCGTTGGGCTGCTGCGGCGATCGAGACCGGGTTGTCCGCCTCGTCGACCGTGGTCAGGTCCCAAAGGACGGGATCGCTACGGAACACGGCCGAGGTCCTGGAGATGAGACAGGGAACCCCCGCCAGATACGACTCCTGCGGGGTGGACGGGTGACACTCCGAGAGGGTCACGTAGAGGTTCAGATCGACGGAGCCCTGAAGGGCGACGAACTCCTCGTAGGGCAACTCCCCGTGCTCGATCACCACCAGTGAGTCGAGGTAGTGATTGGCGGGCCGGCTCATGACGTGTGCAGTGGCCGACTCCATCATCCCGACCGCCAAGAGTTGGGTGGTGACGTTCTTCCGCCAGAAGGGCTCGGCGAAGACACCGATGTGGAGTCCCGGTCCCAGGTCGCACTTCTCCAGGGAACCCAGGGCCGGTGCGCGGTTTGGCACATATGCAACGGGATGACCGACCGACGTGAAGGCCTCGGACAATCCGGCCTTGGCCATCCCGACCTGCGTGAGGACGCCTTCGCTGGCCAGAGCGAGGACCTCGTCGACGACCTGAGCCTCCCCCGGCTCGGCGCCGTGCTGAACGGGCGAGGAGTGGAGCACGCACTTGGTGGGAATTCCCGCTGAGGCCAGGGCACGAGCGAACGACGCAGCACCAGGCGGCCAGCCTTGAATGACCACGAGGCGCACCCGGGCCTCACGCAAGCGCATCAGTAGCTCGTCGCTCCATCGATCCAGGTCGTCGCATTCGACGATGGGCCCACCGAACCCATGAGTGACGGTTCGCACGCCTCGCCAGCGCGGATGGCAGACCTGGACGACCGACCCCGCATCCAACTGGGCCCAGGAGCCGAACGACAGGACCGGGGGCTCGGACGGGATCTCCTGGGGGACGGGGCGACGCCGCCTCAGCCGCTCAAGCACCGGCGAAGCGCCTCCCGATGGCCTCGACGATCCTCGCCGAAGCCGAGCCGTCGCCATAAGGGGATTCGAGCGTGGCCAACTGTGCGTGTACCCCCTCGAGGTCGGAGAGCCAGGATGCAGCGGTCTCGGTTATGGCATCCGGCTCGACGAGCCGGGCGAAGGTGCCGAGGACCTCCGGCCGCTCCGTGCTCCTCCTCACGACGATCACAGGGCGCTTGTAGACCGATACCTCTTCCTGAACCCCGCCGGAGTCCGAGACCAGGAAGCCGGACTCGGCACTGAGCGCCAGGAACTCCACGTAGCCCAATGGCTCGATCACGCGGAGACGGGAGAGTAGGTCTCCGAGGCCGAAGGACTCCGCTCGCTTCTTGGAGCGCGGGTGCAGGGGGAGCACCACGGGCAGGTCCAGCGCTGCGAGTTGTTCGAGGATTGTCTCGTAGCGGTCGGGGTCGTCGACGTTCTCAGGTCGATGGATAGTGGAGAGAACGAACTTGCCTGATTCGAGCCCGTACTCGTCGAGAAGCGCGGAACGCTTTCCCGGTTCGGGCATCAAGCCACCAACCGCTTCTATGACCGTGTTCCCGGTCAGCTCGATCAGCGTCTCCGGGACACCCTCCCCCACAAGGTTGCCCACCGCCACGTCGGTGGGGGCGCACAGGAGGTCGGCCACGGCGTCGGTGAGGACGCGATTGTGCTCCTCGGGCATCCTGCGATCACGGCTGCGGAGACCGGCCTCGACGTGGACGAGCGGAATCTCGTAGGCGTTGGCCGCGAGTGCCCCGGCGAGGGTGGTGTTGGTGTCGCCCTGGACCACGACCACCTTCGGCGCCTCGGACGCGAACCGCTCATCCAGGGCACCCAACGCCGATGCGATCTGTCCCGCCCGTGTCTTTCCGCCGACACCCAGGAACGCCGAGGGCTCGGGAATCCCGAAGGCGTCAAAAAACGCCGCGGACAGCGCGTAGTCGTAATGCTGACCCGTGTGGATCACCTGGACGCGGTCTCCGAGCCCACTGATTATGTGGGCGAGCTTCACGATCTCGGGCCGCGTCCCGAGGACGACGGCAACGGATCCGGGTGGCAGGTCTATGGCGGGGAAATCCATGGTCAGGCTCTAGCCTCGACCGGGCATGTTAAGGGTTCTCCTCCTGCTTCCTCAGGCAGCCCTGCTCGCCCTCATCGGCTACAACACGATCACCGCCCTCTGGGGATGGCGCGACAGGCGGCCCGCTCCAGCGGCGCCCCCGCTTCGGCTTCGTGTGGTCGTACCCGCGCACGACGAGGAACGCGTGATCGGAGGGCTTCTGTCCGACCTGGCGGGCCAGGATCATCCAGCGGAGATGCGGTCCGTGTTCGTCGTGGCAGATCGATGCCAGGACCGCACCGCCGAGATCGCCGCCGGAGCCGGAGCCGTCGTCGAAGAGCGCCGTGAAGGGGAGCCAGGGAAGGGCCCCGCCCTCTCCTGGCATCTGCAACGACATCCGCTCGACCCCGACGAGACACTGGTGGTGTTCGACGCCGACAACCGCATCCCACCGAACACGCTGTCCCGCATCTCGGATGAGATCACCTCCGGGCACACGGTCGTCCAGTGTTACCTGGACGCCACCAATCCCGATGCATCCCTGGTCGCCGAGGCAGCGGCGATGTCCTATTGGGCCGGGAATCGAATGGTCCAGTTGGCGCGGTCGAACCTCGGCTGGACCGCCGATCTCGGCGGGACCGGCATGGCCATCACATCCCGAGCCCTTCAGGAGGCCGGCGGGTTCGGCGACACGCTCACCGAAGACCAGGACCTTGGCGTCAGACTGCTCCTCGCCGGTCACCGTGTCGAATGGGTCCACGACGTCCGCGTCGGCGACGAGAAGCCCGCCTCGATCGGTGTCACCATGCGTCAGCGCGCCCGCTGGATGGCAGGCAAGCGGGCGGCGCGGCGCAAGCACTTCCTGAGACTCCTCTCCCGTCCGACACCGGCAAGAGTCGACATGGCCGTGCGCCTGGTCCAGCCGGGCCGCTCCTTCGTGGCGTTGCTCTCCACGCTGTTGGCCGCAGTGGCCGGGATCTGGCCGTCCAGCCTCCTCATGCCGTGGTGGGTGTGGGGCGGTGCCGCCGCGATCCAGTTCCTCCAACCCGTCCCGTACCTGGCGAGGGAGGGAATTGGCTGGCGGCGAATCGCCGGCTACCCGGCGTTGGCTCTGCTCGCCGCGCTCTGGATCCCGATCCGCCTGCTCTCGGGCCGGGTGCAGGGCTGGTATCACACACCGCACACCGGCGATGTCAGTTCTTCAACCCCCGAACGGGACCCGGGCCCCTGATCATCCCCCAGAGGCCGCCCAGTCCGTAGGCGAGATGCATGATCCCTGCGGCGAGGATGACGAGCGGTGAGCGCAACCCCGCTGGGATCGCTGCGGCCAGCAAGACCAACAGCCAGGCACCGCACACGACGAGGAGTGGGAGCCAACTCCCACCGAGGACTCCCCATAAGGTGCCCCCAAGGATCGCCAGAACGAGGAGCAGTGGGGCAAGCGGGCGCCATGATGGGAAACGACCATTGACCCAGAACATCTCCGACTTGCCCTGTCCGTACCTCCAGTACTGTCGCCACAAGGCACCGGGGTTGTTCCGGGGGGCATAGGTGGAGTGGATCGCCGGGTCGACATAGACCCTTCGACCCGAAAGCCGCCATCGGTAGTAGAAGTCGGCGTCCTCGGACGAGCCGGATGGGAACGACCGGATGCCGGAGACGTCCATGAAGTCGGCGCGTCGGAAGGCACCCAGATACACGGTGTCGACCTCCTCCCTCTCCGTAGCGTGATGGAAGCGCGCCGGACCCATCGTCAGCGGGCTGTTCATGGCGGCGGCCACGGCGCAGCTGAAGGTGTCGTACCCCACCGGGTTCATCCTGCCCCCGATTGCGCCGTCGAGCTCCATAACGCCCTCCACCGAACGGCGGACATAGTCGGGGGCGTACCGGGAGTGACCGTCGGCACGCACGAGTATCTCGCCCCGGGCCACTTCCGCCGCCGCGTTGAGCCCGTAAGCCTGACGCCGGAGAGGGTTGTCGATCATGGTTACCCGTGCATCCCTGAGTGCCAGATCTGCCAGGTACTCCCGGGTCCCATCGGTAGACCCCCCATCAGCGACCACGATGTCGAGATCGCCGGGATAGTCCTGGGCGAGGAGGTCGCCCATCGTCACCTCGATGTGGGAGGCTTCATCCAGGACGGGCAGGACGATCGTGACCGGGGGCCAGGGCATGCCCGATGTTTTTAGTCCACCAGCCGGTCCAACCGGCGGACGTGGCTACCTTGTCAGGCAGTGGGCAACCCCAACGACTCCTCGTACACCGAGCGACTGCTCGCCACCGAATCGGGCTGGAAGGCGTGGCTCGGGGTCCAGGCCCCCTACCGGTGGCATATTCGGAGGCGCGCATCCGGCCGCGTCCTCGATGTCGGATGCGGCATCGGGCGGAATCTGACCCATCTGGGCGGCAACGGAGTGGGTGTGGACACCAACCCGGCGTCGGTCGAGGTGGCTCGGCGCCGCGGTCTGCGGGCATACACACCCGAGGATTTCGCTTCGAGCCCCGATGCGGCCCCCGCTGCATACGACACCCTCCTCTTCTCTCATGTGCTGGAGCACATGACGGGCGACGAAGCGTCGGGTCTCGTCGGGCAATATCTCCCTCACCTCCGGCCCGGAGGAAGGGTGATCATCATCGTCCCGCAGGAGGTGGGATTCCGCTCGGACCCGACTCACATCGAGTTCGTCTCCGAGACCGACCTCCTCGAGATCGCCCGGGCACATGATCTCGAGGTGGAGCGGATCTACTCCTTTCCGTTTCCACGGTGGGCGGGTCGAGTATTCCGCCACAACGAAACGGTCGGTCTGCTCCGACTTCCTTCATAACCTGACGCGATGCGGATCCGACGGCCCCCTGCGCACTGGCTCGCCGGCCTGTCCCTCCTCCCCATGCTGGTGTGGTGGCTCGGCTGGTACCCGGGGTTCGCGTCGTCGGACACCATGGATCAGTGGCGTCAAGGGCTCACCGGCGAGTACTTCAATCATCACCCCCCTGTCCACACCATCTACCTGGAGATCTTGAGCCTGGGGAACACGCGACCTGGTCTCGTGACGCTGTTCCAGATCTGCGCTCTCGCCGGCCTGCTCGTCTACGCCGCCAAGCGGCTGATCGAAGCCGGGGTGCCATCGTGGCTGGCCATCGGCGTCGCCTGGTTGGTGGGTGCGGCACCGGCCGTGGTCACCACCACCCTGACCCTCTGGAAGGACGTGGTCTTCGGGCTCTGCCTGTTGTGGGCGTGGATCGAGCTCATCCATCTGTCGAAAGACGCCGGGTGGGAGCGGACCTGGCCCACCGTCCGGTTGGGGCTCGCGCTCGCAGGGGTCTGGGCTTTCCGTGGAAACGGGCCGATAACGGTGCTCCTGCTCTTCCTGCTGCTGGCCTGGGTGCACCGCAGCCGGCTTCGGCGAATGGTTCGACTGGTGGCGGTCACCGCAGTCACGGCGATCCTGCTGACGACCGTCCTCGCCTCGGCGATCGGCGCCACCGGGGATGGCATCGACCCCTCCCAGGTCTTCCTCCCCGACATCGCCGCTTCCCTCAACTCCGAGCCCGACACGTTCTCCCCGGAGGACATCGAGCTACTCACCGACCTGGCACCGCTCCAGATCTGGACCACCCGCTACACGTGCTACGACAGCACACCGCTCCTGTTCGATCCGTCGTTCGACCACGAGCCCCTTCGCTCGAATCGACGCGCCTATAGATCATTGGTGGTCGCGGTGGCACTGAGAGACCCGGATTCCGTCCTCGAGCATCGAGCTTGTCTTGCCAATTTCCTCTACTCCCCTCCCCAACCCGACGATGCGTACTTCCACCGTCCGCCCTACGAGATCCCGCCCAACACCGTAGGCCTGGCCCGAGCGCGCAAGTCGGACCGAGCTTTCGCCGTCACCGACGCCATCTGGCGCTGGGGCGAGGAGCATCTATGGCTGGTGTGGCGTCCTGCTCTGGTCTTGATCCCGACGGCGGTCGTGCTGGCCGCTCTGGCGACCCGACGTGGGCTGAGGCCCCTCCTCCTCGCCGGGTTCCTCTGGGTCGCACATCTCCTCAATGTCGCACTGACCTCGCCGGCCCAGGAGCTGAGGTACGCCTACCCGCTCTATGTGATCGGGTTGCTGACTCTGCCACTGGCGGCGCTCCTGTTCCGCAAGCAGGGCTCGCTCAGCGGACCCGACGCAGGCCGTTAGCGTCGAGACGCTCGAGGAGCGGCTCGATCCGCCGATCCCACGATGCAGCCATGCCGGCGCCGCGCAGTCGAGCTCGTTCATCGGGGCCCAGAGCGATCGCATCGTCGAGTGCCCGGGCTAGTTCGGCGGCGTCGGTCACGGTCAGGACATCGGGATGCGAGATGCTGGCGGGCAATTCGGTGGACACCACCGGCACTCCTGTCGACAGGTACTCGAAAGTCTTGAGCGGGGTCACACCCTGGGTCATCTCCGTGATCAAGAACGGCACCAGACCGACGTCGAACGACCTGACGAATGAGGCCACCACATCGGAGGGGGCTTCGCGATGATGGGAGACGTTGGGCCGGGCGAGCAGGCTCTCCATGCCCTTTTCGGCCCCTTCCAGCACCGGGCCGACCAACACGAAGCTGTAGTCGGGCCGGATGTCCGCAGCCTGTCCCACCAGGTCGAAATCGAACCAAGCGGCAATGGCACCGTGATAACCCACGACCGGAGCCTCCCCGAGATCCACGGCGGGACCGTCGGGAGTGAAGAGCGTGGGATCGACGCCGTTCTCGACGAGGATCAGGTCAGGACGCTCGGACAGGTGTCGCTCGACGAGGGTCTGATTGGAGGCGATGACCACGTCCGCCTCCGCCACCAACGGTGAATGGTGGTATCGAACCGTTCGCTCCGGGGGCAACCCGACCTCATCTGCGTCGTAGATGGAGAGGTCGTCGAGGATGTCGTATACGACGACGACGTCCTCGTACCGCTCCAACAGCGTGCGAGTGGGGGCGAAGTGGGTGTAGACGATGACGCCTGCCGGTGGTGTCGCCTTCAAGCTGGGGACCACCGACACCCGAGCGCTCGGGCTGTGAGGCCTGTCGGCGGTGGGGTCGACGAAGTAGATCTGATGACCCGACCTGGCGAGGGCGTCGAGCAGGTATTGGGGACGCTGACGCATCACCTCCCACTTGGCCCATGTTGGGAGATAGACCACCGGTCGGAGCTCACCGGGTGAGGGTCGCGGGCCGGCGGGTGCTTGATAGAGCCGATCCCGCACCTTTTTCATCCCTGGCAACGCCTTGAGACGTCTCCGGAGACCCGGCGGCAGCGAATGGACCAGCCTGAGAATTCCCATGTGTCACCGATCCTGCGCCGCAGCTATCGACGGCAGATCAGTCGATGGTCACGACAGATTGCAGGTACCCCACGTCGAAAGCTGCGTCTGCCGCACCGGTGGTGTTCGAGTTCTTGACGTAGAACACACCTGTCGTCGGGCGGTAGACCGCAACGGTGTCCCTGCCGTCCCCGTTCCAGTCCCCTGCGACGATCTTGTCGCCGGGGTTGCCGAAGACGAAGGCAAGGTCAGCCGGCCCGTCGGCGAGGGTGTTCTTGATGAACGTCTGGCCGGTGGACGGCCTGTAGACACCCACCGTGTCCGTTCCGTTGCCGTCGAAGTCGCCGACGAAGGGGACGTCTCCCGGCGCTCCGAACTGGAACGAGAACTCGGCGGCGCCCAGACCGCCGCCGTCGGCGCCGAGCTTGTTGATGATGTAGAAGCGTTGCTCCGACGGGCGATAGATGGAGACGGTGTCATACCCGTCCCCGTCGAAGTCTCCGGCCAGGGGGATGTCCCCGGGATTGCCGAAATAGAAGGTGATGTTGGCCACGCCCTGGGTGTTGGAATTGCGCAGATAGACGTAGCCGTCCGAGCGCCGATAGAGGCCCAGGGTCTTCTGGCCATCGCCGTTCCAGTCACCCGAGAATGGCGTGTCACCGGGGTTTCCGTAGAAGAAGGCCGAAATGGCCGGGTTGTGACTCAACTGGTCCCAGAGGTAGAAGCGACCGCCCCGATCCTGGAAGGCCACACGATCACAGTTCCCGTTGGGACAGCCGGCGGAGCCGCCGATCCCGAGGTCGGCGTTGGGGGCGAAGGTCGGGCCGACCCCGGCCGGCTCGTACCACACGTGAACCGGCATGCCGACCCAGAGCTGGCTCTCTAGCCAATCGCTGTCCCACATCGTCAGCCGGACACAGCCATGTGACGCGGGGTAGGCAGGGACACTGCTCGAACCGTGGAGGGCGTAGCCGCCGGTGAAGTACCAGGGATTCCAGAGGAAGCCGAGGTACGAGATGCGCTCTCCCCTCACGTGGCGCTGGATCTTGAAGTCTCCAGTCGGAGTTCTGGCGTTCGTGAACTTCCCGAAGGAGTTCGTGTACGGCTGACCGTTGCCAGAGCTGATCGGGAAGACCTGCTGAACCTTGTTACCCCTGATCAGATACATGACCTGACGGGACAGGTTCACCTCGACTCGATCCGGCTCGTCGTGTCGATACGGGAGCCAGGGCCGGACGTAGTCACGGAGGAGGCCGTCGAGTGAGCTGCTCCAGGAGAACGAGCGGGTCACGCCGACCTCTTTGCGGAACGCCATGATCGCCTGCTGGGTCTGAGCGCCGGCGATTCCGTCGATCGCCCCGCGATAGAAGCCCTTTGCCTTGAGCCGGGTCTGGAGATTGGCGACGGTGGTGGAAGCATCGGCTTCTGGTGGCGCCCAGGCGACGAGGCCGAAGATGAGCGTGACGGTCAGGGCCAGGTGAGTGAGTCGGCGAAGCACGTCAGCAGACTAACCGAGGCTCGGGGAAGCAGACAGTCGTTGCAGGGCTAACCGACCACCACGAGATCGCGTGGGGCGTTGTTGAGGGAGTCTGCCCCGTCCGTGGCGCAAACCACGATGTCCTCGATCCGAACCCCGAACTCCCCGGGCAGGTAGATGCCGGGCTCTATCGAGAACGCGTTGCCCGGGGCGAGCTCTTCTGTGTTCCCCTCGACGATGTAGGGGTGTTCGTGCACCTCGAGTCCGATGCCGTGACCTGTTCGATGGATGAACCACTCGCCGTAACCGGCCTCCTCGATCACTCTCCGGGCCGTTCGATCGATTTCCTGACACGGGACCCCGGGACGGACCGCATCCCGGGCCGCGATGTTGGCCTGATGGACCAGGGCGTGGACTTCTCTGGCCTTTTCCGAAAGCTCACCCACCGAGAAGGTCCTGGTCACGTCCGAGTAGTAGCCATCGAGTGTCCCGCCAAAGTCACAGACGACGACGTCGCCTCGCGAGATGACCCGGTCACCCGGCTCGTGGTGTGGCGAGGCTCCGTTCGGGCCGGCCGCCACGATGGCGAACCAGGCCTCGTCATGCCCTTCCTCCACAACCATGCGGCGGAGATCCTCCGCCACCTGACGCTCGGTGCGGCCCTCGAAAGGGAACTCTTCGGGAAGCCTCGCGAGCACCCGGTCGACCGCGGCGCCTGCCCTCCTCAGTGCGTCGATCTCCTTCTCGTCCTTGACCTCTCGCAGTCGGCGGGTCAACTCGGACGCCGGGACCAGGCGAGGGTCGTCGAGCCGCTCCAGGAGCCGGATGAGGAAGACCGACCACATGTGGTCGCCGATCGCGATCGCATCCGAAGCCTTGCAGCGATCGGCCAGCATTCCGATCGGGTCGTCCAATTCGTCCCAGGCCACCACTTCGACGACCCCTTCGGGCACACGAGGAGCCTCGAGCCGTGGCACGAAGAGCACGGCATCGCCTTCGACCGGAACGCTGAGCGCGGTGATCCGTTCCAAGGGCATCGTCGAATACCCGATCAGATAGAGGAGATCGGCACCCGTCGAGATGACCGTGTGGTCGATCCCGTCGGCGGCCATTCGCTCCTGGAGACGGGTGATTCGGCTGGTGTTCACCGTGGATCGAGAACCAGGGTATCCAACACGGCGTTCACTTCCGTCACCAGCTCGTTGCGCCGGCCGTGTGAGCCCAGCACGACGTAGAGGCAAAAGGCGCGACCACCGTGGTTGAAGAAGTACTGGGCCCCTGACTGGCCCGGAAGTGTTCGCTGCAGTTGGTTCGGCGCGAAGTCGGAGGCCTGCACCCTCGGAATGCCTGACCGGGCGAACAGGGCCTTTCCGACCGATTCGGGACCGAATTCGACCAGCGCGATGAGGATGTTGTCGGAGCGCATGATCTCCACGGCGCCGGAGCCCCAGTCGCCGCGGCTCGCCGGCAGTGAGAAGTTGGCGAGATGCATGATCGGGGCGTCCGTCTCGTCGGGCTCCGATCTCACGCCCTGGAGGGCGAAGCCACCCTGGCGGTAGATCTCACCATCCCACCCACGCGGGACGTCGACGTCGATGCCGTCGGCGCGCATTCTCATTCGGCGTCCTCCAGTGGCATGTCCTCGGGATAGAGGCTCGGGTGCCCGGGCGTTATGCCCGCGGCCCGCAGCTCGGTGTCAGCCCGCAACTCCGGATCATCGCCGACGCTGAGCGCGGCGATGGTTGCCTCGCGATCCGCCGCCGCCTGGACGATCAGCGAGCGCACCTGGCTCCACGATGGGGAGGATCCCTCCCCGATGATCTCGCCCGTGGGGCCGTCGACGTAGACGAAGTAGGGCGTGACCGGCACGCCGTACTCCTCCCATGCGGGTGTCGATTGGACGACTGTCACGTCGGGATGAGCCAGATCGCGGAGACGACCGGGGCTTTCCGCCTCCGGGCCCTTCACCACGACCACCAGCCGGTCATCCAGGCCGGCGGTCGGGTCCGACTTGAGATCCTGCCAGAGGACCTGGCACGCGGAGCAGCCGCTGGAGAGGAACGCGAGCAGGGTGCGGTTCTCGACACCGGTCACCCCCACCTTGATCGTCGACCCGTGCAGCGTCTGCCCGGCGATGTCCGGAGGAGCGTCCTCGGAGGCGACGCGTGGCTTCGGTCCCGCGGAGAACGAGTGGTCGTGTGCCGGGGTGGCACCCTCGTCCACGTTCGCGCCGAGACTGTGCAGGGCACGAAGGATCTCGGCATGACTCCGGAGCAGCCCGATCATGAGGGCGCCCAACAGGACGATGGCAACGCCCATGGTTACGAGGATGGCCGTCATCGCAGTGTCAGGTTGGCAACTCCGGCCGAGTTGGAGTTGCGGAGGTAGAAGACGCCGTTGCGGTAGACGCCGGGTGTGTCGACCCCGTCGCCATTCCAGTCACCGACCAGCGGCCGGTCGCCCGCGACTCCGTAGACGAAGTCGTAGTCGGCCTTGCCCAAGCCACCCTTGTTCTGCCCGAGGCGGTTGATGATGTAGAAGCGCTGGTTGGACGGACGGAACAGCGAGACCGTGTCACGGCCGTTGCCGTTGAAGTCCCCGATGAGGGGGATGTCGCCGGGATTCCCGAAGAAAAAGTCGATGTCCGCGATTCCGGTCGTGTTCGAGTTGCGCAGGTACACCCGTCCGTCCGAGGGGCGATGCAGACCGGGGGTGTCGATGCCATCACCGTTCCAATCGCCGGCGAAAGGCGTGTCACCGGGGTCCCCGTACGAGAAGCTGATGTCGGCGACACCCGTGCTGTTCGAGTTGCGCAGATACCAGCGGCCGTTTCGCACGACGCCCGGAGTGTCGATCCCGTCACCGTTCCAGTCGCCGACGACCGGGATGTCCCCGGGGTCACCGAAACGGAACACGATGTTGGGTCTGCCGTCCGAGCGCCGCAGGTGCCAGCGACCGTTGACGAAGATCCCCGGGCTGTCCTTGCCGTCTCCCTCCCAGTCACCGACGATCGGGATCCCCTGGGTGGGGAGCGCCTGATCGTCCTCGAGACATGGCGCGTTGTGGAAGCGGGTGTTGTTGTCGGTGAGGACCCTGGTGCTGCAACTGGAGTCCCAGATCCAGGGTGGCGTGCACGTGACCACCCGGCAGACGATCGGACCGACGCAGGCGACATCCTCGTTGCACTGCCCGTAACGGAACCCGGTGCAACCTGCCTTGCGGTGCCCGCAGTGGCCGTTCCCGCATTCGCACGGATAGACATGTGGATCCTGGCAGTTGCCGGAACAGATCCCGTTGGCCCCGCAACCGCAACCGCCACAGTCGACGATGTTGCAGTCGAGGTAATACCTTGGCTTGGGCCCCGACTGGTCGTCGCAGATTCCCGAGCCGTCCGCCTTCCACCAACCCATCGGCATGGTCCCCGATGGACAGACGTTCCGCCCTGTCAGGGTGCAACAGAACTCGGTGTACCCGTCACAACACGCCGAGCCGCAATTGCAGTTCTGGCCGGCGCAATTGCAGATCGCGGCATAGGCGGTGCCGGGTTTCAATGCGTAGGCCACCGGTGCGACCGTGAGTGCGGTGGCTCCGTAGGCGAGACGACGCAGGAAGCCTCGCCGACTGACGGGACGATCGAACATTTCCGTGGCCCGGCGCACCAGTGTCCTGCTCATGCACGCCTCCCCGGCTCCGGCAAGGGGGTGGCCCGCAGGGCACGTCTGCCGACCAGGGGCAGAGCGGTGAGCAGGCCGTACAACAGATAGGTGACTGCGCCGATCAATAACACTTGCGGGACCACTACTCCTGCGCTCTGGCCTACCAACCCACCCATGGGCTCGATCGGGATTATGGCAGCGATCACCAGGACCACCACAGCACCCAGGTTGACGGCCACGTGCACCACGCTGGGCGGAGTGTCGACCTTTCCAAGACAGCCACAACTGGACACGGGCAGGTTGCGAGTGAGAGCGAGAGCCACGAAACCTGCGAAACCGAGATAGAGAACAGCAGCGCCGATAGCGGGCCAGGCACCGCCGACAACGAAGAAGGAGGCAGCCACCGCAACCTCTACCGCGGCGAGCAGACGGACGAGGTTCCGATGTGACGGAAAGCCCGCCGACCGCAACGCGCCGGCGGTCGGGGACGGATCGAGCAGCTTCTGCACCCCGGCCAG
>JAGFIR010000145.1 GCA_024103415.1 Acidimicrobiales bacterium
TCCTGGTGGCCCTGGCAATGCTGGCACTGGCGGCCTGTGGAGGGGCGGACCCGGAGGGCAATGTCATCGGTCCTCTGCGCTGCCTCTCGGAGCAGGCCGACGAAGGCGTGCTCGACTACGCGGCCGACGCAGAGGGGCACGCCACCATCGCCGAAGCGATCGAGGCGTGGAAGGGCGACCACATCTGGAGCCTCCGCGACGACTGGCGGGGCCTGACCCAGGGGCCCACCGACTCCTCCCCCGTGGAGTTCAGGGACGGGCGAGGTTGGCTCTACCTCAACGTCGATCTGGAGCAGCGCAACGGCGCATGGTTCGTCACCGCCTACACCTCCTGCTCACCCGGGTGATCAGCGCTCGACGGTGAGCCGGATGTCGCCGTAGGGCTCCGGGACCGGGTAGAAGACCGTGCCGGTGTCCTCCACTCCGAACCGGGTGACGTCGAACGGCAGGTGGTGCTGGTTGGGGAGTTGGAAGCTGATTCGCTCCACCTCGGGCACCGCGGCCAGGACCGCCTCCCCCATCAGGTAGCCCTGATGCTGCACCGAGGCCGACCACTCGGAGAAGAACGAGTCGATCAACGTCTGACGGACACGGTCCCAGGCGGCGGTCGTGTCGGCGGGCTTCGACGAGTAGTCCCAACGCGCCGTCACCGAGGTGGCCAGGATGCGGTCGTCGGCGTCGGGCAGGACCGTGTACCGGTCTCGGGGGAAGCCCTCGAATGCCGAGCCGCCCGTCTTGAGCACCACCAGGCCCTCGATCCCGGCAGACAACCGGTCGTCGGAGCCCCGGACGACTCGGGCGATCCGCTTCTCCGAGGAACCGCCGGTGAAGCCCTGGTCCGACTGACGGTCCCAGCGGTTGGCGGTGATGGTCACGTCGGCGCTGGTGATCTGCTCACGCTCGAGGAAGTGGTCGCAGAGGACCGTGGCGAATCCCTCGAGGTCGTTGCCGAGACGGCTGTGCGCCAGTGCGTACACCGTGTTGCGCATGGTGTCCGTGGGGAGCACGCCGCGGTTGTCACCCTCGGTGTGGGCGACGTCGACGTCGGACGCGGTGAGCTGGATGTCGACGTTGAGATCGAGGATGTCATCGGTGGGGTCGCCCCGGAGGACCTTGGACACCCGGACCCGTGACTTGCCCCAGCTGTTGGCCCCGAGCGGCATCTCAACTCCCCCTGTAGGTGCTGTAACCGTACGGGCTGAGCAACAGCGGGATGTGATAGTGCCCCTGCGGCTCGTCGATGACGAAAGGAACCGGGACGTAGGGGTAGAACGAGTTGCCCGACTCACCTGTCTCGAAGGCGAGGCGATAGCGACCGGTGCCGACCTCGGGGAAGGAGGTCACCCGGCCGTTGGCGTCGGTCACCGACTCGGCAACCGTGTGCCAGCCGTCCTCCGTCCACACCGAGAGTCGCACCACCATCCCGACGGCGGGGACGCCCTTGCCCAGATCGAGGACGTGTGTGCTCACCGTGCTCATCCGGCCTCCTGACATGTCATCCGACGCAACCTCCTCATCGTGATCTTCCGTTGCTCGGCGGCCGCGTTGGCCACCTCCTCGTCCCGGCTGTTGGTGAGCCTCTTCTCGGCGATGGCCAGCATCTCGTCGGCGGTCTTCCCCGAGGCGAAGACGATGTAGATGAACCCGAACCGCTCCTCGTAGGCACGGTTCACCTCGGCGAGACGGTTGATGACCTCCCGGGACGCCGAACTGGCACCGGCCTGCTCCTTCGAGGCGATGGCGTCGCCCCGCTCACCGATCCTCGGATGGGCGGCGAACGCCTCGAGCCAGTCCTCCTCGGATAGGTGGTCGAAAGACCGGTCGGCAGCCTCGAGGAGCCCCTCCACCGTGCGATACGGCCTGCTCGACACCATCGCGTCGACCCATCTCCTGGCCCCGCAGGCCGTGCGGAAGAACCGCTCCGCGGAGTCGGGTGGCAGGGAGTCGACGTAGGCCATCCGGAGACGACCGGCCGCGTCGCGGTCGGGTCGCCCCATCACCCGGAAGCGGGCGACGCCGCCGTCGGGGTGGATGTTGAGACGCACCAACGAGGCGTGGGCGGGCCGGGGAAGGGACACATGGTTGTGCTCGTGGGCCAGGACGTCCGCCCTCTCCACGACGTTGGTCCAGGTGGTCCCGTCCTCCGATACGTCCAGCGACACCCACCCGGGCGAGTTGCCCTTGAAATGGCTCGTGTCGACCAGCACCGACTCGACGACCCCGGGCATGCCGAGGCGGAAGACCGCCCAGTCGTGACCGGGGCCGCGGCGCCGCTTGGTCTCCCACCCGTCCCACATGCCTCGGGACTCGATGGGCTTGAGCATGTTGGAGGGATGGGAGTAGTGGGCGTTGGAAGCGTCGACCGCCTCGCCGCCGAAGATCGCCGAGGCCAGGTCGACGGGCCCGTCGGGACAGACCTCGGGCAACGGCGGGAGCGGGTCGCCCTCGACACGAAGCCGGGCGATGCCACCGTCGGGGTAGATGTTGAGCCGCAGATGCGTGGCCCGGTAGGAGTGCGGGACCTCGAAAGTGGCCACCGAATCGCCCTGCAGCGGCGTCTTCTGGACGATCTCGAACCAGACGGCCTCATCGAGATGATCGTCGGCCGTGTCCGATCCCTCCAGTGAGAACGACTCCGGGTAGTTGCCCGTGAAGTGCGAGGTGTCGACCGTCACCCGGCGCACCCGGCCGGGAATGCCGAGGGCGAGGACACACCAGTCGTGGCCGGGCTCGCGTCGGCGCCGGGTCTCCCACCCGTCCATCCACTTCCCGTGATCGGTGAACCGGGAGGCGTCGAACACCGGCGGCTCCTCCTTGATCAGGTTGACGGCCTCGGCGAAGAACTCGTCGTTGCAGGCGACGACACGTCCGCCGACGCCTGCCGAGAGAAGATCCATCATCGGGTCAGCATCCTGCCACGCCCGCGCGTGACGCGTTCGCCCGAGTAGACCTGTTCTCCTGCCAGGAACGTGGCGCGCACCACGCCGCGGAGTGTCATCCCCTCGTAGGCGCACACCGGATGACGGTGCCAGAGACCAGACGGGTCGACCGTGAACGAGGCGTCCGGGTCCCACACCACGAGGTCGGCGTCGGCGCCGAAGCGGATGGCGCCCTTGCGGCCCTCGAGACCGGCGAGCCGTGCCGGCTCGGCGGCCAGCCAGTCGCCCAGACGCTCGAGGCCGATGCCGCGTTCCGCAGCTCCCGTCCAGGTGGCCGCCAGACGGAGCTGCACCGACGAGATGCCGCCCCAGGAGGTGGCGAAGTCGTCGGTCTTCATGTCCTCCGGGGAGGGCGAGTGGTCGGAGACCACCATGGCCAGGTCGCCGTCCCGGAGGGCGTCCCAGAGAGCCTCGCGCTCGGCGCGCTCCCGGATCGGCGGCGCGCACTTGAGCCGGGTGGCGCCATCGGGGATCTCCTCGGCTGCGAATGTGAGGTAGTGGGGACAGGTCTCGCCGGTGAGACCGTCCGGGCCCTGGCCGATCAGCCGGGCCGCCTCCCCCGAGGACACGTGGAGGATGTGAGCCGGAGCACCGGTGGCGGCGACCAGGCCGGCCACCGACGCCACCGCCTCCACCTCGGCCTCGATGGGGCGGGAGGCGAGGTAGTTCCGGTAGACGGATGGGTCGCCTGCGACCGGGTGCAGGTGGTCGGGGTCCTCGGCGTGCACCAGGATCGGCAGACCGAGCGAGCCGGTCGAGGCCATTGCCCGACCGAGGAGGTCGAGCCCGACCATCGGGTACTCGTCCACGCCCGACTCACAGAGGAACGACTTGAAGCCGCTCACGCCGGCGGCCGCGAGGTCGGCGAGAGCAGCGGTGTCGCCGGTGAAGCCACCCCAGAAGGCGACGTCACACGAGATGGTGCCCTCGGCCGCCCTCTTCTTGGTCTCCAGCCCGGCGAGGTCGACGGTGGGCGGGATCGAGTTGAGCGGCATGTCGACGATCGTGGTGGTGCCGCCGGCGATCGCGGCCCGCGTGGCCGTGTCGAACCCCTCCCACTCGCTTCGGCCCGGATCGTTGACGTGAACGTGGGAATCGACCAGGCCGGGCATGACGACGAGGTCCCCGAAGTCGTGGTCCGCGGCGTCATCGGAGAGGTCGACGAACCGCCCGTCCTCCATCCGGATGGTCGCAGGACGGATCTCGCCGTCGATCAGCACCCGGGTCGATCGGACCGTGGTCATGGGGCGCAAGGTACCCGGTGTGCCCACCCCGATGGCTGTCGATAGAGTTGGACGCATGTCCGACCTGGTCAAGCGTCACGACGACGTCATCGCACCCGTAATCTCGTTCGACACCACCATCCACGCGGTCAGCGCGGAGGGGATCTGGGTGACCGACGCCGACGGACGACGCTGGGCCGACTTCGCGTGCGGCATCGGGACCACCAACCTCGGCCACAGCCACCCCGCCGTCATGGCGGCCGCCCGAAAGCAGATGGACGAGTTCGTCCACTCCGGCGCCATATGGCGCTACGAGTCGCTCGTCGACGCCGCGGAGAAGCTTCGCGCGATCACACCGCCAGCCATCGAGAAGTTCGCCTTCGCCAACGGCGGGGCCGAGGCCGTGGAGGCCGCCGTCAAGCTCGCCAAGTACCACACCGGCCGCCAGGGCGTCATCACCTTCCGCGGCGCCTTCCACGGCCGCACCATGGGGTCGGTCTCGTACACGACCTCCAACGCCAAGTACCGGGACGGGTACCACCCGATCCTCCCGTCGGTCTTCACCGCCCCATTCCCGCACCCCTACCGGTGGGGCATGAGCGTCGACGAGGCAGTGGACCACTGCTTGATGGAGCTCCGGCTCATGTTCAAGCACGTGGTGACGCCGAAGAACATCGCCTGCTTCCTCATCGAGCCGGTGCAGGGCGAGGGCGGCTACTACCCGGCCCCGGCCCGGTTCATGGACGAGATCCGCGCGCTGGCCGACGAGCACGGGATCCTGGTCATCTACGACGAGGTGCAGACCGGCTTCGGGCGCACCGCCGAGTGGTTCGCCGCCGACCACTTCGACGCCAAGCCCGACCTGATTGCCCTCGGCAAGGGCATCGCCAACGGCTTCCCGCTCTCGGCCTACGGGGCCTCGCGGGAGATCATCGACGGCTGGCCCGTCGGCGCCCACGGCACCACCTTCGGCGGCAACCCCGTGTCCACCGCGGCGGCCGCCGCGGTGATGGACTCCATGGGTGAGCTGCTCCCCCACGCCCGTGAGCTCTCGAAGCGCTCGTTCGAGCGGTTCAACGAGTTGGCGGAGCGTCACCCCACCATCGGCGACGTCCGCGGCCTCGGCCTGATGATCGGTGTCGAGCTCGTCGAGGATCGGAAGACCCGGACCCCCGATGCCAAGGCTCTCGAGGCGGT